>JBGAUP010000132.1:0-15223 GCA_044228585.1 Runella sp. | reverse complement strand
ACCCAGGTAAGTTTTTGTACCAAATCCGTACGACCCCACAGATTGTAGAAGGTTTAAAAAAGCATAGTTTTATTCGTGGCATTACCCACGAAAGCCGCTATGACGCTACCACACCTGAGATGGGACTTTTTCCCGCCGCTGCGAAACAAAATCCTGATTTTTGGGGACCTATTCAAGTGCCAAAAACAGGCATGACCATTCAATTAGATTCCGCTAATATTGCCAAGTATGGCCACGTAATCAAATATTTTGACCACAACGACGCCGACAAAGTGGTGATTGAGAAAGGTAAAGTTTCAATTGACGGTAAGGCCATTACCAGCTATA
The DNA here is from genome assembly GCA_044228585.1 of Runella sp. Lineage (GTDB taxonomy): Bacteria > Bacteroidota > Bacteroidia > Cytophagales > Spirosomataceae > Runella. The sequence continues at coordinate 14,896 of JBGAUP010000132.1, read as the reverse complement.
CTTTCAAACAAGATTATTACTTTATGATGGGAGACAACCGCTACGAATCAGCAGATTCGCGCTTTTGGGGTTTTGTTCCTGCCGACCACATCGTGGGGAAAGCCGTCTTTATCTGGATGTCTATTGACCCCAATCCAAAATCTATCCTGAACAAAATTCGCTGGAATCGCTTATTTAGGTTGATTAACTGAGTAAGACTACCCCGCAACGCGCTTCATAAAATTTACAAAGCGGCCTTGAGCCGCTTTTTTTATACCACTCTTTTATACGCTAACGACAAATGGCATCGTACTGTTACTGTGGCTCTGAGCTTAGTTTTGAAAACTGCTGTGGGGCAATAATTGCTGGAAAACGAACAACAGAAACGGCTTTAGCACTGATGAAATCGCGCTACTCGGCCTATTGTTCTTTGGCAACCGATTATTTAATCGCTACTATCCACATCTCCAAACGTTTGCAGCTTGACAAGGAAACCATTGAACAATGGGCAAAAGAATCTGAATGGAAAGGGTTAAAAATCATTTCGACTCACAAAGGCACAAAAGAGGATACCCAAGGAGAGGTTGTTTTTCAAGCATTTTATTTGGATGAAAACAAAAAAAGCCGCGTCCACTATGAACACTCTCTTTTTGTGAAAGAACAAAACCAATGGTTTTATCTTTCAGGCAAAATCATCGCTATCAATCGCAACGATAATTGTCCTTGCGGAAGCGGCAAGAAATACAAAAAATGTTGTGGGGGATAAAATTTCACCCCACAATCTCCATCGTACTTTGCCCATTGCCATTTTTGAAAAGGCGAATTTGAGTCCCAATACGCTCTTTGAGCGCCTCCACGTGCGAAATGATTCCAATCGTTTTATCGCTTTCCGACTGCAAACGCTCCAACATACTCAAGGCCATATCGAGCGAATCAGGGTCTAACGTACCAAAGCCTTCATCAATAAACAGACTTTCAATGCTGACATTTTGCGAAGCCAAATCGGAAAGAGCTAACGCTAATGCCAAACTCAATGTAAAAGTCTCTCCTCCTGACAGGGTATTGACCGCCCGTTGGGCGTTGCCTTGATAAGTATCTATTACAAATAAACTCTCAGTTTCTTCTTTCGGTTTGTCTAAAATATAGCGGTCGGATAAGTGCCGTAATCGCTGATTAGCCAATCCAATCAAGTTGGACAGAGTTAAGTTCTGGGCAAAATTGCTAAACTTGTTACCTTCACGGTCACCGATGTACCGATTAAGCAAATCCCATTTTTTTCGTTGTTGACGCATCCTATCCAACTCCGCTTGTAAGGTCGAGAATTTTGCTTGTTGAATGGCATGATTATTCAATTTAGCTGCGATTTCAGACGATTCTTTCAGATACTTGTCACGTAATTCTCGGTTGGTTTTGAATTTAAACTCGGTTTCTTCCCATGTATGTTCGGTTTGTCTCAACTGAGCAACTTTCAACAACTCTTCTAACCACGTTTTTTGGTTTACATCTAATTCTTTTGCTTTATCTTCCAGCGACTTGCGTTTATTTTTCAACATTTCTACTTCTACTGATGGAAGCAATAATTCATCTGCGAGCTGAATACTCTCAATACCCTGTTTCTGTAGTTTTTGGGTCAGCTCCGTTTCTAAAACGCCTATTTTTTGAGTTTCGTCCAATAGATTTTGTTGGATTTCCAAATACTGTTTTTGGACAATATCGTAGGTCGTTTGTGCATTTGTAAGTGTATTTTTCAAGATTTGCCCTTCTGCTCTTATATCATTTCCCAAAAAACGTTTTTTCCTTTCTTGCTCTTTTGTCAGCTTTTGAGTTCTCAGCACAAACAACGACTCGTACTGCGTTAATAATTTTTTAATGACCTCATTCAAATCTCTAATTTTTACCCAATTGGACACTATTTCTTGTTGTTGACGAAGTTGCTTTTGCTCCGTAACAAGTTGTTCAACAGTTGTATCTGCTACCAAAAAGAGTGCTTCCAGTACTTTTTCACACTCTTCCTTGGCTTTCTTGTATGCTTCGCGCAGTTGGGTCAAATCAAGGGTGGCTTTTGCCTTTAAAGCCTCGGCTTTGTCAAACTCCGTTCCTACCTTTTTTGCTTGGGTATCTACTTCTTTTCTATTTTTTTCTAATAAATCGAGTTCTACTTGTACCTGCGAAAGAGCATTGATGTAAGCATGAACGTAGGGGTGATGGATCGAACCACAAAGCGGACATTCTTCCCCGTTTTGCAGTGAGTTGCGGAGGTCTTCGAGATTAAACTTCTGTTGCTCTTTTTCTTTTCTTAATTGTAACTCTTTGATTTTTACGTCAATTTGTTTTAGTGTCTCATTTAGCTGCTCCAAAAGCGGCTTCTTCTGCGCTACAATTTGGGTACTTTCTTCTAAGTTTTTTTTAGCTTCATGTCCTTGTGCTAATAACTCATTTCGTTTTTCCAGTTTAGCCTCCAATTCAATGAGGGCTTTTTCGCGTGTGGACAAACGAGTAAGTTCACTTTCAGCATCAAAATCGGCAGAAAAACGTGCAACCTCGGTCCCGGTGTCGGACTGTTTTTGTTTTAGCAGCTCATAGGTTTCATCCAGCTTTTCAAAAGACAACGCACTGAGCCAAGGGTTTGTAGATTGTGTTATTTCCTGCTTAATGGTTGAAAAAACGGGTCGAATCTCCGCGTTTAGTTTTTCTATCTCGGTTTCTAACCCCAAAATTTCCCCCTCAAAAGCGTTGAGTTCTGCTAATAATCGTTCTTTAGGTACGGTTTTATTGATTAATTTTTCGATTTGCTGTACTGTCTTCTGAATAATTTTAATTTGTATTTCTGCTTGGTTATGCGTGGTCTGCTTGCGTTCTTCCAATACTATCAATTGTGATTTTTGCGCTTTGAGAGTGGCCAAATCAGCTGCCCATTCGCTTACTTGTTCGTGGCTTTGGAGTCGTTGGAGGTAGCCAAAAGCCGCTTTTTCTTGATCAAAAACATTTATTTCGCGTTCTAATTTTTCGATATTTTGTTGGAGTTCAAAACTTCGCTATAATGTATTTTTTTCTTTTTCCAAAAAAATCACCTCTTTATCAGCTTGGGTGTGGTTCGATTCGGCAATAAACCACGCTTGTTCCCACTGTGTCACTTCCTCGTCGGTGAGCATTGCTACCAGTTGCAGTTCTTTCTCCTTCAACTCCAGCTGTTCCCGATAATACTTATCTTTTAAATAAGCAGCCGCTCCCAACTGCCGATAAATACGCTGTCCCGTAATGTCTTCCAACAGTTTGGAACGGTCGTGTGCTTTGGCCCTCAAAAACTCGGCAAAACTCCCTTGAGCCAACACGATTGACTTTACAAACTGCTGATAACTCAAACCGATAAGTTCCTCATTTTTTTTTGGAAAGTTCGACAGCCCCTTGATATCCAACAAATTACCAGAAGACAATTCTGCAATCTCCATTTGGTAATTATTCCAATTTCCATTACGATTGCGGGCGATACTCCATTTTGAACGATACTGATTCCCCTTGACTTCATACTCCACCTCGGCATAAGCCTCCACCTTGGGTTCATCAGCTGCTTTGAGGTTGACAATAGAGCCTAACTTTTCGATTTCGGTTTTAGAAATACTGCCAAAACGCGGAATTTCGTTGTACAGCGCCAAGGTAATCACGTCGAGCAAGGTTGACTTTCCCGCCCCCGTAGGTCCTGAAATAATAAACAATCCAGAAATCACTAAAGGATTGGTAGTAAAGTCAATACACGGATGCTCGCCGTAAAATGAGTTAATATTTTTAAAACGAATGCGGAGAATTTTCATTGATACAATCAGTTTTGTTCGGCCACTTCACGCCACAGTTCTTCAAAAGCTTCAGCCAAAAGTTGTTGGGTTTCTTCGTCAATATTTTCGGTTAAAAGGCGTTTTTGAAAAACCTCTTTTGGGGTTAAATCTTGAATCGAAGTTCCTGTTAAATATAATTCATCTGCCCCTTGAGTTCGATTGCTAAAAGACAGCCTTGGCTTGATGATTTTGAAAGGCGCCGTTTCAAATTCGCGAACCAAGTAGCCAAAATACGCCTCTTTTTGGGGGTCATAAAAAGATTCTGTCACATGGATTTCTACGAAAGGGGGCAAGGGCGTAACCACCTCATAGGCGTTCAAGGCCGCTTCAACTGCTTCCAAATCCCCCGAAAAACAACGCAGTTCCCGAAAAAGTGGCACTGCAATTGGCTCTATTCTTTCGATTTGATGAGCCTCAATCGTGAGTTCGAGTACGTATTTTTTATCATCTCTCTCACTAAAACTCAACGGAATAGGCGACCCCGAGTAACGCACAAAGTCGGAATTAGCGATGCGCTGTGGCTTGTGAATGTGCCCTAAAGCAATGTAATCAAAGCCCTCTGGAAAAAAGTCGGCCGAAAAAGCCGCTTCCCCCCCAATCACGTGAATATCGCGTTCACTTTCGCTTACCGACGCTCCGTTGACGTACAAATGCCCCATCGCAATCACACATTTGTTGGGGTAACGCTCGGTGCTTATCGCCGCCAATTGTTCATAATGGGCTCTGATTCCTTGTCGCAATGCCGACAACCGGTCGTCATATCCCTCTCCCACTACCGACTTCCGTAAGTCAGCGTCGCGTAGGTAAGGTACTGCCGCTACTACTACCTCTCCTTTGGGAATTTTGATGTGTAATAACTCATCTTCTATGTTTTCCTGAGCATTTCCAACGACTTTGATGTCCAAAAAACGCAGCAATTCCCTTGGAGCATTCAGTACCCCAGGCGAATCATGATTTCCACCCGTCACTACCACATGACAGCCTGTCCCGATCAATTTCTTTAAAAAACCATAATACTGAGCCAAAGCCTGATTGGAAGGGTTTGCAGTATCAAAAACATCACCCGACACCAACAATACATCAATTTCACGCTCTTGTACCGTCGTCACTAACCAATCTAAAAATAAACTTTGCTCTTCTTCAAGACTGTATTTGTGAAGTTGTTTGCCCAAATGCCAATCGGCGGTATGAAGTATCTTCATGGATTTTTTACAAAAATTTCGTTGCCAAGCCCAATCCTGTTGTCTAATGTTGTGAACTTTCACAAAGTAGATTTGGGCAAGTTTGCAAAAATGCCAAAAAGGAACGGTAAATTTGCAGTAAATTTTACGAAAGAAACTATGAACTCGTCTTTCGCTTTTTTTGACGTAGTACAAAATTACTTGCGTCAGCATCACGTAACTCAAGCAGGTTTGTTTGGTTCATTTGCGCGTGGTGAACAAAATGAGCATAGCGATATAGATTTGGCCATTGAAAAGGAGGGAATGACCTTTTTTGAACTATTGCAAATGGAAGAAGATTTAGAAAAGCTCACCCAACGCAAAATAGATATTGTCGAATTTAGGGCCATAAAACCCTCTATTAAGCCTTATATTTTTAGAGACTTAATCCAATTGGTATAAAGTCACTTGTTCTTTAAAGGACATATTTATCTCAATAAATTTTTTTTGCAGAATGCTCACCACCAACACGATTGAACAAACCTATTACGTCATTGATTTCGACAGCACTTTTACGCAAGTCGAAGGCTTGGACGAACTCGCCAGCATTGCCTTGGCAGGCAATCCCAACCGCGAAAAAGTAGTACAACAAATCAGGGACTTGACCGAAAAAGGCATGAACGGCGAAATGCCGTTTGGCGAAGCTCTCCACCGCCGCATTGAGCTTTTACAAGCTAATCGCTCGCACATCGAAGCTTTAATAGACTTTTTACGCACCAAAATATCCGATTCTTTCATTCGCAATCGAGCATTTCTCCGCGACTACGCCGATTCTATTCTGATTGTATCAAGCGGTTTCAAGGAGTTTATTGTGCCAATTGTCACAGAATTAGGACTTAAAGAAGACAATGTATATGCCAATACGTTTAGGTTTGACGAAAATGACAACATCGTTGGCGTGGATGAAAACAATGTTCTGTCAAAAGACAGAGGCAAAGTACAACTCCTTGCGTCACTCCACTTAGAAGGAGATGTATGCGCTATTGGTGACGGTTACACCGATTATGAACTGCGGGCTGCGGGCTTGGCCACGCGTTTCTATGCCTTCACCGAAAACGTTGATCGCGAAAAAGTGACGAGTGTCGCCGACCATGTAGTGCCGTCGTTGGATGAGTTTTTGTTTTTGAACAACCTTCCCCGCTCGCAATCGTACCCCAAGAGCCGTATCAAGATTTTATTACTCGAAAACGTCCACCCCGTAGCGCGGCAGGCGTTTGAAGAACAAGGCTTCAACGTAGAGTTTATCAAAGGTGCACTCGACGAAGAAGAGCTTATTGAGAAAATCAAAGATGTGACCATTTTGGGGATTCGTTCCAAAACCATGGTGACGCGTCGCGTATTGGAAAATGCCCCACGGCTGATTGCTATTGGTGCTTTTTGTATTGGTACCAACCAGATTGACCTCAAAACAGCCACCGAAAGAGGGATTGCCGTCTTCAACGCCCCTTACAGCAATACCCGCTCCGTGGTGGAATTAGCGGTAGGTGAAATGATTATGCTGATTCGGAATGTATTTACCAAAAGCGTAGGAATGCACGAAGGGAAATGGGACAAATCGGCCAACAATAGTTTTGAAGTACGAGGCAAAAAATTGGGACTTGTCGGTTATGGGCACATTGGTACACAGTTGTCCGTGATTGGAGAAGCTTTAGGCATGGAGGTCTATTTTTATGATATAGTTGATAAAATGCCCATTGGCAATGCCAAGAAAATGAGGTCTTTAGATGAGCTGCTGCAAGTGGCTGATGTGGTAAGTATGCACATTGATGGACGTAAAGACAACAAAAACGTTATTGGTAAACGTGAGTTTGAATTGATGAAAGATGGCGTTGTGTTCTTGAATCTCGCCCGTGGTCACGTGGTTGACGTACAAGCCTTGGTAGAAGCCCTGCTCAAAAGCGGCAAAGTATGGGGCGCTGGGGTTGACGTATTCCCGTATGAACCCAAAACCAACAACGAACCTTTTGAAAGTGAACTTAGAGGTTTACCATGATTCAGATCGCACATTATGGAGTACCGAAGAAGCCCAAGAAGGGATTGGTCACTACGTTCCTGAGCGACTATTCGAATACATCAATAACGGTAGCACAACAGGCAGCGTAAACTTCCCTGAAGGTGCAACTTCCACTCCTCAAAGGCTCGCACCGTTTATTGCACATTCACAAAAATGTACCAGGTATTTTGGCCAAACTCAACAACATTTTTGCCAAATACAATGTTAACATCACGGGTCAATACCTCAAAACCAACGAGCAAATCGGCTACGTCATCATGGACGTAGAACGAAGCTACGAAGATGGTTTCATTGACGAAATTAAGAACGTAGAAGAAACGATTAAGTTTCGGATGCTGTATTAATTCAGAAGCGAGACAAGTCACCCGTGCGGTCAGGAGCGAGAAGTGAGTTGTTTATCTGGCTACTCACTTCTCGCTCCTGACTCCTGACTACCTTTCAAACATGGTTACCTTCCCTAACGCCAAAATCAACATTGGGCTTCAAATCATTGAAAAACGTCCCGATGGATTCCATAACATTGCCTCCTGCTTTTATCCTGTTGGGTGGTCAGATGTGTTAGAAATTATCCCCGCCGATACATTTAGTTTTTCATCGTCGGGAATTGAAATCCCTGGCGACCCTACCACCAATCTTTGTGTGAAAGCCTACACGCTTCTCCAACAAGACTTCGAGCTCCCAGCAGTAGCTATGCACCTACTCAAAATCGTGCCTATCGGAGCAGGAATGGGAGGAGGATCGGCTGATGCAGCTTTTGTGCTCAAAATACTGAATCAGATTTACGATTTACGATTGTCTATAGGCGATTTGGAAAACTATGCTCGAAAACTGGGAAGTGATTGTGCCTTTTTTATCGAAAACAAACTCGTTTTTGCTGCTTATAAGAGATCAGTTTCTCTGAAATTCACTTTCACTCAAGGGGAACACATCGTACTCGTATCCTACCCTACATTTCTACTGCTGAAGCCTACGCAGGCGTAACACCTAAAATACCAGAGAAAATTTGACCGCTAATTACTAAGACCTTATTTTCCGAATGGCGGCGATTGTAAAATGATTTTGTACAGGTTATTTCTGAAATAATACCCCACGTATCCCAAATCAAAGAAAATTGGTAATGAAGGGGCATTATATGCCAGTATGACAGGTTCTTCCCGTCGACGATTTACGGTATTTTTGAGAAAACAAACCGATTTATAGAACATTTTTGCCCCTTACACCGTTTGGCAAGGAGAGCTTTCTTGAAATTTATCAGGTTGTTGGTAGTAAGCAATCCACATTGGCTAGGCATCCACTGTTAAAGAAAATCGTTTCACCAAACGACGAACCCTTCAATTTTATGCTTTGGCTGGGCATAGGGGGGAATGTATTAGTATTTACTATTTTATTGGTAATTTATGTGATGCGAAAATCTGCTGGAATCTATTGGACTGACGTACCTTTACCTCAGCTGTTTTGGGTAAGTACATTGGCGATTTGTGTTAGTAGTTTAACATTACATTTGGCCAATGACTGTTTTCGTACCGACCGTTACCCACAGTTTAGAATCTACACCAGTGCCACGCTCATGCTTGGAATACTTTTTGTCATTTTACAGTTTTGGAGTTGGAAACAACTTATCGAAGCTGGCATTTCAACCGTCAATAATCCTTCGGCAGGCTTTATTTATTTGCTTTCTGGATTGCATATTTTACACATTGTAATTGGGATTGTGGCACTGACTTGGGTAGTCTTTCAATCTCTCAAAAATATCTCTTACGTTGATTCGTTCGTGTTCAGTGTCAATCCTCCCAACCAACTTAAACTCAAGCTTATCACCATCTATTGGCATTTTGTAGATATACTCTGGCTGTATTTATTCGGTTTTTTACTGTACCACCACGGAATCTAAGTTTTCTGTTTCTCCTCTTTACCTTTTCCCCAATTTTTCCGTAAATACCTTTGCATTTCAAGAGGTTAATCAATACGTTTGTTAGAAAACGGGGGATTTTGGTATTATATTAAGTCTTGAATCTAACAAATATTGGTGTGAAGCATATTTTAAAAGACGCAGGATTTCGGGTTGGGGGTAGTTTATGGATTGAGAGTGAGAAGCAACGATTCTTAGGGCCTGGGCGAGTTGAGTTATTAGAACGTATTGCCGATACAGGCTCTATCAATCAGGCAGCCAAACAGATGGGTATGTCGTACAAAAAAGCTTGGGAAATGGTCAACTCACTGAATACTCAAGTGAGTATCCCGCTGGTCGTGACTCAAACGGGAGGAGAAAAAGGCGGAGGTGCGATTCTTACCGAAGAGGCCAGACAACTAATTACGTATTATCATTTACTAAGAGAGAGGTTTCAGGCATTTTTAGAACAAGAAACGACACTTTTAGAGGAATAAAAACACCTTTTAAGTTGACAACTATTTAAAAAAAAACTACTTTTGCACCCACATTTAGGCAATAGCTCAAATGGAAGTTTCGGGATATGGCGCAGTCCGGTAGCGTACTTGTCTGGGGGGCAAGGGGTCGTGGGTTCAAATCCCGCTATCCCGACTTGATAATCAAGCAGTTACGTTAAATCGTGACTGCTTTTTTATTTTAGTTGCACCACAACTTGCACCACAAAAAGGGCGATTACACTAAAAAGAGGATGTTTACACGCGAATTAACAGGCATAGAATAGGTTATAGCAAATGAAAAGTTTTTTGCTTAATATAAAATTACCCAATGATTATTCTTACAGGGGGTAAGTATTAAGTAATGTAAGGAGGATAGTTCACATCAATGTTTCAAGTATTGTTCAGATCGGAATGGCTCTCTTGAGCGAGTTGAAGAAAATTGAAACAATTTACCAAGCCTACCCCAGTCTGCGTTCAGTAGGATTTGCCTTATATTATGACATAATCAAAAAAGACCAAGTAGGGATTGCAGAAAGTAAACCCAACGGGGTTAGAAATATTTTTATCAACTAAGCCAATCAATCAAACACAAATCCCAATGATGTCGCTAAAACAATTAAAGAAGAAGTCCAACACCAAATCCAACTCCTCGAAGGGTTTGCATACGGTAATAGTTTCGCACAAATCAGAAAAGATTTATACAATGGAAGAATTAGGCTTGACATCAATAACATTCCCCTTCGCATCCAAGGGCTTGCCCCCAGTGTCATAGATACTTATGTTAATTTTATCTATAATTCTACCTACGGAGAAATCGAAGGGGATGTAGCTGCCGCTTTTAGACCACCCACGTCTTTACCAAGTATATCCTCAATTAAAGAATAACGCAGTAACATTCAAAACCAATGACAAACAAGAACCATTCGATGCTGAAGTGTGCAAAGGAGTCATCACTATCTACCTCCCTTCCAGAGGTAGCAGAAACATCTACGCCCCAAAGCCCGAATCTGGACGAGGAAGAGTTGCATCAACACTCATCCATGAATTACAGCACACAATATAAGAACAAAGCCTTTTTTCGAGGGGTTCAAGTTTACTTAGAAGCCTTAGCTACCTTAGACGAAAACATGAATCCCTTATCCGACCCGCCATCCGTGGTGTATTAGATGATCTCCAAAGACTAAATATTATCGCTGAGCCGTTTACCATTCCCGTATAAATCAATGAAGAGCCTCAAATATTAAACCATCCAAGGCTATACGAGGTATATCCTCAGCTCAAAGACGTAAACTTAACTTTGAAGTAAATGACGAAGTTGACCCATACGACGGACTCAGAAAAGGAGATGGAATCACCATCTACGTCCCCTCAAAGCGAGGAGGAAGCATGTATGCCCGATTCCCTGCGCATGGAGTTAGAGCGTTACTATGAAGCCTGGTGCATGAATCGCAACACTATGTTCAGTCACTCTCTGGATTTTCCAGGGGGACAAACCGATTTAGAGTTGTTGCTTATCTTACAAAAAAACACGACGCAGCCATCCAACGAGCCACCAATGGAATTGTAAATGATTACCAACTTAACAATCCTTAAAGAAGAAGAATCAAACCTAAAGACTTTTGAGCAAATTGAAACAGCATTTATTTTAAGGGCATTTATAGGCGGCTTTGTATTTTACAATTTTAACAAAACCCTCAAAAAACATGGACTCCCAACGACCCAAGACTTGCCCGAAGAGCAATCATCTTACACGAACTCCAACATCAAATTGGTAATACCGAACTTTCCCCCAGAGGTTCCAACTTCTTATTGGCGAGACAAGAAGTTCTCCTTAAACTCGAAACAATTAGAAGAGGTATGGAAGAACGACTTTTTACCAGCCACCGATACGACCGAAATTCCCATTAGCCCCGACACACGCCTCGACGACTTCACTACCAAAACCACCACCGACCTCCTTTTGGGAAATGTTATCTCAAAAATGGATTCTGAGCAGCTATCTGATATTTAGGATAACCCCTAATCCCACCTCAGAGGTGTGTACCAAACCCCTCTCACGGCTCAAAAAATCACGCCTGCCCTAAGTTTAGTTTCATTTTTTCGGTTTTTGCATATAATAATGTAAAATCACAGGTTGGTGCGGCTACAAAAGTAGTCCTAAAAGAGAATAATAGGGTTTGAAAAAGAGCCAATAGGGGTAGTAACTTTTAGCCTAAAGTTCGCGAAAACGAATAAAGTATGCAGAAAATGCTTCTATTTTTATAAACGGACTTTCAATCAATGAAACCCCGTAAGTAATCTTTTATGGAATATATCTGGCATTTTAGGGGGGAGGGGTGTTTTTGGCCGAAAAAGCGGCGGCGGAAGCGCGCATCCCTACCCTCGAGTTTGTGGTGGGCAAATCCTGCAAAACAGGGAAAAAATTGAACAAAAAATGGGTTTCTGCCTATATGCTATGCAAAAACCCATTTTTGAAAGTGGATACATTGGTATAAGTTTGTTTGGGCTAATTATAGCGACTTTGGCAAGTATCAAAAAAATAGTAGATTAGCCACCATTTAGACGAGTGCGTGCCTTGAGCCTCATGCGTCTATACTTTTTTAAGCCGTTATTCCTTCGCCAACTAAGTGTTTGGTAAAACAAGAAATAGATGAAACTTATTGAGAGAATTGATTACCCAACATTCGTTGACGAGGTTCTGAGTGCAACTCATCGTTTGTATCTGTCATTGCCCAGTATTGATGAAGAAATTGCAATTGAACGGGGGTGAGCGCAAAGCCAAAAGGGAGCAGGTTTTACTACTGGCCAAACTTTTAAATGCTGACACCGAAGAACTGCTCACCTTATGGTTAGCAGAGCAGGTGTATGACTTGGTGAAAGATGAAGATGTGGCATCCAATGCATTGAAAGTTGCCGAAGAAGATTTGTCAAAATTTAAGAAACCAGTAAAGTAGATGACTAAACTCGAAAATATCACCAAAGGCACCTACCTCAATGGCGTTATCCCCAACCAAATGGTTGAAGTGATTGATGCCATGTGGCACGGTACGGATGTGATTGAAATTACTTTTAAGGATAGCCTTGGCAATCCGAATAATGAAATCCTTTATCGGGATAATGAACCCAATCTTGAAATTGTAACCGCATCAGCTCCCTGGAGTTTCAATGCTTCTTCAGAGAAGTTTAAACTTGTTTCTGAAGCATATCGGATTCGATTGGCTTACATTTTTGATCCCATGATGGCCATACATACTTCTATGATTGAGCCATTGCCCCACCAGATTACTGCCGTTTACGATAGCATGTTGCCCCGTCAACCGCTTCGCTATGTGCTGGCAGACGACCCTGGTGCAGGTAAAACCATCATGGCAGGATTGCTCATAAAAGAACTTGCCATTCGTGGTGATGTAAAAAGGTGCCTCATTGTTTGTCCGGGTGTATTGGCTGAACAGTGGCAAGATGAACTCTTTCAAAAGTTCCAATTACCGTTTGAAATCCTGACCAACGATAAAACCAATTCTTCCAAAACAGGCAATTGGTTCAATGAAGAAAACTTTGTGATTGCTCGTCTCGACAAGCTGAGCAGAGATGAAGATTTACAGGAAAAACTGAAAGTAACCGATTGGGATCTGGTCATTGTGGATGAAGCACACAAAATGTCTGCTTCATTTTTCGGTGGTGAAGTCAAGTTTACAAAGCGCTACCGTTTAGGGCAGCTTTTGTCAAGACAAACAAGGCACTTCCTGCTAATGACCGCAACACCACACAATGGCAAGGAAGAAGATTTCCAATTGTTCCTGGCACTGATTGATGGCGACCGCTTTGAAGGGAGATTCCGTGATGGCGTTCACACCGTTGATGTGTCCGACATCATGCGCAGGTTGGTGAAAGAGCAGTTGGTGAAATTTGATGGCAAACCACTTTTCCCTGAAAGGATTGCGATTACGGTTCCTTACCAGCTTACACCGGATGAAGAACGTCTGTATGTGGAAGTAACCAACTATGTGCGGGAGCAATTCAACCGAGCCGACAATTTAGAATCCGGAAGACGTGGTTCAGTAGGTTTTGCATTGACCATACTTCAACGAAGATTAGCGTCTTCTCCCGAAGCGATATATCAGTCCTTGCGAAGAAGAAAAGAACGCCTACAAGCAAGACTGGAAGAAGAGAAACTGTTTCACCGGGTTGAAATCCGCACAGAGCAGCTTCCTGATTTTGATGATGACGAAGATATTGAAGATTATGTAGATGACCAATCTTCCGAAGTGCAAGAGCAAGTTGAGAATGAATTTGTGGACCGTGCAACCACGGCACGAACCATTCAGGAACTTGAAGCTGAAATCAACACACTAAAGCAATTGGAAGAACTGGCCTTGACCGTAAAACGATCAGGCACCGATAAAAAATGGGAACAACTCTCCAACATCCTTACAGAAAACGAATGGATGTTTGATGATGCCCGAAACAGAAGAAAGCTCGTAATCTTCACCGAACATAGAGATACATTGAATTATCTCGCATTGAAGATTAGAACGCTATTAGGCAGTCAAAATGCGGTAGTAACCATTCAGGGCGGTATGAATCGTGAAGACCGCAAGAAAGCCCAGGAACAATTCACGCAAGACGTGAATGTCTCTGTTTTGATTGCAACAGATGCTGCAGGTGAAGGGATCAACTTGCAGAGGGCACACCTGATGGTAAACTATGATTTGCCTTGGAACCCCAACCGATTGGAACAAAGGTTTGGTCGTATTCACCGTATCGGACAAACAGAAGTCTGCCGCCTCTGGAACATCATTGCACACCAAACCCGTGAAGGTGAAGTGTGGCAGCGATTGTTTGACAAACTCGAAATAGAACGGGAAGCATTAGGCGGTCAGGTGTTTGATGTATTGGGTGAAATGACTTTTGAAAACAAAAGTCTGAGAGATTTATTGATAGAAGCCATTCGCTATGGCAGCGACCCGGAACGAAAAGCATTTTTAGATAGAGTATTGGATGAAGCATTAGACCATGCAAAGCTCGAAAAGCTCTTGCAGGAAAGGTCACTTCATGCCATCACCATGACCAAGTCAGGAGTGCAGGAAATCAGGGAAGAAATGGACCGTGCTGCGGCCAGAAAACTTCAACCCCACTTCATTGCTGATTTCTTTTTGACCGCTTTCAAAGCATTGGGTGGTTCAGTAACCGAAAAAGAAAAAGGAAGGTATCAGGTGCTTCATGTGCCTGCGGCCATTCGCAACCGAGACCGCATCATTGGCACAAGAGAACCCATTCTCAAAAGCTATGAGCGCATCACCTTCCACAAAGAATTGGTATCCGTGCAAGGCAAACCATTGGCAGCATTTGTCTGCCCTGGTCATCCCTTGTTGGATGCCACCATTGATTTGTTGCTTGAATCGCAGATGGGCTTGCTCAAACAAGGTTCTGTTCTGATAGATGAACTCAATCCTGATAGTGAACCACGA
>JBGAUP010000131.1:0-15928 GCA_044228585.1 Runella sp. | reverse complement strand
ACGAACTTTGTTGATTTCGTAGGAGTAAACGCCCATCAATGAAAAAATTGTGCTTGAGCATATACGACATCCTAAGGTCGGAAAAAGAAGTTTTAATGAGTGTACCTTGACCGATGAAATTGCCCGTATCGCTTGGGCGGCTATCTTGGTAGCTTCGGTAAATATTCCCACCCCAATTGCGACCATCAATATCAATTCCTTTTTCAGAACGGGTAAAGGTGCCATAAACCGTGAGACGGCGAGAAGGTTGATAACGTACTAAACCTACTATTTCCCAAAAGTTAGCCCCGAGGGGATGGGCCAAGGGTATGTCGAAATGCACATAATTGGTAAATCCACTTTTGTGGGCGTAGGTGTAAGGGCGTGCCAAGTTAAGTTCGGCTTGAAGGTCTAAATTAGGGACACTGAAGGCATCTACGTACTTGAGGCCTGCTTGAAAACCAAATTTTTTGCCCCAAGAGCCTTTTTTGCCGAAGTATTCGGAGGTTTTAAACTCATCGAGCATAAATTGACTGTAAAACCCGAATCTTTTCAAGAAATTCCATCGAATATCAAAGCCCAACATGGCGTTGTCGGCACTACCGAGGTAGGTTTCGAGGTAGCGATAAAAGATAATAGGATTGAAATAGTTGGCATCAAGTTTCCCATTTTCTCGTCCGTACATTTCGGCTTCAAAAATGCCCAAACTGAAATTTTTGCTCAAATTGATGCTGAGGTGATGAATGGCCGCGTATTTTTTGTTGATGGGTTGTTCAGGTTTTCTGTTGTCTTGATTATACAACATATTGCACCAAAGATTGGTATATTGAAAACGTCCCAGTTGAGCAGTCGCTTTCAAAAACAAATAGGGGGAGCTCCAATCAGAGAGAAGCATCGAACGATACCCACTGCCGATGACGTTGCGGTCGTGACCAAACTGTATATTTATTTGCTTAATAGGATTGAATGTCAAATAACCGCGCGCTGAGATAAAATCGGTCGCATTGGTACGCAAACTTTTTACCAAGCTTTCCCCGGGTACGACGTAGAGCGGATAAGCCAAGTAAATATCGCGGACGTTGAGGGTATAGTTACGTACATACTGCCCAAACATCCCTTGGGTATCAGTTACGTAGGTATAAAAGCCGAGCTTTTTGCCAATGTTACCGCGTAATTCTACTCCACGAGCCGTGAGCCAAAGGTAATCTTTGGAGTTGTTTTCGCTACCCAAAATCAAATGAGTGACAGGGCTGAGGTGTAAATCAAAATTTTTGTTTTGGACGTAGTAAAAATCAGAAGGCTTCTTATAAAATTTTTTCCAAAAAGGTTTATTACTCATCGGTGTATGGTCTGTTGACCACTCCCAACTATCTTGACGGAGATAATCTAAATTGAAAAAGTCCGTATCACCGAGGGGCATGGTGCGGTCGGCTTTGATACTGTCTAAGAGATTCATGACCGCCGTGCGTTGAAAAGGTTTTACGCCAATGTGAAAATCGTCAGAAAGCCGTCCAAGGCGAATCTCATAGCGGTCTATCAAGTGGTAATAGTCGTCATTGAGGGGGATATACTGTGATTGGGCTACCGCTATTTGAAGGGTGAAAGACCAAAATAAAAGGAAAGTATAAATTCTAAATTGCATAGCGTTAGTTATCACTTGGGCAAATTAAGCTAATTTTGCTACCGCAAGCATCTTGAGATGGTTTGCAGCATGACAAAATAGACAAGGTTCTAATAATTAGGTTATCCTCTTGAGTAAAGTTTCCAACACAGTTTATTTTCCTAACCTCAATGGTGTGCGATTTATTGCTGCCTTTTCGGTCTTGATTCACCACATCGAGCAAGTAAAAGAGGTTTTCAAAGTTCCGAATTTTTATGATAACCACCTCATCAAAAACATGGGAAAATTGGGGGTGGACTTATTTTTCGTACTCAGTGGTTTTCTGATTACTTACCTTTTATTACACGAAAAAGGCCGTTTTGGTCATATTAATACCCGAAATTTCTACGTTAGGCGCATTTTAAGAATTTGGCCACTTTATTTCTTAATCGTGATTTTGGCCTTTTTTATTTTTCCCAACATCCCATTTTTTGTGCCTCCCAACAACGAAATCTCATTTATGGCACATAATTTTTACCGTCGGTTGTCACTGTTTTTGTTGGTTTTACCCAACATTGGTTTCATTCTCTACAATTCGCCCTACTTAGCCGCTCAAACTTGGTCAATTGGCGTAGAGGAACAGTTTTATTACCTCTGGCCTTGGATTATCAAAGACTTTAGCTGGAAACGCCTTCTCATTACTATTTCGGTTTTTTGTTTGGGTACTTTTTCCGTGTTCTATATTTATTACAATTGGGTGGGTAATACACAATATGCAAACAACGTGCCTGAAATTGTGCGTTTCTTTTTTAGCCAATTTCGAATTATTACGCTGATGACAGGCGGGGCTTGTGCTACCTTGGTATATTACAAAAAAGAAAGGGTATTGAATGTGCTTTTTCGTAAAGAAGTACAATGGCTTGTGTATGCAGTATTGTTGTTTTGCTTGAGTACGGGCGTTCACGTCAATAGCCTTAATTTGGAATTTTATGGCTTATTTTTTGGCTATTTTATTTTAAACTTAGCGGCCAATCCCCGCTCAATCGTCAATTTGGAATATGCTTGGATTTCGTATCTCGGTAAAATCTCCTACGGTATTTATATCTATCAAACAGCCTTTATTGTGGCCAGTGTACATCTGATACAGTGGACATTAGGCAAAAATGTATCGGAGCTTACTTTTAACCTTGTTCTTTATCCGCTATCGGCTTTTCTGACGATTGGGGTATCAGCTTTGTCTTACCGATATTTTGAAACACCCTTTCTGAATCTCAAACACCGTTTTAGTAAGCATTGAGTAAATGTGATAATTTGAAAATTTCTGATTCAAACGAATTTTGTAGCGGCTATTGCGATGTTAGGTAATTCGTTGATTTTTAAGCAAAAAACAACAAACTCTATAAAACTCAACCACCAAGGCACTAAGTATCACTAAAGTAAATGTCGTTTTCTTAGTGTTCCTTCGTGTCTTAGTGGTTAAAGAAATTCCAGACTTTGCTTCTTTGCGCCTTTGCGTGATTCTATTTTACACTTCTATTGACCAACTCCGACATGGTGTAGGTTTTGAGTCCCATTCTTTGAGCTTCCCTCAATAGTTTTTCTAAACGCTGCACCGAAAACGCATAAGGTTCGTCGGAGTGAGTAAACAACGGACGGTGTCCCAGGAGCATCAAAACAGAGTGGGTATTTTTAGCCCTAATGAGTCCGTCTTTGAGTTGGGCATCGGTGATATTGGTGTATTGGTCAATAAGCAATGAGTGAACGGTGCGGTCGCCGTCAAAATGATAATAGATTTCGTCTATCCCAAAAACAGGTTGCCGAAGCGTAATAAACGGTAATTTTCGCTCCGTCATGGATACGTCTCGCAGGAGTTTAAAATAATCCCGTAACAGCCGTTGGTCGGTCCACCAAGTTTGTTGCCCGCCCACGTGCGCAAATGTCACGGGTCTAAAACCTGCCTTGCGCATCGAAAGGAGTTCTGTTTCAATCTCGTACCGAAAAAAATCATCGAGAGAGCCTCCCCCGCGCAGCCAATCTAATACCCGTATGTGGGCAGCTCCGTGGGCACCTATTTCGTGGCCGTCGCGTTGGAGTTGGTGCAGCCATTTTACCTCATGGAGCGATAGGCTGTCAAATTGGGTAACGTAAAACGTAACGTGAGCATTGTATTTTTTAAACAAAGGGCGAAGCCGACTCCATTCTTCTACGTAGCGGTCATCAAATGACAAAGCAATCCCCGCGGGAGGAAGTTTTTGCGCTTTTTCCTGACAGCTACCAAGCCCCAAACTCATCCATGTCAGTAAGAAAAATATATTTTTCATGCGAAACCGTTTTCGAGAATACCGTTTTTGGTTTTCAATGAATGTCTTTGTATTATCGTTGCGGCAAATGTACTGCCCTAAAACCAAACCGCCTACTTCCTACTACAAACTACCCACTCAACTATGTTTGTTTTGACACAACAACCTTCCGTAGCCAATCATTTTTTGGCCGAACTCCGCGACGTGAATATTCAGCAAGACCGCCTTCGGTTTCGGCGAAACTTGGAACGTATTGGCGAATTGCTGGCCTACGAAATCTCCAAATCGCTGCCCTATCGTCAGGTAGAAGTTACTACACCGCTTGGAGTTGCCTCTACACGATTGCTCCGCCAGCCTCCCGTATTGGCCACTATCCTACGGGCAAGTTTGCCTTTTCATCATGGTTTTTTGAATGTTTTCGACCAAGCCGACAATGCTTTTATTGGGGCGTATCGGGGGCATCACATTGGAGACGAGGACTTTGAGGTAGAAATGGACTACATCACTGCCCCCGATTTGCAAGACCGAACGCTTATTTTGATGGACCCTATGTTGGCCACGGGGCGTTCTATTGAGAAAGTCTATCATGCTTTGCTGAGATTCGGAATTCCGGCCCAAACCCACATTGCCGCCGTGATTGCCAGTCCCGAAGGAGTAGCCTATCTCCAAAGCCGAATGCCTGAATGTAGGCTTTGGGTGGGCGCAGTGGATATGAAATTAGACACGCATTTTTACATCGTACCTGGCTTGGGCGACGCAGGGGATTTATCGTTTGGGGCGAAATTGTAGAATTGCTTAATGCTAAAAAATAACGATGTTTTTACCTGAACATAAACAATTAGATATTGGAAAATTGTCTTCTGTTTTTCGGGACACAACAAACGCCTATAAGTTCTACTGGTTTCTTTCAATTCTTGATAGCCTACGCGAAAATGGCGAAAATATAATTTCACAAAAAGATATTGCACTAAGAATGTTGGCAAATGCTTGGTATCCTTTGGATTACTTCAAGTTATCGTTTGGAATTCAGGATGGATTTAACAAGGTTGCCCAACTTATTTCTTCAAAAATGACGGTTGATAACCTTCCCAATTCTCCAAGTCTTTTTGACCAAATCAACCACCAGTTTTCCGAAAAAGAATTACAGAAGCTTTCACATCAAATTAAAGACCTTTACCGATATGTACCCTATAGGTTTGTTCGTCCTTTTTTTGAAGAAGAAACTCGCTCTAATTCTGACCATTTGGTGAAAAATCAGATGATTTTATTGTGCAATCGCTACTTTGAAACCCATCCTCATCGCGTTATATATCGTTTTGTGGGAGATTCAATTGAGTTGAACAGTACTTGGATAGACTATCTGCAAAAGCATCAGGGAATTTTACGCGGATTTATTTTTTGGCATTTGGTTAAGTTTATGCAGAAAAACAACCCAAATGTGATTGGGCTTTCTGAAAAACTTCAAAAGCCAATGGAACGTGATTTGAAAGCAGCCAATCGCTTCTGGAAGGGCTACTTAGCCGAAAACCCTGACGTCACCTGTATTTATTCGGGACAACGTATTACGCTACAAAACCTGAGTTTAGACCATTTTTTACCTTGGTCTTATGTTGTTCACGACCAGCTTTGGAATATTATTCCCACTCCCAAAAGCATTAATTCGGCTAAAAACGACCGCTTACCTTCGTTGGAAGTCTATTTCGAAGGGTTTTCATCGTTACAGTATAAAGTTGTTCAATATTATTTGAAGAAAGGGAAAAAAGAGCTTTTGGATGATTACAATTACTTTTTTCGAGAAAACTTGAATGAAATATCGCTTGAAACCTTTCAGGATGTATTAAGAAAACAAATTGTACCTCAACTGCAAACGGCTCAAAATTTGGGATTTTCTTACCCGTTTATTTATGTAGAAAAGTAGATGATTGATTTGTACAATCCCAATACGCACCTAACTGCTAAAGAACGCAGCAATCCGTCGTTGCCCGTGCGTGTGTTGTATGAACGCAGACTCATTCAAGGCAAAATACTTGATTTTGGCTGTGGTTTTGGGAAAGATGTTGACTTTTTGCGTCAAAAAGGATTTGATGTTCAAGGCTTTGACCCTTATTATTCCCCTATTTATCCTACTGAAAAATTCGATACTATTCTCTGTTTCTATGTATTAAACGTGCTTTTTCCCGAAGAGCAAAAACAGGTGTTGATGCAGATTTCAAGTTTGCTTAAACCCACGGGCAAGGCTTACTTTGCCGTTCGTCGTGATATTCAAAAGGATGGTTTTCGTACGCATCATGTTCATGGGAAACCTACCTATCAATGTAATGTTCAGCTACCTTATAAATCCATCTTTTTAAACGAAAACACCGAGTTTTATGAATACCAACATTTTAACCAAATATCTGATAATCAAATCTTTTGTGCTTTTTGCAAACCCAATAAAAAATTAGAGATTATAGCCGAGACACCTTTGAGTTATGCTGTTTTAGATGGCTATCCAGTTGCCAAAGGGCATTCACTTATTATTCCTAAGCACCACATTGCTAACTACTTTGACCTTGATTTTGAAAAACAAAAAGACATGATGCAAATGGCAAATTTTGTACAACAACAACTCAGAGATAAATATCAAGCAAATGATTTTACTGTCGGAATGAATATTGGAAAGAATGCAGGCCAAAAGATGCCCCATACCCGTTTGCACATCATTCCACGTTATGCTAACGATTCTAAAAACCCAAGTGGTGGAATTAGAAACATTTTGAGGTAAAACCATTCCCTTCTTACCTAATTAAAACATTCCCAGACTATCGTATTTTTGCAAAAACAAATTAAACCCCGATGCCTTCCATAAAAACCGATACCCCTGTGGCCGTGCGTGATGGCGAGCAGCTTGACTTGGCACAACTCAATGCGTATTTTCAGCAGCACCTGATTTGGAGAGATTACTAAGTAAGCCAATTCTGGAGGCTACTCCGTTCTGACTTATTTCCCAAAACCAAGCAGGAAGAGCACGTTTTGCGTCGTCCACCGTTTTATATGCCAAACACATCAAAGGCGGCCACGACATGGGGCGGAGTTTCGGGTACTTTCGATGTTGAAAGCTGCAGGTTACGCCAGTATCCCTGCCCCGATTGTCTATTGTGCTTGTACTATTATGTGTTTGGGTTGTTTAAAAATACCGTAGTGATTCAGCAGATTTATGCACGGTGGAAACAAGGCTTTAGCAAAGATGAGCGTTTTTCTGCGTTAATAATGGGAGTACACGCTTTAAGTAATTTGGCAGTACTTCATGGTATTGATATTTATAGCACAGGGCTGATTAATTTGGGCAAACCCGAAGGCTACATTCAGCGTCAAGTAGATGGGTGGTATCGGCGCTATCAAAACTCCCAAACGGATAATGTACCTGTATTTGAGCAAGTTTACCAGTGGTTAGTCAAGAATCTACCCAACGAAAATTCGCCCACGCTCATTCACAATGACTATAAATATGATAATGTGGTTTTAAATGCCAATGACCTTACGGACATTGTGGCGGTCTTGGATTGGGAAATGACCACCATAGGCGATCCTTTGATGGATGTGGGAACATCGTTGTCGTATTGGTCAGAAGCGACTGACGGAGCCTTTGAAAAAAGTTTTAATCTTACTTGGCTTCCCGGGAATCTTAACCGTCAGGAGTTTGCCGACCGCTATGCCCAACAAAGTGGCCGAGATTTGTCCAATATCTTGTACTATTATGTGTTTGGGTTGTTTAAAAATACCGTACTTGTACTATTATGTGTTTGGGTTGTTTAAAAATACCGTAGTGATTCAGCAGATTTATGCACGGTGGAAACAAGGCTTTAGCAAAGATGAGCGTTTTTCTGCGTTAATAATGGGAGTACACGCTTTAAGTAATTTGGCAGCGAAGGCGATTGAACGGGGTAAAATTTAAAATTCATTATTGGAAAATGCGAATACTTACCATTTTGCTCCTAACGATTTCTGCCAACATTTTTGCGCAAACCACTGTGGAGACTCCCAATCGTCAGTTTTTGCAATATTTAATCATGTACGGAGATTCAGTAGGAATAGATACCCGCTCTTACTTGCTACCAACCAACGAAACGGAAGTAGCTACCCAAGTACGTAAATTGTTAACCGAAATTTACTACGGTCATACCCCTGCCTTTCTAAGTCACCAAGGTCTTGTTGAAAAAATTGACACGACGGTCTTTCAAAAGGCGGTTTCGTTTTGGAATTTGATGGGTACGTGGGAAATACCGAAATTACGAAGTAATGACTCTCTTTTGAAAGCATACCGTACCCATACTGATGTGGATACCCTTCGTATGTTGGGGGAGGCGATGAATTTCAACCGTTGGCTTAATCGTTTTGAGTTGGAGAAGTATGCGGTTATCAATATTCCCGCAGCGGAGTTGAACGTGTATGACAGTACCAAAACGATATTGTTGAATATGCGGGTGATTGTGGGTAAAAACGCGACTCGAACCCCCTGCATGACTGCCCCGATTCGCGACATCATTACGTACCCTTACTGGAATGTGCCTCGGAGCATTGCCACCAAAGAAATGCTTCCCAAAATCAAAAAAAATGTGGGGTATTTGGCGAGTCAACAATTACAAGTTTTTGGAGCCAATGGCCAAGAAATCAATCCGTGGAGTATCGAATGGAGTAAATTGTCGGCTACTAATTTCCCTTACCGCCTTCGACAATCTACTGGCTGCGACAATGCCCTGGGAGTCATCAAATTCAATTTACTTAGCCCCTTTGATGTGTATCTACACGATACCAACCAACGTTCGTTGTTTACACGCCCAAACCGCTGGTTAAGTCATGGTTGTATTCGCTTGCAGAAGCCTATTGAATTGGCTAATTTACTGTTTGGAACAGAAAAATTTCCCGAAAACTTCCTTCAAATTTGTCTAAAAGACCAAACGCCCCGTACCGAAAAGCTTGAGAAACTCTTTCCTGTTTTCGTGGTTTATTTACCCGCGGCATTAGACGCAAACGAAGCCGTCAAGTTTTACCCAGACGTTTATAGATTTTATAAGAAAAAGTAATGGGTTTCTTACAAAAGGAAAGATGATTTTTGGAGGTATTGTTTATTGGGTGAATAAACAAACAAACAAGCTCCGTTTTTGATGGTCTCGATAATCTCTTTGTGAACATTGTAGGGGATAGCAGGGCAGCCAAAACTACGGCCTAACCGCCCGATTTTTCGGATAAAATCCTCGCTCACGTAGTCGGCACCGTGTATCACTACGGCCCGGTCGAGTACATTCGTATTAAAACCAGGTTCCAATCCTTTGAGTTTAAGTGAAAGACCGTGCTTGCCTTGGTAAGTACCTAAAGTTTGATAAAAACCGAGGCTTGACTGGTAAGAAGACATATCGTTGGAGAACTTATGAGCGTACAAATCGCCCGAATTACGGCCATGGGCTACGTAGGTACGGAAAAGTAACTTACGCTTTACTAAATCAATCACGTATAAACGTTTGTTGATTGAAGGTTGACTTAAATCGGCAATGGTTAAAATGGCCTTGGAAGGATTAATTTTTTGGAGTCCTCGTACTGCATAGTCAAAAACTTCCCTGCTAAGACCTACATCCTCCCGACACAACTCTTGATAGATATTGATGAGTCCGTTGAGCGCGTTAGCATGTTTTGTGTTTAAACCTAGTGAAAATATGCGAGGAGATGATTAAAGTGGTGATTACTAACGTGCGAACAATTTTCATAAGCTGAAGCCAATTTGGTATTTCTTGTTCTTAACGTCAAAAAAGTTTTTTGTTGCCAAGTAACCTAAATTTTAAAATAATCTTCTGATAACTCCCCCTAAAAAGCTCCCCGTGAATACTGGGAAAAACTGTAAAAGTGCGGTGAATTGGGTCGCATCGGCATCAAAAGAGTCAAGCAGTATCTTTAGGCGTTCGATGACAAAATAAAATGCGGCGGTTAGTAGTATTTGCTCAATAGCAAGCACCCAACCTTTGCGTGGCTGAAGCCATCCCAAGCCAATGGCAGTAATCATTCCTACCAAAAAAGGTAAATGGACACTTGGGCCGTAGAAGCAACAAATCGCTACAATTAGGCTGCTAAAAATGGTAATAAGGGCGTCGCGGGTGAGGGTTTTATTCCAGAAAGGGGTCATCATCAAACTTTTAGTAGTAATTGAAACTTCCCTACAAAGGTAGTTCAAACCTAATTTCCACCAGACGTTTTTTCTTGTTAGTAGTTACAATCAGACGCTCAAGCGAGAGAAGTTCTATCTCGATTTTGACGCGATGCGGCATTATCAAGCGTGATTCAGTAGCCACCGCGTTACGTTGCGCTTCGCGAAACTCAATATTGTGAAGTTTCCAAATTTATAGCGTTCAAAAGCCAAATCTACGTTTTGGCGCGCAATTTTTTCAGTTTTGCTCTTCAATTAAAGGTTGAATACTATTTTGATAAGAATTGTAAAATTTGCGGTCGAGCAACCAAGCTGGTTTTTTAGTCGCTTTCCTGATATTCAGTAATTGGTGTTGACCTTGGCATTTTGTTCGCGGCGGCGCTGATTGTAACCATCATAAATCGGGACGTTGAGGCGAAGGCCATAATTAAGTATCCGCGACTGCCCTTTTTGAGGTCCAAATCCCACTTCATTGTTAAAAGAAGTATAGTTGTAACCTGTTACCAAATCTATTTGGGGGTATTTAGTCGCTTTTACTTCTTTTTCGTTGATTTTGGCCAACATGCGGCTTTGAGCCGCGGCCAATAGGTTGGGATTTTCGTTCAATTTTTGTTTCAAATCGGCCAACGATAAGTCTTTGCGGAAAACGATGGTATCTATGACCGAAAATTTGGTTTCAAAATCACGGAAAAGCAACGCATTGAGATTAACCTCAGCGTTTTGAATTACTTGCTGCTGTGCCAACACCGCCGCTTGATCTTGGTTATAGTCCACTTGTGCCGCCAAATATTCTGATTTCGAGGTGGTTCCTACCTCATAGTTGGCTTTGGCCAATTCTTGGCGTGTGGCCGAAATCTCCAACGCATTCTGGAGGGCTTTGAGGCGTTGCTTTTGGCGGATGATTTCGTAGTACGCATTACTGACTTGCGCAATGGTGTTCTGAATCGTTATCTGAACGTTGGTTTTTCCCAATTTTTCTATTTCTTTGAGACGATCGGCGGCGGCAAACATTCCCATACCGTCATAAAGTGTCCATACCATCGTTACCCCCGCGTTGTTGTTACGGTTGTCTATTCCACTCTGCACAAGGGGTTCACGAATATTATTAAAAAACGATTGGTTGATGCTGTTTCGAGTAAAGTTTTGGAGTGCTGTTCCTGTCACAACGGGTAACATCCCCGCGTTACCACGGGTGTTGTCGTTGTGAGCAATAGCTTCGCGGCTTTGGGCTACTTTGATAGCGTAGTTTTTGTCGAGGGCTACCGAAATCGCATTTTCGAGGGTTAATAACTCTTGAGAAAACGAAACCAATAGGGGTGAAAATATAAAAGACAGAAGTAGCAAAAAGCGTTTCATAAAAGCAAAAACGAAATTAGTTGGCTTTAGTTTATCATGCTGTTAAGCATCTATCTACATAGAAGTAACGGGAATAGACCCTAAAAGAGTGACAAAACTCGCTTGACGTTTCAAAAATAGCGCATTAAAACGTAGTTTTAGGCAAGATTTAACCCTGATACGATGAAAAACTACTTTTACGCGCTATTCGCCGCCTTTTTAGCGTCATGCTCAAGCCAAAACAAAGCCGACCTAATTGTTTACAATGCTGCCGTTTACACCGTTGATTCTACCTTTTCACAAGCGTCTGCTTTTGCCGTAAAAGACGGTAAATTTGTCGCTATTGGCGATTCTGCTACGGTATTTGGACAATATCAGTCCGATTCCATCGTCAATGCCGATGGCAAACCTCTCTATCCAGGCTTGTACGACGCCCACGCCCATTTTTATGGATTGGGGCAGATGCTTGACCAAGCGGATTTAGTAGATACGCAGTCGCCTGAGGAAATTGTCGAACGCTTGAAAAAGTACCAGGCCGAACATCCTGATGCTGTTTGGATTATAGGCAGAGGTTGGGACCAAAATGATTGGCCTGTGAAGGAGTTTCCAACCAAAGACATTTTGGACAAAGCCTTTCCGAATAACCCTGTTTACTTGACCCGTATTGACGGACACGCAAGTTGGGTTAACTCCAAAGCGTTACAGTTGGCCAAAATTACGGCTGATACCAAAACCGAAGGGGGTTTGGTGATGTTGAAAAATGGACAACCCACCGGCGTACTCATAGACCGCGCCCAGCAGCTTGTGCGTGCCCTCAACCCTACCCCAACGAAAGCAGAAATTACGTCAAAACTCCTAAAAGCCCAAGCCCTGTGTTTGCAGTATGGCTTGACCAACGTCGGTGATGCAGGACTCTCGCCCGAAATTATCGACCACATTGATAGCCTTCAAAAAGCAGGAATACTCAAAATTCGGCTGTACCCGATGGTGAGTGTCAGTCAAGAAAATATTGACAAAATGCTCAAAAAAGGGATTTATGTTTCTGACCGACTCAATGTTCGTTCCTTTAAAATTTATGCCGACGGGGCATTAGGCTCGCGTGGAGCGTGTTTGCTCAAACCGTACAGTGATGCTACCGAAACAACAGGCTTCTTGCTTTTCAGCCCTACCGAACTTGAGAAATGGATTTCTCAACTGGCCAACAGCGAGTTTCAGGCCAATACACACTGCATTGGCGATTCGGCCAACCGCTTAATACTCAATCTGTACGCCAAATACCTGAAAGGAAAAAACAACCGCCGTTGGCGGATTGAACATGCCCAAATTGTGGATGCCGCCGATGTGTCGAAGTTTGGCCAATACAACATTTTGCCTTCGATACAACCCACACACGCCACGTCGGATATGTACTGGGCAGGGCAACGCTTGGGGAAAGACCGTGAGAAAAACGGCTACATTTTTAAGACCTTGATGGAGCAAAACCAAAAACTTGCACTGGGTACAGATTTTCCTGTGGAAGCCGTTTCGCCTTTTTATACCTTTCACTCAGCGGTATATCGGCAAGATGCTAAGGGTTTCCCAGCAGGTGGTTACCAAATGGAAAATGCCCTTACGCGAGAGCAAACCCTGCGCGGTATGACCATTTGGGCCGCATACGGCAATTTTGAAGAAGGCCGCTTGGGCAGTATCGAACAGGGCAAAGCCGCCGATTTTATCATTCTGGAAAAAGACCTAATGACCGCCCCCGCCAACGAATTGCGCGAAGTAAAAGTACTTAAAACCTACGTGGCGGGCGAGAAGGTGTTTGAAAGGAAGTGATAAAGCCTTTTGAGACTCACTCGTCAGGGTTACTTTATCCCTTTTACCGTTTAATAAGTTTTGGGGTTATTTTTTGAATAAAATATTGCAAAATACCCACAAATCTTGGAAGTTTGGACATACGTTGATTCCACATCTTAAGCGTATTCCAAACTTCTTTTTATGCTATCTCACCATCAGCTTATGCTTGTACAGCGAGCCGACGATTTGATAACAACCAAATCTACTGGCACGCCCCGCCAAATGGCTCAACGCCTTGGCCTTTCTGAAAGAGCGTGGTACTACCTGCTCGACCAACTCCGTAACGACTACGGACTTCCGATTATGTATTGCCGCTTTAGGCGTAGCTACTACTACACCGACGACACTTCTCACTGGGAAAATTTTCTGCAAAAATTCCTCCATTACCCCCTCTATCACAAAAATAGGGGGGGGGTAATTTTTTGATTATCAAATACTTAAATAATAAACCATCAAAGCTATGAAAAACCCAACAAAAAAAACGGCTCACTGCAAGCCGTTTGCAGTGGCAACTCCTAACATTGTGGCGTTGATCAACGATGGCCACCGCCCAAACGCCCGTAAGCAAGTAGGCATCACCCAGCGAAAACAAAAAAATACTTTTTTGAAAACTATTACACAATTACTCTTTCTTTTTACCCTTGGGTTTGGGAGTGAACTCAGGGCGCAAGTTAAAGACACGCTCCGCCTTAAATGGGAAATAGGCACTGATTTGCTTCCGCTGATAGGAAAGAATAAACTACCTGATTATTCGCTGTTTTCTCGGTGGCATTATAAGCCACACCGAGCGCTAAGAATTAGAATAGGTACAGACCTCCAAACAGACCCACAACGCAATGATAGAAAGATTTTTAAAGCCAATTTTATGGTTCGTTTAGGTCATGAATGGAGTAAGGCGATAGCGAAAAAAACAGATTTATTTTGGGGGTTAGAAGCCCACTACCAAAAAGATGAAATCCAATCATGGTTACTTCCTGCTCCCAAAGCATTACCCTTTTACTATCCTGACTTTAGTTGGCAAATAGGGGGCGTGGGTTTTATTGGATGCCGTTATTTCATCAATCGTAATTTTTCTGTCTCTATGGAAGCCAGTATTAAAGGAGGTCTTAGAACATATGCTCGTAATGGCTATACTGGTGGATTAGTCATTGTCACTCCTGATAATTTTGTATTGGAAGGAGGAAGTCTTAAATTTTTATTCCAGACACCTGTTCGGGGTACCGTATTTGAAATACAACCTATACAGGTGTTTAATTTTTCGTATCATTTTTAAAATAAACTGATTATGAGATATTTAATCTTGGTTTTGTCTCTTTTTTTATCGTTAAATACTTTTGGACAGATAAATCCCTTTTACATCTACTATGATGGAATTCCCCATATATCAGGTTCTACCTTAGATATCAACTGTAGTACGTCAACTGTTACCGCTACGGCTTGTCTGTCAAACGGAATGGGCGGATGTGTTTCAAGTACATGTTCAAATTGGCAATTACCAGCAGGGTGGGGTTCAAGTGGGTCTGGATGTAGTATCAGCGTAACTCCAAACAGTACTGGAGGAGGTCAATTAAAAGTAAAAGTTACATCAGGGAGTTCGAGCTATGACTTATCCCTTAATTTTGTCCGTAAAGTACCTCCCACCCCGTCAGTTGTAGAGAGTTCGCTTCTCATTTGCAGTGGTGGGAATGTGGGTGTTTATGCCAGTTTCGTTCCTTTTGCATATAGTTATACTTGGGCTTCAGAAGGAGGAGCATCGGTTTCATCAACGGGCTTTGCTACTGCCAATGTAACAGCCACGGGTATTGGAAAAGCGAAGGTGAGAGCCAATGCGGACCCATCTACTGGATGTCCCGATAGTGGTTGGGGCGAAGCATATGTGCATTATGGTCCCCCTACTGTCAATGGTATTACGGTCAATACTTCGATGTGTACAGGCTATGGCCAAACAGTGTCAGCCAATATACTGGGTAATCCCACCTCCTCCAGTTGGTATGTGAGTAGTGGCAATGCATCCAATACCTATTTGACCGATTATGGCAGTGGGAATGCCTATTTTAACTCTTATATTGCTGACTGCTATGGTTTGACGCTCAATATGTCGAATGTCTGTGGGTCGTCAAGCGACGGTACTACTATTTGTGTAGATGATTGTTTTGCACGATACTCGGCTTACCCCAACCCAGCTAAAGATGTAATCAATCTTGAACTTAGTGAGGTGAGAAACAAAGACCTGTTGCCCGAAAGTATTGAGTTGTTTGAAGAGAAATCGGCGAAGAAAGTCAAGAGTATAGATGTAAAAGCTGCTTTTGATAAACAAGTATTGAAATCAGACGGTATCTTCCGTATTGAAGTGGGAGATTTACCCAGAGGCATTTATTATCTGCACATCAACCCCAAGGAAGAATCAAAGCAAAAAGTACAGATTATTCGAGTCAGTTTGGAGTAATCCATAATGCTTGATTTACGCTTTTATACACCCTTTGGCGACTTGCCAAAGGGTGTTTTTTATGCCTTTTTACCGTTAGATAAATTTTCGATTTATTTTCTACACCATTTTTGTTAGGACTTTCGCTTTTCTTTAAATTGCTTGAATTCTTGGATACATTAGTTCATTGACTAAATACTCAGTAAAAAGGTCTTTTCGTACTTGGTAAATAGTTCGTTTTACTTTTTTTGCCTGAACTTTTAAAGAAACCCAAG
>JBGAUP010000130.1:0-17601 GCA_044228585.1 Runella sp. | reverse complement strand
AAATACTCGATAGTGCCAAAGGCAACGTTCGTAAACGTGCCGCTTCAATCCATGATTTTATCATTTAGTCCACCGTTTTCGGTCCACAGTTCAGAGAAAGTGGAGTTTTGTGAAATTTTAAAAATCTAATTATCAAATTGTTAACAATTAAGTCCCAACAATTAACTCGCACTTTTTGGTGCGTTGTTCACAATTTCCTAATTTTGCAGCGGCAAATCGGAACTACCAGCTCCTGCTGAATCCCCCAGGTCTTGACCGAAGCAAGGGTAGGTGGTCGTAGCGGTGAGATTCTCGGTTTGCCATTTTTTGTTTGTATTGTCTTAAACAAGGGCGAAGATTGAATTGTTGGATTCAAATCTTCGCCCTTGTTGTGTTTTTAGGCCAAGGCTTCCCACAAAATCTCTACGGGAT
Organism: Runella sp.; assembly: GCA_044228585.1. GTDB lineage: Bacteria > Bacteroidota > Bacteroidia > Cytophagales > Spirosomataceae > Runella. The sequence goes on along the minus strand of JBGAUP010000130.1, from coordinate 17,190 downwards.
GTAGCGCTTTTCGTCCCGTACCATCGTGAATTTGGTGACGGCAACTCGTACCAGGAGCAGCAATGATTACCTCTTCAGGTTGCTGGCGAACGGTTGGGAACAGGACTAACTCACCAATTTTCATGGATAAATCATAGTGCTCTTTTTCGTAGCCAAAGCTCCCTGCCATTCCACAGCACCCACTCGGGATGAGCTGAACTTGGTAGTTTTTGGGTAATGAAAGCATTTTCTTTGTGGGTACCAACGACGCAATTGCCTTTTGCTGACAATGTCCGTGCAACTTGATGGTTTTACTTTCATCGGTAAACTGTGAACTGTGGATTCTCTTCGCCTCTATTTCGCGGGCAATAAACTCATCGAATTGCAACGCATTTTTAGCCAGTTCTTTGGCCGCTTCTATCAGTTCTTCACTTACCAAATCGGGGTATTCATCACGGAAGGTCAAAATAGCGGAAGGCTCAATACCTACCAAGGGTGTTTTTTCGGTAATCAGGTCTTTCAACATTCGAACGTTTTGCTCCGCAATCTTTTTGGCATCCTTCAAAAGCCCTTTGGATAACTGCGGACGTGCACTTGGCGCATGGTCGGGAATGATGACTTCATAGCCCAGCTTTTCCAAAAGCATGATGGCTTTTTTGCCAATTTCAACGTCGTTGTAGTTGGTAAACTCATCGCAGAAGAGGTAAACCAGCCCCTTGTTTCCCTTTGGGCTATTCGCTGAGGTGAGCCTGGGGGCTGCCTGTCTCAGCGTCTTGCTATGCAACAATGGCATCGTTCTATCTGGGTGAAAACCTACTACCTGATTGGCAATTCGACGCAGGGGTGCATTTTTGAATATCAGATTGTAGGCCCAAGGCATATAACTTGCAATACCCGTCATTTTGGCAAAATTACCCACCAACCACGACCGAAACGGTACGCCGTTGGTATCGTAGTAGTGTTGCAAGAATTCCATTTTCAATTTCGCCACATCCACGTTAGAAGGACACTCCCCTTTGCAACCTTTACAGGCTAAACAAAGGTCATATACCTCCTTGACAGACTCCATGCCATTTTTATCATCACTAAACCCGCCATTGGAGGTTAGGGGGCTATGCGTCAAAAACTCACGTAGTATATTGGCTCGTGCGCGGGTCGTATCTTTTTCGTTGCGAGTGGCCATAAAGCTCGGGCACATGGTGCCACCGCTAAGGTGGGTTTTACGGCAGTCGCCGGAGCCGTTGCACTGCTCGGCATGTTGCAACACATTTTGATTGGGATAACGAAAATAAGTGTTGAATGAAGGGGTTGGCTGGTCGGCTTCATAACGCAGAAAAGTATCCATGGGTGCGGTATCTACAATCTTACCGGGATTGAAAATATTGTATGGATCCCACGTCCGTTTGATTTCTTTAAACAATTCGTAGTTTTTGGGGCCTACCATCTGTGGGATAAACTCCCCGCGTAAACGCCCGTCGCCGTGCTCGCCAGAAAGCGACCCATCGTATTTTTTGACCAAAGTGGCAATCTCTTCGGCAATCATTCTAAACTGACGATGGCCTTCTTTGGTCTTGAGATTGATGATAGGACGCAAGTGAATTTCGCCCGAACCTGCGTGGGCATAATGTACCGCCGACATGCCATTTTTGTGTAAAATCTCGTTGAAATCACGAATGTAGGCGGGTTGGTCGTGTACATCTACGGCAGTATCTTCGATAACAGCCACGGCTTTTTCGTCGCCTGGCAAGTTGGCCAAGAGTCCCAAACCAGCTTTTCGTAACGTCCATATTTTCTTCGTATCGTCATCGTGGAGCAATGGATAATGAAACCCTACTCCTTCACTTTTAAAATCTTCAATCAACTCCGCTGCCACTTTTTCTACTTCTTCTCTGGTATTTTGTGATACATCCACTACCAAAATAATAGGATATGACCCATCTGTTTTCTTTCGGACAAAGAAGGCGTTTTTACTTTGTTCGGAATTTTCGGCAGCACACTCCAAGATATAATTGTCAATCAATTCTACTGCCTGCGGCTTGTATTTGAGGGTCGTGATTGTTGAGCGAAGTGCTTCGTCAATCGTATTGAAATGCGCACATACCAAGCCTTGCGCTTTGGGCGGTGGCGGGATAATATTGAGTTTAATTTCGGTCAAAAAGCAAAGTGTTCCTTCCGAGCCTGCAATTAGTTTACACATATTGAAAGGCTCTTCTCCCCCAAAGGGAGCAGAATCCAACAACATATCTAAAGCGTAGCCCGTGTTGCGCCTTTCCACGGATTTTTTAGGGAAGTTCTTTCGGATTTCTTCCTGATTTTCCTGATTTGACAGAATTTCAAAGGTTTTAGCATAAATAGCCCCCTCAAGCCCTTCGATTGGTAAAGTTGTAGTTCCTCCATTGGGACGACGCGACGATTCGGGTAGGGGGCCGAATGTTGCCTCACTTCCATCCGCCAACAACGCCTTCACTTCCAACAAATGTTCACGGGTAGAGCCATACACGACAGAGTTAGAACCGCAGGAGTTATTGCCTACCATCCCGCCAATCATGGCACGATTGGCGGTGGAAGTTTCAGGCCCAAAATACAAATTATAAGGCTTGAGTGCCATGTTGAGTTCGTCGCGAATAACACCTGGCTGGACGCGTACCCAACGTTCTTCGGGATTGATTTCCAGTATCTTGGTAAACGTACGTGAGACATCTACTACGATGCCATTGCCTACTACTTGCCCTGCTAACGAGGTACCTGCCGTACGCGGTATGAGCGATGTACGATGCTCTCTCGCAAAGGCAATGAGGGTTTTGAGGTCGTCAATGTCTTGGGGGATGGCCACGGCCTGTGGCATTTCACGGTACGCCGACGCATCAGTAGCGTAGAGCGTTCGCATGGTAGTATCGTAGTACAGTTCGCCCTTGAGGCGTTGAGCTAATTCAGCAAGTGGTAGGTGAGTCATTGGTAAGCTTTCGAAATCTTCAACGAAAGCACAAATTTACGACCTCTCTTTCTGTAATGCTAATTTGATTTTGGAAGGTATTACAAGTAAGCTTATCTACAGCGAACTTTCCGTCTGCATTTGTCAATTAAACTCCTGACCACTTAAATTGCAGATAGGTTTTGGCGAGCAATGCCATTTTTTGAAAATCTGGTACTCTAATTCGCTCTTCCTGAATACGAGCGGCAGGTGTATCTTTTATTTTATTGAACAGTGTCAGGTAATACACATAAGCCAAATGTACTCCCATACGTGCACTACGTGGGAGTTGTTGAATGGCTACATTGGCTGCGTCAAAATCAGCTTGAATATCATCTTCAATCTGCCTTTTTGCTTCTTTAGAAAACAATTTAAAGTCCACTTCTGGGAAATACACTCTTCCTCGCTCAACAAAATCACTTTTTAAATCACGTAGAAAATTTACTTTTTGGAAAGCTGAACCCAATCGCCTTGCTCCTTCTTTTAGGTGGTTAAACATGGCTGAATTGCCTTCACAAAATACCCGCAAACACATCAATCCTACCACTTCTGCCGAACCATAAATGTATTCTTCGTAGAGGTTTTCGGTATAGTCTTGCGGCGTTAAATCCATCTCCATACTGTGCAAAAAAGCATCAATCAACTCCCTTTCGATTTGATACTCATTCACCACCAATTGATATGACCCAAGTACGGGATTAAGGCTAATCTTTTGGTTGATGGCCTCGTAAGTATCATAGCGAAATTTATCCAATAAAAACTTTTTATCGTAATCGTGAAAAGTATCTACAATCTCATCGGCGTAGCGTACAAAACCATAAATAGCGTATATTGGCAAATGAAACTTAGTATCTAAGGTTTTGATACCCAGCGTAAACGACGTACTGTACCGCTCCGTGATGAGCTTGCTACATTCAGTGCCGTTTTGGTTGAATAATTGCATCATTGGGAATGGGCGTTAATCGTGTATGTGTTTTATAGCTATGCAAACTCTTTTTTCTACCTCATCTGCTACCACCAAACCGAAATCAACGATGGTGGTACACCTGAATCCAAAGAATAGCTGTCCTGTATAAAACAAGTTAGCTACCTTTTTGTTTTTGAGTTTGGGTTTCAAAAATGCTGTTTGCAGCAACGTGTTTGCAAGCCCATACGCATTCCCTTTAAAAGCATTATAATCAGCTTGAAAATCACGGTGGGCATAAGTACGTTTATAGACAATATGCGGGCGAATAGGCTCTCCCACATACGCCTCTAATCGCTCCACTCTACTGTGTTGAAATAACGCTCCCGAATCTGGTCAGTATCATCTTTTAAATCAGGTGCTACGGGAATCAAAATAAACAGGATTTTCGCTACCTTCGGGAGCTACGGTAGGGTCGGTTTTAGACGGTGCCGAGGCATAAAACAACGGCTTACTCGGCCACTGTGGCTCAGTATAGATTTCGTGGGCGTGGATTCCGAAATCTTCGTCAAAAAACAGGTTATGATGCTGTAATTTTGGAAATACGCTTATTGACCCCCAAATAATACAATAACGACGATGGGGGTAGCGTACGCTTATCCCAATATTCATCCGAATAATTACGATACTCTCCCAACAGTTTAGTATCAACGTGGTGATAATCTGCCCCTGCCACTACGACATCTGCCTCAAAAACGTCAGTATCAGTGATTACTCGTTTAGCACTGCCGTTAGTAACTTCTATTTTTGTTACATTCTGGTTGAGCAAAATCTTCACGCCTTTTCTTGGGTAATGCCACCATTCCTTTCACAATTTCGTGCATTCCTCCCATGGGATACCACGTCCCCATCGAAATCTCAGCGTAGTTCATCAGGCTATACATGGCAGGGGTATTCTGAGGAGTTGCTCCCAAAAACAAAATTGGGAACTCCATCAATTGAAGCAACTTAGGGTCGTTGAAATACTTACGGATGTGTTCTGCAAAGGTCTGCAATACATCCATTCGTCCTAAATCATAAAGCAACTTTAGGCTCACAAACTCCAAAATACTACGACTGGGTTTCCATACAAACTTGTTCATCCCCACGTCGTATTTGTAAGCGGCTTGTTCTAAAAATGCCTCCAAACGAGCACTGCTCCCTGCCTCAATACTTTCAAAAAGCTGTTTGAGTTTTTCAACTCGCAGGAATGTCTATAACCTCATTACCTTCAAAAATAACCGCATACGAGGGGTCAGAGCGTACTAAAGTGATAGTAATCAGACGGTTTTTTGCCAATTTTCAAAAAATATGTCTCAAAAACATCGGGCATCCAATACCAGCTTAGCTTGCATGTCAAACGTGAACCCTTCCGCCTCAAACACGCGCGCGCGGCCACCTGCTACGGTATTTTTTTCCAGAATTGTAACCTCAAAACCTTTGTTGGCTAAACTGGTGGCGGCAGATAATCCTGCAAACCCTGCCCCAACGACGATGACTTTTTTCAATGTGTGCGTACTTGGTGATTAGTTGTAACTGATAAACTCGCAAACCCTATCAACGGTTTTAGGATATACGCAAAAAGTTTAAACTTACTGTTTTATCACTACGCCATCTTTCATCACAAACGTCACATTTTGAAGGGTTTTGATGTTCTGGAGGGGATTTTCGTCGGTGGCAATGATATCGGCATATTTCCCTTTGGAGATGCTTCCCATGTTGGCTTCTTCGCCCAAAATTTGGGCAGGTACTACCGTCGCAGATTTGATGGCTTCCATAGCAGGCATTCCTACTTCGGTCATGTACTCAAACTCTTTGGCATTTTTTCCGTGAGGATACACGCCCCCGTCAGTCCCAAAGGCAATTTTCACTCCTGCTTTGTAGGCTTTTTCGAAGGTTTTTTGAATCAGCGGTCCAATTTCAAGGGCTTTCATGCGAACAAGCGGGTGGTAATACCCAGGCACTTTGGCCGAATCTGCGGCTGTTTTTCCCGCAATAATCGTTGGTACGTAGTAGGCTCCCATTTTTTTGAACAGCTCAATGGCCTCATCCTCCATATAAGAGCCATGCTCAATGGTAGTCACCCCCGCCCGCAAGGCACGTTTCATCCCCTCGGCACCGTGGGCGTGGGCTGCCACGTGAAAGCCGTAGTCTTTGGCCGTAGCTACGATAGCCGAAATTTCGTTTTCGGTAAACTGCGGTGCTTTACCACTTTTGGCGATGCTCAACACCCCACCCGTAGCCGTGATTTTGATACAATCCGACCCTTCTTTGTAACGTTGACGTACGGCTTTTCGGCCTTCTTCTGGCGAATCTACCACGCCATCTGTTACTTCGTCGGGGACGGTATAGGTCGAACTTAGCCCGTTGGTAGGGTCACCGTGGCCGCCTGTGGTAGCAATCGTCTGACCCGAGGTAAAGATTCTTGGACCTACTACCAAGCCTTTATTAATCGCATTCCGAAGGGCAATATTGACGCCCGTTCCTCCCAAATCACGCACCGCTGTAAACCCTGCCATCAACGTAGTCATGGCGTGTTTTTGGGCTTCGTAGGCTATATCCGCAGGATTGTTGCTCAATCGCTTGAGATACTGGTCTTTACTGGTTTCACTCTCGATATGCACGTGCATGTCGGTCAGGCCAGGCAATACTGTTTTGGCTTTTAAATCAATGACTTTATCGCCTGACTGTGGTGAGGTGTAGCCTTTCTCTATGGCAGAAATTCGATTTTTTTCGACAACTATGGTTATCTGAGTCTGAACATCGTTGGCAATGCCATCAATGAGTTTACCGCAATGAATCAGTGTACGTTGTGCGTGCAGTTGCACCGTACTTAGCGCAGCCACGCCCAAGAGAAAGAAAGTTTTCTTCATTTTGATTTGGTAGAGTTTGATTTATTTGAACATACCCTCCAAATAAGTCAAACTCTACCAAATTCTATCATTTTAGGAAGTATTTTTTCAAGGAAGGACATCATTCTGCTCGTAAAATGAGTTCAGGCTTTACGGTATCGTATTGATTGAGACGGAGCCACAACTGCGCCAGTACTATTACATCTTCTTTACAATAACGGCGGATACGCATAAGATCTTTTTCGGCATAATACACCCGCGTCACGTCTTCTCCGCTGATGTCGGATTTGCTACTTGGAATACCAAACAAGGCCGCCAATAAATCTAATTGAGCAAAGCTCTTATAATCACCAAAACGCCACATATCAAGCGTATCTTGGTGAAGGATTTCCCACGGTTTTTTACCCGATAACTGAAGGGATTCGGGCAATGTAATGCCATTAACCAACATTCGGCGGCAAATAAAGGGTAATCAAATTCTTTGCCGTTATTGCACACAAAATCAGCTGATTTTGAGGGTATTTCTCAATTAGCTCTTTGAATTCTTGCAAAATAGTCCGTTCATCGTCGCCTGCGATAGATTTTACTTTAAAGCGTGGCTGGTCGTCGGTCGTATTCCAATACAAAGCACCCACACTAATACAAATGATTTTGCCAAATTCAGAATAGATAGCTGCTCGACGGTAGAACAAATCGAAGGCTGAAACATGGTCATCATTACGAATATTGGCGGCTTTTCGCTCCCACTGCTCCTGCATCCGCTCATCCAACAAATCAAAAGATTCCTTCACCGATACCGTTTCTATATCAATAAAGAGTACATTTTTGGCTTTTTTGCGCAGATCCATAGTTGTTGGAGTTATGAGTAAGGCGGGAAAAGATTCCTGCTCCTGATTGTACTATTTCGGGAATCTCATTTTATAATCTACTTTTACGGCACCTTTGGTGATATCGGCCAATCGTTTTTTGAGCATTTGCCGCTTGAGCATTGGCAAATAATCGGTAAAGAGCTTACCTTCTAAATGGTCATATTCGTGTTGAATAATGCGAGCTGCCATATTATCGTATTCTTCAACGTGTTCATTCCATTCCAAGTCGCGATACTTAATTTTGACCTTTTCGGGACGATATACGTCTGCCCGAATCCCTGGAATACTCAAACACCCTTCTTCAAAAGCCCACTCATCGCCCTTTTCCTCCAAGATTTGGGGGTTAATAAAAACTTTCTTAAATCCTTCCAAACTTGGGTCTTTGTCTTCTTCTTCCTCGTCTTCGTTGAGGAGGGTGCCATCCACTACAAACAAGCGAATACTTTGCCCAATCTGGGGAGCTGCCAAACCAATTCCCGACGAATCGTACATTGTCAGGTACATATTTTCTACCAACTCTGGTAAATTGAATTCATCTTTTTCGATAGGACGAGCCACTTTTCTTAACACTGGGTCGCCGTAAGCTACTATTGGAAATATCATTGTTTACTGATTTTGGGTTGTTTGAACGTGGATTTTTTGAATTTTAAATAATATCCCAAACTATCTAAAATTTGTGGCCATGGCCACTCCAACAAAACCTACTTTTTGCTCTCTAAATACGATTGTAAAATAATGGTCGCACTCATCTTGTCAATGTTTGACTTGTCGCGTCGGTCACTTTTTTTAGATCCCATCACAATCATAGTTTGGAGTGCCATACTACTCGTAAAACGCTCATCATGTTCATAAACGGGCATTTCTGGAAAACTCTTTTTCAATTGCTTGATAAAAACCTTTACCAAATGGGTGTTGTTGGTATCGGTATTATCCAATTTTTTTGGCATCCCTACCACAAACCCTTCTACGGCTTCCGCTGCCACATAACGTTTCAAAAAATCAATTAACTCGTGCGAACGCACCGTCTCCAATGCCGTTGCGATGATTTTTAGAGGATCTGTGACTGCAATCCCCGTACGTTTTGCTCCATAATCAATCGCAATGATTCGCGCCATATTTTCGTTTCAATAATAATGCTGCAAAGATAACAGAAAAATCGTCAGCCTCTTTTCTCAGGCAGTTGTAAAAGTTACGAAACCTCGTGACATTTTGACAGTTTTTAAGGGCTTGCATTATTGTTGTAAGACCAAGATTGTACCCGAACATTTACTTGTTAAATATTGTTAAAAGTAAGAAATTTGGGTAATGTTTGTTTTGTAAATGACGTTATCTCAGTGCAAATTTGACAATCAACCCTTAGTGAAATTTAAAAAATTAGTTTCAAAACCAAATCATAAAAGTCATGAATCAGAATTGGAAATTATTGGCATTGGTTGGACTCATTTCGAGCGTTGTAACGGTAGGAAGTGTAAAACTCCTCGGTGGTCTCGACGACAACAAAGATGTCATTTTTAAAGAAGCTGACACGCCCTCGATGGCGCGTTTCACTTCTGGTGGTGCCCCCGTGGGAGCTGCCGCCGACTTCACCTACGCAGCAGAAGTTTCAACCCCTGCTGTAGTACACATCAAGGCGTCGGCTATGCGTCAATCGCAGCAACGTGGCATGGACATCTTCGACCTCTTTGGGGAAGACTTTGGAATGCGACGTAGTGGTCCGCAAAAACAAGAATCGTCTGGTTCAGGGGTCATTGTGAGTCCTGATGGCTATATTGTTACCAACAATCACGTAGTAGAAGGAGCAGAAGAATTGGAGGTAGTAATGTCCAACAAACGTACCTTCAAAGCGAAGGTAATCGGAACAGACCCATCTACTGACATTGCCGTGATTCAGATTCCTGCCAAAGACCTACCCGCATTGGCATTCGGAAGTTCGGATGCTATTAAAGTAGGCGAATGGGTAGTAGCCGTAGGAAACCCTTTCAATTTAGAATCAACCGTAACGGCGGGTATTGTGAGTGCCAAAGGACGCGGTATTGGGATTCTTAACCAACGCGCACAGGGTCGTCAAGGTAATAGCGATACACCTTTGGAATCATTCATCCAAACCGATGCCGTCGTAAACCCAGGTAATTCAGGCGGTGCATTGGTCAATCTCAAAGGAGAATTGATAGGTATCAACACCGCTATTGCCAGTCCTACGGGAAGCTATGCAGGATACGCTTTTGCTGTACCGTCGAGCTTAGTAAAGAAAGTATCAAGTGATATCATCAAGTTTGGGGGAGTACAGCGCGGTTACATCGGTATTATCCCTGAAGAATTGGACAGCAAAAAAGCCGAACAGTATGATGTAAAAGTTGCTACGGGTATCTATGTTCAAGGCTTTGGCGAGAGCAGCAGTGCTGCCAAAGATGCTGGATTGAAAGTTGGCGACGTAATTACCAAAGTGGATGGTATCGAAGTTGACTCTGACCCTAAGTTCCGCGAATTGGTAGCTCGCAAACGCCCTGGCGAAAGCGTGGTATTGACCGTCAATCGCGCTGGTAGTGTAAAAGACTACACCGTTACGCTCCGCAATCGTGAAGGTGGTAAAGAAATTATCAAGACCGACGAGGCTGACATAGCACTCAATTCACTCGGGGCGCAATTTAGTGATTTGAATCCCCGTGAAGTACAACGCTTACAACGCGCCAATATTAATGGTGGGGTAAAAGTAACGGCGATGGAAGCTGGAAAACTGGCTCGTGTAGGGGTAGAAGAAGGATTCGTAATTACGAAAGTAAACGATAAAGCCGTTCGTTCGGTCAAAGAACTGAAAGCCGCCTTGGCCCAGAAAAAAGGCGCAAGGGTGCAGATGGAGGGTTTATACCTTGATTATCCCGAAGACGTTTATTCATTCGGATTCAACTTGTAATATTTCCCAATCCTCTTAGAGTAAAGGGTTAGATCTTTTGCAGGGTCTAACCCTTTCTTTTTTACACATTTCTGATTAGTATTGTTTGCTCTAACTACCTTACCGTATGACTACCGCCATTATTATTACTGTTTGCGCGCTTATTCTGATTGCCTATGTTTTCGATATTACTTCCTCCAAAACCAAAGTTCCTTCGGTAATTCTACTGTTGCTGTTGGGCTGGGTAGTCAAACAAATCTCCACTACTACGGGTGTCAGTCTCCCCAATTTAAGCCCCATATTGCCCATTCTGGGAACGATAGGGTTGATTCTCATCGTATTAGAAGGTTCTTTAGAATTAGAGTTGAATGCCTCAAAATTTTCACTTGTCAAAAAATCCTTCCTTGTGGCACTGTTGCCTATGTTGTTTCTTGCCTTTTTGGTAGCAGGTGCATTTGCGTATTGGGGAGGGGTAGGTTTCAAAGAAAGCCTCACCAATGTTATCCCACTCTGCGTGATTAGCAGTGCTATTGCTATTCCGAGCGTCAAAAATTTATCCAATTATCAGAAAGAGTTTGTGATTTATGAGAGTAGTCTTTCAGATATTCTTGGCGTCGTGTTTTTCAATTTTGTGGTATTCAACGATACGTTTGGTGTAAATTCGATTTGGTCTTTTATCGGACAATTGATTGCCATTATCCTCATTTCGTTCTTAGCTACGGGTGGGCTTTCCTATTTATTGAGCAAAATTGACCATCACATCAAATTCGCACCCATCATTTTATTGGTTATTCTGATTTACAACGTCTCTAAAGTCTATCACTTACCTGCCCTCATTTTCATTCTCATTTTTGGATTGTTTTTGGGGAATCTCGATGAGATAAAACGTTTCGGATGGCTTCAAAAACTCAAACCAGATGTACTTGATCGGGAAGTGAAAAAATTCAAAGAGATAGTGGTGGAAGCTACTTTTGTGATTCGAGTACTGTTCTTTCTGCTTTTTGGCTACCTGATGGAAACCGCAGAAATTCTCAATTTCGATACCCTGATATGGGCATTGGGAATCGTCGTAGGAATTTTTATTATTCGAGCCATCGTACTCAAAATCCACAAAATTCCTTTTACTCCTTTGGTATTTGTAGCACCGCGCGGACTGATTACGATTCTGCTTTTTTTAAGTATTCCTGTTGCACAAACCATTCCTTTGGTTAACAAGTCGCTCATCATTCAAATCATCATTCTTACAGCGTTCATCATGATGGTAGGCTTAATGATGGAGAAGAAAAAATCGGAATAACAGCTATTTGACTTCCACCCAACGACCTTCTTTCAAGCTACGGATGGCGGCAAAAGAAGCTTGCGTAGTGTTGACAATTTCATCCAACGGAATCAGTGGTTCGCCCCCTGTTTGGATTCGTTTAATTAATCCCTCAAACTGTGCCTTGTGTCCTTTGTCTTGGCTGGTTTTTAGCTTTGAAAATCCTTTGAAACCATACCCTTCTAAGGTGCGGAAATTGTCCAAAATCAGCGTTCTTTCTTGCGAATATACCTCTACTCGCTCTTTAGCATACGATTTATGGCCATTGGAAAAATAATTGATGACGCCCGTAGAACCGTTTTCATAACGGAGTAAAATACTCGCATTATCGGTGGTTTCGGTAGGGTTAGGTCCCATGGCATTCATACAAACCGCCGTCACGCGGCTACCCGTTAGGTACGTAATCAAGTCTATAAAATGACAGGCTTCGCCCAAAATCCGCCCGCCCCCCACGGCTCGGTCGTGCACCCACGAGTTGGCAGGGATAAAACCCGCGTTCATGGTTGCAACTACGTTCATGGGCGCACTTCCTAAAAGAGCCTTCATTTTTTGAACATGGGGCGAAAAACGGCGATTGAAACCCACCGTAATACTGCACTTTGTTAGCGCAGATGTTTTCAGTAATTCCTCCAATTCTTCTTCAAAAATCGCGAGTGGTTTTTCGACAAAAACGTGTTTTCCCGCCTTTAAGGCTTCCATTGTTAATCTGGCGTGCTGATGGTGGCGGGTAGTAATCATCACCAAGTCCACCTCATCGTCTTTCAATATTTCATGATAATCGGTGGTACTGAAAGCGATACCGTGTTTCTGCGCTAAAGCCGTTCCAGATAACCCATTGGCACTGGCAATAAATTTTATATTTGTTTGACTGACCCTACCTATTTGACTGGCCCTGCCTTTTAAGGCAGGGAGAAGGGTCATTTTAGTGAAATTTCCTGCCCCAATGATGCCAATTACCCCTTTTTTGCCCGCAAAAGAAACATCTTGATAGCGTACAGTGGATGTCTGATCTGATTTTTCAGGATAGGCTAACAAAGAGGCAATCGCCCCCTTTTTGCCCATATCACCATAAATCTGCTGGTAATCTTCTAACGGAAGAATTTCGGTAATCAGAGGTTTGACGTCCAACAATCCCGACGATAATAATTGTAGTATGGTTTGAAAATTTCGATTTTCGGTCCAGCGCACAAAAGGCAACGGATAATCTACCCCTTTTTGCTCATAATCATCATCATAACGCCCTGGGCCATAGGAGCAAGACACCTGAAACGAAAGTTCTTTTTCGTAAAACTCGGCTCGGCTCAAATTTAACCCAATGACGCCCACAAGAACAATACGCCCACGTTTGCGCGACATTTGAGCGGCTTGGGAGATAATTTCGTCAGATTTGGTAGAAGCTGTGATAATGACACCATCCGCACCAATACCATTGGTGAGGCTTTCTACAAACTTTACGGGTTCATCGCCTTCTTTGGGATTACAAGTAATGATACCTTTCGCCGCAGCTATTTTGAGTTTTTGTTCGTCCAAATCCACTCCAATGACCCGACAACCGTTGAGCCGAAGCAATTCGGCTGTCAGTAACCCAATCAGCCCTAAACCTACCACCACTACGGTTTCACCCAAAGTAGGATTGAGAAGCCGTACGCCTTGCAAACCAATCGAACCGATGACGGTGAAGGCCGCTTCGTCGTCTGAAACAGAATCGGGTATTTTGGAAACAAGGTTTCGGGGAACACACACAATCTCAGCGTGGGAACCATTGGAAGCGACGCGGTCGCCAATTCGAATATCCGTCACGCCCTCGCCCACGGCAATTACCTCACCTACGTTGCAATACCCCAAGGGCAAGGGCTGACCTAATTTATTGAAAACGGCTTCAAGCGTGGGTATTAACCCATCCGATTTGATTTTGTCCAAGACCATCTTAACCCTGTCGGGCTGTTGACGGGCTTTTTCGATAAGATTGGCCTTACCAAATTCGACCAACATCCGTTCGGTACCGAGCGATACCAAACTGCGTCGGGTTTGAATCAGGACTGCTCCTCGCTTTACTTGCGGTGCAGGCACTTCTTCTAAAATCGTTTGACCGTTTTTGAGGTTCTGTATAAGTTGCTTCATGATTTTTCAAACCAAACAGCTATATCCAGTGGATTATGCTGTTTCAGACGCTACTTTTTCAAGGAATTTAATGACTTGAGAATGAAAATGAGAAAAGCTTTCGGAGCGATTTTGAAGCCACTCTATGTCCATATTTTGGGTAAATGTTAGAACAATTTCAGCTTGTTTGCTGGCTATAGGACGCGGAAATCCATACATTCTTTTTTTTGCGTCGGGTCGAGCAACGCGCTCAAAAGCTTCATTTTTATTGGATTGAGGATGTTCTTTCTTAAATTTTAAGTATAGAAGCCAATGTTCAATACACTGAACAGGAATGAAAATAAATGTTTGCTGCCGAAAAGCAGGGAACAGTTTTTCAGTCATTTGAGAATGTAGCTTTCCATGTTCATCATCATCTGAGTCAACCCCCACAAAAAACACATCTTGTTGATAATAAGCCAATCCTTTTTGTGCAGCTTCCGCAAACAATTTGAGTACATTGGGTTTATTTTCTCCCTTGAGTTTGAAGTATTCATCTTTCTCAAATACAACTTTCTCTGTCAGTTTCAGGTAAATGGGAAGTTGAGAAAGGTAATTTTCTAAGAAGAGTTGTTGGGCGTCATCTTCCCCAAAATAGCCGTATTTCAACGTTTTCATGCAGGTACACCTCCTAAAAAGCCCGAAAACCAGTGTTCGGCCAAATCTTGGGTAAATTTAATTCTTGGCAAACCTTTCTTGTCGTTTTCGGCATTGGAAGGGGCAATAATATCATTTTGCAGATTTTGGACTTGGGTAGCACCTTCTTCGTCTTTGTCAAACACAAAAACGGCTTCGGGAATATCTTCAAACTCATTGAGAATATAAGGGTGATGCGAGGTCATAATCACCTGTATATCTTTCGATTGTGCCAAACTAAAAATAAAATCTACGACTTCTTTAATCCGCCGTGGGTGAATGCCACGTTCGGGTTCTTCCAACAAAAGCAATTTAGGGGGATTGGGTTGATGAATAATGCAGAGAAGAGCCACAAAATACAAAACTCCTTCTGATAGCTCGTCAGCCCAATAAGTCATCCTACTAATATCACTGTATAATCCCCATTTCTTGAATGTACGCTTATCTCCACTGTTTGTATCAACGGTTTTGAAGCGTATATCATGAAACTCTGGCACACAGGTTCGTAAATCGGTTTCGATGGCCGCAAAATTTTCGCGGTACTCATCTCGGAGCGTTTCTAAAAAAGGGACTAAATTGGAAGCATCCTCATTGATATAATTGTTAGACACAATCGCTTGCGCATCCGTAAATTTTAGGGGGTTAGGACGGTAGAGTTGAACTTCATTTAGTAATCGTGTTAGGTTTAGAAGTTCTGAAGTAACTATTTCCTCTCCTTCTTCCTTAGAATTATAATACCTAATACGCTTTACAAACTCTTGTGAATCATCTAATCGGTATTTCCCAACATAACTTTGCTCGGCAGCTTCTACCCTTAATTGAATTTCTATATTTTCATGTTTAAAACAGTCCTGCAACAATCTATCCGGTTTTATTTCAGATAATCTATATTTCCCCAAAAATACCAATGCCTTCAACAAATTTGTTTTACCCGAATTATTAGGCCCAATCAGCAGATTCACGGGCTGCAAGTCGAGCGTAACATCTTTCAAACTTTTAAAGTTTTGGATATGAATTTTGGTAAGCATGAGAGGTTGTTTTATTGCAATATTACAAATAGTCTTCACAAAAATCGTCGTATCAGCCACAAAATCACATTGAGTAATACGGTGAGTAGGATGCAAGTCGTAAGAGGAAAGTAAAAACTAAAGCCTTCGCGCTTAATACGTATGTCGCCTGGCAAATTGCCCAACCAATGGAGTTTGTCAGAGAACAAATAAATGGCAACTCCTGCCAACACCAGAAGTAATCCAATTCCAATTATCAATTTACCAATCGAGGGATTCATCGTCTCAAAGTTACAAACCATTTGAATTTTTAAGCAAAAACCTTCATTTTCGCCACTTCAAAAATAAACCCTAAAATCTAACTTATGAAATCTTCCGTTCGGATACAATTGATGCTAATGATGTTCCTCCAGTTTTTTACGTGGGGTTCTTGGTACGGTCAAATGAGCGTTTATCTTGGCAAACAACTCAATGCCACGGGCGACCAAATTGGAAATGCCTACACCGCTTTTTCCATTGCCATGATTATTTCGCCATTTATTGGCGCCGTGGCCGACCGCTATTTTTCCGCGCAAAAAGTATTGGGCGTGTTAAATTTGATGGGCGCAGGACTTTTGTTCGTACTCTCTCAAATCACCGATGCGGGTAGTTTCTTTTGGTATATTTTGGCGTATTGTCTCTGTTTTGCCCCTTGTATTGCCCTTACTACCTCTATTTCGATGCGCCAAGTGGATTCGCCCGAAAAAGATTTTCCAGCTATCCGAGTCATGGGTACCATTGCTTGGATTGCCGTCACCAATCTAATTGGTTTTCTAAATGTAGGCGACAAGGTTACTATTTTCCAGATTTCGATGTTTACCTCCGTCATTCTTGGCGTATTGGCTTTTACCTTACCCAACACACCGCCCCGCGCCACAGGGCCCGTCAATATTGGTCAAATCATCGGAGCAGATGCCTTTACGTTATTTAAAGACCGTTCGTTTACGATTTTCTTTATCGCCTCAGTGGCTATCTGTATTCCACTATCATTCTATTATGCTTTTGCCAACCCTTCCTTACGAGCGTCGGGCATGGAGTTTGTCGAAAACAAAATGTCACTGGGGCAAGTCTCAGAAGTAGGCTTTATGCTTTTGATTCCACTGGCTTTCAGTCGCTTAGGAGTGAAATGGATGCTGGCCGTTGGACTTATTTCGTGGATTGTACGCTTTCTTTGCTTTGGCTACGGCGATGCCGCTACCAGTGAGTGGCTACTGTACGCGGCCATTTTACTCCACGGGGTATGCTTTGACTTTTTCTTCGTGACGGGACAAATTTATACCGATACCAAAGCAGGCGAACGTATCAAATCCCAAGCGCAAGGGCTTATTACACTGGCTACTTACGGGCTTGGCATGGGTATTGGCTCGTGGCTCGGAGGTAAAGTAGTAGCCGCCAATACCAGCGCTGAAAATATTACTAACTGGCTCAGTGTTTGGATGGTACCTGCGGGTATTGCCGCGGGTGTATTGGTGTTATTTTTGCTTTTCTTCAGCGAAAAATCTGGCAAAAAAGAAATCGCTTCCTAATTAAATATTTTGGCGTTTAAC
>JBGAUP010000129.1:0-15804 GCA_044228585.1 Runella sp. | reverse complement strand
AAGTAACCGAATTGGAGAGGCGTTTGGTAAATAGACATAACTCTGATTGTGTTGTATTTTAACCTTTTCAGTAGTGTTTTGTTTTGCCTACATTTTCCTGACCTCGCCGTTACCTATAATTCCCGAAATAGGCTCTATTTTTCCTGGGCCAAACTGCATCACGCTGTTGTTGCCCGAACCGTGTGCCGTCAGTGATATTTGGGTATTTACGCGCACATTACCATTGCCGTAGCTCTTTACTTTGGCGGTTTTGGCTACGAGTCCTTGGGCTTTCACTTCGCCGTTACCATTCTTTTTAATGTCGAGTTCGTCAATGCTCCCTTGAAGCGTCACGTCGCCATTACCGCTGTTTTCTAATCTGAAATACCTGCCTACAATACCCGTAACGTGCAAATTGCTATTGCCACGGTGCTGAATCACGGAAGCTTCGGGCATGGTCACTTTGACTTTAATGCGGGTGTCTTCTATGTACATTTTGTTGTTGTAGTTGCCCTTGAGGCCAATCATCAAAATACCTTCTTGCGTTTCCTTCTTGATGTCAAGCAACGGCTCTAAGTTTTCATCAATTTCAACCCTGACCGAAAACGGTTTTCCGATTTCTACTTCAATTTTTCCGTCTAAGTCTTCCAAATTGAGTTTATCAAAATCGCGAAAGTCAAACGTTTTTATAATGAGCTTTCCCGTACCTCGCAGCGGCCCGCGTTGCGCTTTTACATACAAACACAACATACTTAAAATGGCTACAAACATTAGTTTTTTCATCGCGATAAATAGGCTTAAAAGGAGGTTTATTTTTTATAACCCATTGACAATCCCGTGTCTCCTTGACCAAAGTTCGGCCGGTAGCTTGGTCATTGGCGTTGTTTTCGATGCGTAAGGCGGTGTTTTTATCTACACTTACCTTCACCGTTTCGCTGGGTTTTACAATGACTTGTGAATGTCGCCCACCGCCGATGGGTGCTTCCCAAAGTTCTAAGTTTGTGGCAGAGGCATTTTTGAGTTTGACCGAAAACTTCCCGTGTTGGTTGTTGCCCAAAATAAAGCTGTCTTGGGCTTTGATGTAGGTGGTAGAACGGAGCGTACCGCATGAGGTGCTGATAAACGCCAAAGTGATGATTGCTAATAAGACCTTTTTCATGGTTGTGAGTGATGTTTAGCGAGCCGCTTCGTTGCGATTGATGATGCAAAAGTGGGGCAAAGGCAAAGCGGCCACGCTTCAAAACATGATTTGGCACGTCTCAAATGATGATTTGAAACATAATACTTGAAAAAATGGGGGAAAAACTGCTATTTCGAGCCATAAACCACAAAAACCATGTCTAAACAGAATCGCAGTGGCATCGTCTATTCGACCAATCCTGATTTTCAGTACAACGACGATTCGGACGATGAACAAGATACTCCATCCCCACAACAGCAAGAACTCAAAGTGTGGCTCGAACGCAAAGGCGGGGGCAAAGTAGTAACGGCCATCAAAGGATGGACAGGAAAGACGGGAGATATGGAAGCTTTGGCCAAACAGCTAAAGACCCTCTGCGGCACGGGCGGCACGGCCAAAGACCGCGAAATCCTAATTCAAGGCGATTTCCGAGATAAAATCTTAACTTGGTTACAAGCCAAGGGCTACAAAGCCAAAAAAGCAGGGGGTTAATTTTTGTGCTTTTTAGTGAGTGCCTTTTCGTTCAATTTCCACAATTGAATTCCAAAATAAGCCAATGACCCACGCGGCTGTACCGACCTGCTTGCCAATGCGCCAAAGTTGCTAAAGCCAATATAAGCGGGGCCAAATCGCACCGAAAAACCAATGACAGGTTTTTGATTTCCTTCAATCCAGCTTACGGGGAGCGTCAACTCCACGTCTTCGCCTTCAAAACGCGGGGTCAGAGAAAAGACTTGGGGCTGGGCGATATAGCTGGGCAAAGTACCTACCTGGGTGGATTTTATCCACGTGCCGTTTACAAAAAATGATTTCGCCAACTGCACATCGGCATCGAGATTTAAAGTACGCGGGAGTTGTGTTTGATAACCATAGACTTGCGGATTGGGCTTTTCCAGCGTAGTTTCTAAATTTTTAACCGAATTGTCACCGAGGGCAATGATTTGATTCTGATTGAGGGTCAGTTTGTTGATTGTACCACTGTATTGTTTCCCCGTGGTGGGATAAGTGGTTTTTCCCGCGTCGGTAAGCGCGGCACCGAGGCGCAGGATGTAGTTGGCACGGTCTTGAGCGTGTTGACGAATACGCCCCAGTTCTACCGTAGCTCCTATATCAAGGGCTGCGCCCGAACCATAATCGGATGAGAACAAGCTCCCCAAACTAAACGCCTGCACGGGTTGGGTGTAGCCGTATTCGTAGTTGAGGTTCGACAAATCAAAAACGTATTCTTCCTGATTCAGTGGACGCACTTGATAATTAGTGCTTTTTATGTTGAGATATACATTTCTTGCTCCCGAAAGGCGTTTGATGGTGGCCCCTACTTTGACTCGAATCAGCCCTTCAATGCGCAATGGCATGGCTGCAAAAGTCAGTCCTGTTTCAAAAAACGAGTGTTGGTTTATAGTAAAATCTTTAAAACTTCCCGAAGAAGCCTTGGTAAGACCGTCATCAAGGCGATTCTTATAAATATCAAATACCACCGAAGGAACCCCCGAACCCTGCACAAAGCCCCGCAAACGAGTTTGAAAACCCAAGACCAGCCAGTTGTTTTTACCTAAACCCACGTAACCCGACGGGGTTCGCAATTCGGCCAAGACGTTCACGTTTTCACCCTGGGTGAGCGTTCCCGTCAGTTTCGATTTTCCGTACATATCGTTTTCGGTGTAGGCGTTTCTGAAAGGGTGAAACAGGGCATCACTTCTGAAATACTTAAAATAACGATTGTTGACGGTAGCGTTGAAAGAAATTAAGTTGATATGGTACCGATAGCGCGTTCCTGCAATGGCCGAGGGGTTGAAGGTGGCCCGATTGATACCTGCATAATTGCTACTGTGCTGACCGATAAACTGTTGCGCCAAAGCATCCACAATACCCATAAAATCCATCAGCACAACTAAAAAGAAAACTTTGGAATATAAAGTACGGAGTAACTTCATCAGAAATAAAATTGATCTAATAGGATATGAACGAAAATTATGCCAAAAATGGGCAAAAGTTTTGTTTTAAATTAGGCCGATAAATAAACGCCATGTTAACTTTCGGAAAGTTTTATTTAATATGCACTTCCGAACCGAGTTATCCATCCCCGAAAGTCCGGACAAAATCACGCTCCAAACACCCGTTGTGACCATCGGGTCTTGTTTTGCCGAGGTCATCGGGAATCGTCTGGCTGCCAACAAAATCCCGACGCTACCCAATCCTTTTGGGACGATTTTCAATCCCATCTCCATGGTAAAACTCATAATGCAAGCCGTTGAAAATCAACTCCCTGATGATGATTTGTTTGTGGAGCATCAAGGTGTCTGGTTTCATTATGACTTTCATTCGTCACTTTGGGGGAACAGCAGAGTAGAATTAAAAGAGCGGCTTGTACAAAAACAGGAAGAAGTAAAAGGTTGGCTTCAAAAAACTGATTTTTTGATTTTTACTTTCGGAACAGCTTTTGTGTATCGTCATTTGGCAACGGGTCAAATCGTGGCCAATTGCCACA
Source organism: Runella sp. (assembly GCA_044228585.1). Classification (GTDB taxonomy): domain Bacteria; phylum Bacteroidota; class Bacteroidia; order Cytophagales; family Spirosomataceae; genus Runella. The sequence goes on along the minus strand of JBGAUP010000129.1, from coordinate 12,157 downwards.
AAAGTCCAGGTAGCCTGTTTCGAAGAGAGTTGCTGTCCCTTGAAACCATCCTCGATGCTTTCAAAGAATTATTCCAAAGAATCAGCAATCAGCCCTCCATACGCGACATTGTCCTGACGGTCAGTCCCGTGCGACACACCCGCGATACGCTACCACTCAACGCCGTCAGTAAGTCTATTTTGCGCGTGGCTTGCCACGAACTGACAGAAAACAAAGCCAACGTGTCGTATTTTCCTGCCTACGAAATCTTACTCGACGACTTGCGCGACTATCGGTTTTATAAGCCCGACCTCATCCATCCCAGCGAGGTAGCCGAAGAGTACATTTTTGAACGATTCCAAGAAACTTATTTTGAGTCGAGTTTGCGGGACTTTATGGGTGAATGGCAAAAAATCAGACAGGCACTCTCGCACAAACCCCTCCAGCCCAGTACCCCGTCTCACCGAAAATTTTTAGAAAGTTTGCTCGAAAAACTGCAAAAACTATCCCATAAAACGGACGTTGGGGCTGAGGTTCAACAAGTGGAGCAACAGTTACAAGCGTTGACCAGAAATAGGTAATACTCTACAAATAGGGCCTAAATGCCGTTTTTTTGATAACATATTCCTTCTGAAAGGGTTTTATTGGTATATTTGCCATAGAAAATGAAAGCAACAGGCATAAAATATATCATAAAACAAATCATTTGCTGGGCATTATTGCTGCAGATGATTCACGTTTCTATTGAGCCTGTCAATCCGCTGAGGTTCAATGAAAAAGGTTTGTCTTATCACGGAACCTTCTCTCACTACCAGGCTGATAATATTTTAGAGTGGCTATACAAAGCCATTTCGCATCAAGCTTTTTCGCAACGAGATATGCCCGTTAGTGAAAGCGAAGAAAGTTCTTTTTTAGAAGAATTTAGTGTTTGTTTGCTCTGGCCTTTTATTGATTTAGAGTTTATTCAAAGTGAGCACGGTAAACTATTTGCTGCCCATTTTGACCATTATTTAGAAAACTTCGTACCCCATTACAGCGAGCCCAATTCTCCCCCTCCAATCGGGCTTAATCAGACGCTTGTCTGAAATCTTTACTTGATATTTAGTACGGTTCTTCTGTTTGTACGGAAGATTTATTTCGTTCTTTATTTTATCCACTTTTCGTTAAACCACATTATTGTTACTATGAGGAAATCATTTGTAGGTGTAATAATCGCCGGGCTGTCGGTGATGGCCTGTTCAAATTCTGAATCTAACCAAACCACCACTCAAGAAAAGTACCCTGTTATTCAACCCATTACGATTGACACGGTCTATCACACGGACTATGTTTCGGACATCAATTCGGTCAAAAACGTCGAAATTCGCGCCCGGGTCAAAGGCTACATTGAAAGCATTCACGTGGACGAAGGCAAAACGGTAAGAAAAGGCCAAGTGCTGTTTCGTATCAGCAACCAAGAGTACAAAGGAGATTTGTTACGTGCAACGGCAGTCCTGAAAAGTGCCATCGCCGAGGCTAAAACTGCCGAACTTGACTTGCTAAACGTCAAGAAATTGGTGGATAAAAACGTCGTGTCCAAAACCGAATACGACATGGCAAAGGCCAAACTCGATGCCTTAAATGCCCGTATCGAAGAGGCCGAGTCGCAAGAGCAAAGCGCCAAACTCAAGCTATCATTTTCTGAAATCAAGGCTCCTTTTGACGGTATTATCAACCGTATTCCCAATAAAATCGGAAGTCTAATTGACGAAGGAACGCTCTTGACGACCATCTCCGACAACCAAGAAGTGTATGCGTATTTTAACGTTTCCGAAAAAGAATATCTTGAATTTGCCACTAACAATAAGCAAGCGGATCACCGCAACGAAGTATCGTTGATTTTGGCCAACAGCGAAGAACACCCACACAAAGGCTATGTGGAAACCATTGAAGGTGAGTTTGACAATGCCACGGGAAGTATTGCCTTCCGAGCCCGTTTTCCCAACCCTGAACGTATCCTAAAACACGGCTCCAGCGGAAAGGTACGCGTATTGCGTAAGGTCAAAAATGCCCTTGTGATTCCTCAAAAATCCACTTTTGAAATTCAGGATAAAATCTACGTCTATGTAGTGGACAATCAAAACAAAGTCCAAATGCGCAGCTTCGTCCCTAAGCTCCGAATGCCGCACTTGTATGTTTTAGAATCAGGAATTAGTCCCAACGACAAAATCATTTATGAAGGCTTGCAAGACATGCGCGTGGGTATGTTGGTGAAGCCCGAAATGAAGTCGTTGGCAACGATTATTCCACAATTGACGCAGCAATAAAGGCTGCGTTAGAACCCATTGTCCCACACTAATAGATACCATCATGTTTACAATGTTTATCAATAGGCCCGTCCTATCGATTGTTATATCTCTTATCATTACCCTACTGGGAGCATTGGCTATGATTCAGCTCCCCGTAACCCAATATCCCGACATTGCGCCGCCTGCCGTAACGGTAACCACCAAATACACAGGAGCAAACGCCGAAGCCTGTTCCAAAGCCGTAGTAACGCCGCTCGAACGCGCCATCAACGGGGTGCCTGGCATGACTTACATGACCTCCGTTTCGGGCAACGACGGTACCAGTATCATTCAGGTTTACTTTAAAGTAGGAACCGACCCCGACCTGGCCTCCGTTAACGTTCAAACGCGGGTGGCTACTGTTCTCGACGAATTGCCCGAGGAAGTCATCAAAGCGGGGGTGTCCACCGAAAAGGAAGTAAACAGTATGTTGATGTACATCAACCTTTTGAGCGAAGACACCACCGCCAACGAAGAGTTTTTGTACAACTTTGCCGACATCAACGTCGTGGCCGAACTGAAACGCGTTGATGGAGTGGGTTTTGCCAACATCATGGGTCAACGCGAGTATTCCATGCGCGTTTGGCTCAAGCCCGACCGTATGACGGCCTACAATGTATCTGCCGATGATGTCATTTCGGCCCTTCGCAACCAAAACGTAGAAGCCGCCCCAGGAAAAATCGGGGAAAGTTCGGGTAGAAAATCCCAATCCTTGCAGTACGTTCTGCGCTACACAGGGAAATTTACGGATCAAGCCCAGTACGAAAATATCATCATCAAAGCCAACCCAAGTGGCGATATTCTACGCCTTAAAGACATCGCCGACATTGAATTTGGTTCGCTCAACTACAACGTCTTGTCCAAAGAAAACGGTCGCCCGTCGGCAGCGATTTTGCTCAAACAACGCCCCGGCTCTAATGCCAGTCAGGTGATTGCCAACGTAAAATCTAAGATGACTGATCTACAAAAGTCGTTTCCTCCAGGGATGAAATACACCATCAGCTACGACGTGTCGCGCTTTTTGGATGCCTCTATTCATGAAGTAATCAAAACCCTCATCGAAGCCTTTATTTTGGTGGCCTTGGTGGTGTTTATCTTCTTGCAAGACTTCCGCTCTACGCTCATTCCTGCCTTGGCCGTGCCCGTTTCGCTTATTGGTACGTTTTTCTTTATGCAGATGTTCGGGTTTTCAATCAACCTCCTTACGCTTTTCGCCTTGGTATTAGCGATTGGGATTGTGGTTGACAACGCCATTGTGGTCGTGGAGGCGGTACACGCCAAAATGGAAGAAAAAGGGCTGAATGCCAAAGACGCCACCATCGAATCCATGAATGAAATCAGCGGAGCGATTGTAGCCCTTACGCTCGTTATGACTGCCGTGTTTGTCCCCGTTGCTTTTATGGATGGCCCATCGGGGGTATTTTACCGACAGTTCTCCATCACCATGGCCATTTCGATTGTGATTTCGGGAATCAATGCCCTTACGCTTACGCCCGCGCTGTGTGCCATCATGCTCAAAAGCCACCACGGCCAAAAAGCCACGTTGCTCACTCGTTTTTTTGATGGGTTCAACAATTGGTACAACGGCGTTTCGGACCGGTATAAATCGCTCATTAATCTCATTGCCAACCGCCGCGTGGTCACCTTTGCCATGCTGGCGTTCTTTATTGCGGCCACGTGGGGTACGAATCTGATTCTGCCATCGGGCTTTATTCCGACGGAAGACCAAGGGACCATTTATGCCAATATCACCACGCCATCAGGTGCTACCCTTGAGCGTACCGAAGCCGTGGTGGACGAAATTGAAAAGGTAAGCCTAAAACTCGACGCTGTGGAATCTATTTCTACCTTGTCGGGCTTTAGCTTAATGACCGACGGGGCTGGAGCATCGTTTGGAATGGGAATGATGAACCTCAAACCGTGGGAAAGCCGCAAAGAATCAGTGGATGATGTGATTGCGTTGTTGACCGAAAAAACCAAACACATCAAAGATGCCGATATTCAATTTTTTCCTCCTCCTGCCGTACCTGGTTACGGAAATGCCAGTGGGTTTGAGTTCCGTCTGCAAGACCGTACGGGAAGTGGCAATCTTCAGGCCATGGAAAAAGTGACGAAAGCATTTATTGAAGAACTCAACAAGCGTCCCGAAGTAGTCAATGCTTTCACGAGCTATGATGCGATTTTTCCCCAATATTTGATTCACGTTGACAACGAAAAGGCGGCCCAAAAGGGCGTTTCGATTGACAACGCAATGAACAACCTCCAATCGCTGATTGGTAGTTTTTATGCCACCAACTTCATTCGTTTTGGCCAAATGTACAAAGTGATGGTGCAAGCCTCGCCCGAGTACCGAATGCAACCCGACGACATCCTGAAACTGTACGTCAAAAATACCGAAGGAGAAATGGTACCCTACTCGGCCTTTGTCAGAACCGAACGTGTGTATGGTCCCGAACAGCTCACTCGTTACAACATGTTTACAGCTGCCATGATCAACGGCGAAGCCGCACCCGGTTTTAGTAGTGGGGATGCCATTCGGGCCATTCAAGAAGTAGCCGCCCAAAAACTTCCCAAAGGCTATACCTACGAGTGGTCGGGCATGACACGCGACGAAATCTTGTCGGGCGACCAAGCCATTTACATTTTCATCATCTGTCTTATTTTTGTGTATTTGTTGCTTTCGGCGCAGTATGAGAGTTTTTTACTGCCGCTTCCCGTACTTCTTTCGCTGCCAACGGGGATATTTGGGGCGTTTTTCTTCTTGGCTATTTTAGATTTACAAAACAACATTTACGCTCAAGTAGCATTGGTGATGTTGATTGGTTTGCTGGGTAAAAATGCCATTCTGATTGTGGAGTTTGCCATTCTTAAACGCAGCGAGGGCTATACACCCCTGCAAGCCGCTATCGAAGGGTCTGCTTCTCGCTTACGCCCTATCTTGATGACCTCGTTTGCGTTTATTGCAGGTTTGATTCCGCTCATGATGGCTTCGGGGGCGGGAGCGATTGGTAACCGCACCATCGGAACGGCTGCTGCGGGCGGTATGCTCTTCGGGACCGTCTTTGGAGTCATCTTGATTCCAGGGTTGTACGTGGTATTTGAAACCCTGTCCGACCGCCTTTCACGCAAAAAGAAAAAAGAAGTTGTTCATTTAACCCACGAAGTCAATGCGTAAACTAACCCACCCTCTTTTTATAGGACTGTTTGCGGGCAGTCTGTTCTTTTCGGGTTGTAAATCGCTCAAAGCACCCGAACAATTACCCACGTTTGCTCCCACGCCCGATTCATACAGCGGAACAGTACAAAGTAGCAATGCCGCTGATATTCACTGGAAAAGTTATTTTGCTGACCCCAATTTGGTGGCTTTGATTGATACGGCTTTAGCCAATAATATTGACCTTAGAATAACCCTCCAGCGCATCGAAGCCAACAAAGCCCAAGTCGAACAGGCGAAAGGTCTTACGTTGCCTTTTGTCAACGGTATTGGGACCGTAGGACAACGGCGTTTTGGAAAATATACCATGGATGGTATCGGAAATTATGACACTAATTTTTCCAATAATATCTCCGAAAATCAACGTATTCCCGAGTTTTTACCCGACTTTAACTTGGGACTGCAAAGTTCGTGGGAATTGGACATTTGGGGAAAATTACGTGCTCGTAAAGAAGCGGCTTTAGCTCGGTATTTGGCCTCGGTCGAAGGGCGTAACTTTGTCATAACGAACCTGATTGCTGACATTGCTTCGCTGTATTACGATTTGATGGCTTTAGACCGCGAGCTTGATTTGCTGAAGGAAACCATCACGTTGCAAGAAAATGAATTGAATATTATCAAAATTCAGAAAGAAGCAGGTCGCTCCAATGAGTTGGTAGTGAAGCAATTTGAGGCGCAACTCCTCAGTGCCCACAGTCTTGAAGTAGAAATTTTGCAGCGTGTTCGTGAATCTGAAAACCGCATCAATTTCCTCTTGGGTAGGTATCCAAATCCCATCATTCGCTCCAGAAACTTATTTATGACGGGCCTGCCCACCCAAATCACCGCGGGGATTCCTGCGGATTTGCTCAAAAACCGCCCCGACGTAAAACAAGCAGAATTGGAACTGGCTGCGGCCAAAGCGCAGGTGTATATTTCAAAAGCGTCGTTTTACCCGTCGCTCAACATCACAGGAGTTCTCGGACTTCAATCTTTCAATCCGCAGTTTTTGATTTCGCCCCAATCTATTGCTTACAACATCATTGGTGGGTTAGCGATGCCATTGTTTAACAAAACCGCCCTCAAAGCCGAACTCAAAATGGCGCGAGCAGCGCAAGTAGAGGCCGTTTACAACTATCAGCGTAGTATCTTGAACGGGTATTTTGAGGTCTATAACCAGCTTGTGTTAATCAATAACCTCGAAAAAATCTACGAGTTCAAACGCACCGAAGTGGACGTACTCAACACGTCTATTCAAACCGCTTCGGATTTGTTCACTACGGGTCGGGCGTCGTACTTGGAAGTAATTTTTAACCGTAAAAATGCCTTACAATCGCGCATTGATTTGATTGATGTGCGCAAGCGTCAGTATTTTGCCGTCATTGGTATTTACCGCTCGCTGGGCGGAGGGTGGAAATAATTTTGTAACACTGTAAAAAAGGGATATGCGACAAGTTGCCCCTTTTTTTTTACATTTGTGACAGTGTAAAATCAACCAAACTAAACCCAATTTTTATGTCAGATACTACTTCTTCACGTCATCCCAACGGCCTTTACCTCCTTTTTGCTACCGAAATGTGGGAGCGTTTTTCTTATTACGGAATGCGCGCTGTTTTGGTGCTGTACCTTACCAAAGCACTCTTTTTTGACAAAGCAATGGCCTCCAATATTTACGGAGGTTATGTAGGATTAGTCTATATGACGCCACTCATTGGGGGATTCATTGCCGACCGTTATTGGGGCAACCGACGTTCTATCCTGACGGGGGGGATTTTGATGGCACTTGGGCAGTTTGTCTTGTTTGTTTCAGCCTTGCTTCGCCCCGAAACCGCCGCTGAAGGTATGAGTCCTTTGGCAAGTTTGCTGTTATTTTTGGGGTTGGGATTGATGATTACGGGTAACGGTTTCTTCAAACCCAATATCTCTTCGATGGTAGGAACGCTCTATGGCCCAGGCGACCGCCGCCGTGATGCGGCCTATACTATTTTTTACATGGGGATCAACTTGGGGTCGTTTTTGGGGAATTTTGTCACCAGTGTTTTTGGTGATACAGGCAATCCCGAAGATTTTAAGTGGGCTTTTTTAGCCTGTGGTGTTGCTATGATACTCGCCACCATTACACTTTGGTGGGGGCAGAATAAATATTTGTATTCGTGGGATAACAGTCCCGTAGGTATCACTCCCCAAGATTCTCCCGGTATCAAAAAAGTATATTTTTGGTTGCCTGCTTTGTTGTTGGCTTCTTTGGGTATCATGTACGTGGACGCCTTTGTTACCAATATCATTTTTCCGTTCTTGATATTGTCGGCTTTGGTGATTGTTTATCTGGTATTTGCCGACAAATCCCTTACGCGTGTTGACCGCGAAAAAGTGGCTGTCATTTTTATCATTTCATTTTTTGTTATATTCTTCTGGGCTACTTTTGAACAAGCGCCAGCTTCGCTCACTTTCTTTGCCGACGAACAAACCGACCGTGACTTGTGGGGTTACACTGTTCCGCCAAGTCTATTCCAAAACTTAAATGGTTTATTTATTGTGACCTGCGCTCCCCTCATGGCCTTTTTGTGGGGGTTTTTGGGTAAGCGTAACGCCGAACCTTCCTCACTTTACAAAATGGCCATTGGTCTTTTCTTAGTGACACTGGGATACGTTGTCATTGAATTTCCCGTCAAGGATTTGATGCCAGGGGTGAAGGTAAGCATGTTTTATTTGGTAGCTCTTTACTTACTACATTCAATCGGGGAATTGTGTTTATCGCCAATTGGTCTTTCTCTGGTTAATAAACTTTCGCCTCCCAAGTACGTTTCTTTGATGATGGCGGTGTGGTTTTTGGCCCCAGCCATTGCCAATAAAGCTGCTGGTATGATTTCGGCACTGTATCCAGAACCAGGCAAGACAACCAACTTTTTAGGCATAGACATTCATAACCTCTACGAATTTTTCCTTATCAACGTGGCTTTATCGGGCGTGGCGTCTTTGGTATTATTCTTACTGGCGGGGCGTCTTCGTAAAATGATGCACGGCGCCAAATAAGTGGGCAGTTTACAGGGGCAGTTGAGGGTTGTACAGTAATGCTAAACCCTCAACTGCAAACTCTCAACCGTAAACAGATTACCCTCATGACTAAGCAAGAGTTGCGTAAATATTTTATTGAGCGTCGAAAATCCCTTTCTTCTACCGAAGTAGCCGCGCAAAGCCAAGCCATTGCGCGGCTCTTCTTTTCTTTTTTTGACGTTGGAAGCTTGCGGGCAGTCCATTGTTATTTGCCTCTCCGTCGCCAAAATGAAGTAGATACCTTTCCTATTATTTATACCATTCAAGAAAAATATCTTCACACCCGGGTTGTTATTCCTCGTAGCCTTCCCGAAACGGGCGAAATGGAACACTATCAGTGGTTTCCAGATATGACATTGATGATGAACCCATGGGGCATTTTGGAGCCTAATCCCGTCCACAGTTTGCAGTATGCAGTTCGCAGCATTGACTTAGTGATAGTACCTTTGTTGGCATTCGACCCACAAGGCAATCGGGTTGGGTATGGGAAAGGTTTCTATGACCGATTTTTGGCACGTTGCCGTACTGATGTACCCAAAGTGGGTGTGTCTTTTTTTGAGCCAGTAGGCCAAATTTCCGATGCTGATGCTTTCGATGTTCGTTTAGACTACTGCATTACTCCCACCAAAGTATGGCAATTTTCTCCCCCAGCTTCGTTACCAAAAGGCAGGTCGTGATTAACCCGACACACAACCAAGCTCACAGAAGGTCGTTCGTTTTCCTTGCGTTGATGTGTCTTTACTTGCCCTTAATAAGTAATGCTCAAACCCTCACGGGAAGTGTTATTGACGATGCTACCAATCAGCCCTTGCCTTTTGTCAATGTCTTTATCAGCAATACCACCAAAGGCACTCAAACCAACGAAAAAGGAAATTTTACCCTGCGAGTGCAGGCATCAGGCTACGCCAAAGTGGTGGCCTCAATGGTGGGATATAAACCATTTGAACAAGAGTTTGTCTTACGCCCCGACGAAACGCGTCGTTTTTCTATTCGACTCAAGCCCGACACTCATTTTTTGAATGAAGTGAAAGTAGCGGGAAAACGTGATAAACAGTGGAAGCGTTTCTACAAAGATTTTGAACGGGAGTTTTTAGGAAGAACTAAGAATGCCCGTAATTGCACCATCAAAGACCCTTATTTTATTGACCTCAGCAAAAAAAAACAGGTGCTTTATGCCTCTTCTAATCGGCCATTTGAAATAGAAAACAAAGCACTTGGCTACGCCATTGAGTACCAATTAGAACAATTTAACGCTACCGCCACCACCTATGAGTTTAGCGGGCGGCTACTCTATCGAGAATTACCCGTCACGAACGATGACCAAAAAAAAGTGTGGGATTTGGCCCGAAATGACGCTTATCGTGGTTCATTGCATCACTTTTTACGGGCAGTTGCCCACAAAAAAAGTCGGACTGAAGGCTTTCGGGTGTACTTGGATGCTGACACTACTTCCCGCCGCATTTCAAGAAATCGCTATTTTAGGAATAACAGCCTCATTGAAATTAACCCCGATACGTTGGCCTACACCGATGTGGCATTACAACGAGTTATTTTGCCCAATCGTAAATACGAAATTCACTACCTCAACCGCCGCGACCCACAGAGTTGGTATTTCGATGTCAACCGTGAAGTGACTTGGCTCACTATCAAAGGGACTGCTTTTGCCTTTTCGTACGATGGAATTCTGGAAAATTCGTACCAAATCGAAACCAGCGGAAGTATGAGTAAAAAGCGCATTGCAGATTCATTACCCAACGACTACCAGCCCAACGACAGTCTGTCGTCGGTTGCATTGGAACAAGCGGGGCTTATTCCCCACTTTCAAAAACAAGAGAAATTTTTGCTCCAATTTTCCCAATCGCATTACGCTTTTGGGGATACACTTCGCTATCAGCTTGAAGTAATTGATGCCACAACTCACCAGCTAATTCCTAAAACAATAGCTTACTTAACTATCCGAAACGAACAAGAAGTCATTTGGCAGCAACCTGCGTGGATAGAAGAAGGGCAACTAACGGGGCAGTGGGTCATTCCTGATACATTACGCGGTGGCATCTACCAAATGGTTGCCTACAACAACTGGGCTCGACATTTTGACGAGCGATTTTGGGGGCGTAAATCCTTTGAAATCATCACCGAACCGACCCTTCTTCCCAAAAACGACTCACTGCAAGTAAACTTCTACCCCGAAAGCGGACAATTGGTGGCAGAACTTCCCAATCGGGTAGGAGTTCGTAGTTTTACTACATCAGGTGTCCCCGTGGCGCTCGATGGTTGGGTTCTTAACTCTACCAACGATACCCTCATGGCTTTCAAAACCAATCCGCTCGGATACGGCAACTTCTTTTTGATGCCTTCGCCTACCGCCCAGTCGCTGAGGGCCAAATTGAGCAACGGAAATCAGGTAAACCTCCCGCCGATTTTACCCAAAGGCTACGTTATCAACGTAGATGTTTTGCGTGATACAGCCAGCGTCATCATTAAAATATACAATAATCTATCCGCCCAAGAGTGGAAACCCATGCGGTTGTTGGTGCATTTGCGGGGGCAAATTTTGTACGAAGCCATTGCTACCCCCAAAAGCAACCTTATCACCGCACGTATCCCAAAAGAAGACTTAGAAGGTGTGGGAGTGATGCAAGTGCTGCTCCTTGACGCGCTCAACAACCCCATTGCCAGTCGTGCTTTTTACCATTCTTCCAACGAAGACGCGCCATTTCAGCCTCAACTCATTGAGACCGAACTATACGCTTGTGATTTCCCAACAACGCTCCTCGACAACGACTTAGCTCGAACCATAGATGCGCTCCTTCTCGCGCACGATGTTCGCCCGTATGGGGTATCTGATGCAACGACTTTAGAGTATGAGTCGGGATTGACCTTTAAAGGTACAATTAAACAACCTAAGGGTCGTCCTCTCTCCAATAATCCCGTCATTGGCCTTGTCCGGTCTGATTCCACCTTGTTTTATTTCAATACTTCCACCGATGCTCAAGGGCATTTCACGTCGTCGCCCCTATTATTCTTTGGAGAAACCGACGTTACCATTCAAGCCCAAAGCGATAAAATCAAAAATGTGGATATAGTCCTCAATGCCAGTTGGGGACGGCCTACTCCCCAGTGGTTTTGGAGTCCTATACCACCTCTCAACGCTTTTAAGCGCGATAGTTTAGCCAAGTTATCGGTGCGAAGGCAATCTTCTACGGTTGCCCCTGTTCGGGTGGCAAAAGACTTTCGACGCCCTTACCCCAAAGTAGATAGCAGTTTGGTCATTGAAAAATCAATGCAAACTTTTCCTTTGTTACGCCTCATGGGAGAGCTTCATGCACATATCAGAACTAAAACCGACGGGGTATATTGGGTCGAAAAAGGAGATGCTTTATCGTCTCGTAAAGCCCTGTTATGTATTGATGGACTTCCTACGTCTTGGGAGTCGTTGCAATCTCTTTTTGGGTACGAAATCGAATTCATCGAAATCAGAAAGCACTATCAATCTCTTAATGAACCTACTACTACTGAACCTACTACCCAAGGGATTGTAAACGTCATTTTGAAGCCCAATAGTCAGTTTTGGAGCGAGCAAAATTTAAAACGATTCAAGGTG
>JBGAUP010000128.1:0-16455 GCA_044228585.1 Runella sp. | reverse complement strand
TGCTTTTATCAAGTATTCATTAAACCAAAAATACAACGGAAATACTGCCCCTCAGTTGGCCATTGTATCCCCGACGGCCTTTGAAGACTTGTCGGCATTGCACGATTTGCCCAACGGCCTCAAAGAAAACGCCAATCTTTTGCTCTACACCAACGCCATGCGTGAGGTAGCGGCCCAAAATAGCGTCTTGTTTGTGGATGCTTTTACGCCTTCGCAGCAATGGTACGCTACCACCAAAGAACCCCTGACCATTGACGGCTCACAACTCAACGAAGAGGGTTATAAAAAATTAAGCCTTTTGCTGGCCGATAAGATTTTTGGGAAAGCAGCTCCCAAAGCCGAAGCCAATCGCAAACTGGTACATGGGGCCGTAATGGAAAAAAACTGGATGTGGCATAATGATTATAAAATCCCGAATGGCGTACACGTTTATGGTCGTCGTTACAATCCTTTTGGACCCGATAATTACCCTGCCGAAATTGAGAAAATTCGCCAAATGACCGATATTCGCGACCAAGCTATTTGGCTGGCGGCTTCCAAAGGAGAAAAAATGGACATTGCTGCTGCCGACAAAAACACCCGCAGCTTGCCTCCCGTTACGACCAATTTCAACCCCGATAAAAATGGTAGTCTGACGTATTTGTACGGACAAGATGCGCTCAACAAACTGAAAGTACCCGCAGGGTATAAAATTGAACTATTTGCTTCCGAAAAAGAATTCAATGACTTGGCCAACCCCGTGCAGATGTCTTTTGACAATAAAGGAAGACTTTGGGTAGCAACCATGCCGAGTTATCCGCACTATAAACCTGGTGATTCAAAACCCAACGACAAAATTCTGATTTTAGAAGATACCAACAACGACGGTAAAGCTGATAAACAGACGATTTTTGTGGAAGGCTTACACCTTCCGTTGGGTTTTGAAATCGCGCCCGAAGGAGTGTATGTGTCGCAGGGAACAAACCTCAAATTATTTACCGACACCAACGGCGACGATAAAGCCGACAAAGTAGAGATTTTAATGAGTGGCTTTGACGACCACGACACCCACCACAACAGTAGCGCATTTTGTGCCGACCCATCGGGGGCGATTTATACGGGTGAAGGGGTGTTTTTGCATACCAACGTAGAAACCTCGTACGGAACTGTGCGGGCTACCAACGGCGGTTTTTATCGTTATGCTCCCCAATTGCACAAATTAGAACGTACTGCCCAGCTTTCAATTCCTAACCCATGGGGAATTGCCTTTGATGATTGGGGGCAGCCTTTCTTTGCCGAAACTTCCAGCCCTGATGTACGTTGGATGCTACCAGGTTCGGTATTGCCTCGCTACGGACAAGCTACGCATAAGTCGTTTCAGTTAATCGAAAAAGATCACATGGTACGCCCAACTTCGGGACTTGAGTTTTTGTGGAGTCGCCATTTTCCTGATGAAGTGCAAGGGGATATGCTCATCAACAACACCATTGGTTTCTTGGGAACAAAACAACACCAAGTATGGGACGACGGCACGGGTTATAAAACCAAACACCGTCAGGATTTGGTCGTGAGCGAAGACCGAAATTTCCGCCCCGTTGACATGGAAATAGCCCCCGACGGCTCATTGTACATCATTGACTGGCACAATATCCTCATTGGACACATGCAGCACAACGCCCGCGACCCCCTCCGCGACCACGTACACGGGCGGGTATATCGCGTCACGTACCCTTCGCGCCCATTGGTGACTCCTGCCAAAATAGACGGCGCGAGCGTGGAAGTGCTTTTAGACAATCTTAAACTGCCCGAGTACCGCACCCGCTACCGTACCCGCCGTGAACTACGCGGAAGAAGTGCCGCTGAGGTATTGCCTAAGATTACCAAATGGACGGCAAGTTTAGACAAAGCCGATGCCCGCTATGAGCATCATTTGTTGGAGGCATTGTGGGTAAGTTGGGGGCTGAATAAAGTAGATCAAAAACTGCTGCGCCAGTTGCTCAAGGCCAAAGACTACCGCGTGAGGGCAGCAGCAGTACAGGTGGTACGCTACACGGGTCACCAAGTACCCGACCAAGCGGCTTTGTTGATGCAAGCGGTTAAAGACGAAAACCCACGAGTACGGTTGGTAGCGATTGTGGCGGCGTCTTGGATTGGCAAAGAAAAAGGCTTGCTCATCTTGGCCGAAGCTGCTAAAAAGCCCCTCGACGAGTGGATGATTCATGCCCACGAAACGGCCGTAGCTCACTTGAAAGGTGAAAATGTTCAGAAGAAAAAAGAAGCTGAAGTAACTTCTACGCTCAAAGGGGTCGAACTCGACTTGTTTAAATTGGGCAAAACCATTTATAGTAAAGAGGGCTACTGTATTACCTGCCACCAAGCCGACGGTAATGGCCTCTCGGCTTCGGGCTTTCCGCCGTTGGCGGGTACAAAGTGGGTACAGGGCAACGAAGAGCGTTTAATCAAAATCGCGCTGAAAGGACTCATGGGGCCGATTGAAGTGAACGGCAAACAATACCCGGGACAAGTGCCGATGACGCCATTTGCTGGTTTGCTCAACGACAAAGAAGTGGCGGCGGTGCTTACCTACGTGCGCAATTCATTTGGCAACAAAGCCTCGGCCATCACGCCCGAAAAAGTAAAAGAAGTACGGGCAGCCACGGCGGGCAAAAACGATATTTACAATTCGTCAAAGCTTCTAAGCGAGCATCCGTTGGAGAAGTAACACAAAACGCTGTCAGGGTTGCTTATCGTAGTTTACCAACCCTGGCAGCGTTGAAATTAGGGCTAATTCTGTCTTTACAGCCCCAAAAAATAGTTAGAACCCCACTCCCTTCAAAAACCTCGCCATTTTATCCATCAGTTCTTTCTTGGCGTATTCAGGGCTGGAATGTCCTGCGTTGGGAACAAATTCAATCTGCACGGGTAGGTTTTTGCTTTTGTAAACACTCATCAATTCAATGGATTGATTGATGGGTACCTGAACGTCTTGCTCGCCGTGAACAATAAAAAGAGGAGGCGCGTTGGCAGTCACCTGATGCACGGGGCTGGCCAATTTGGCCAATTCTGGAACTTGCTCAATGGGTTTGCCCAACAAAATAGCTAATGCAGGCAAACGCACATTCAAGCCGTGTGGTGTGGACTGACTGAGGATGGTCAGGAAATTGGTGGGACCAAAAAAATCAATGCAAGCCTGCACCGAGGACGAAGTGCTGGTATAATTTCCAAGTGTACCTTCCAATGCAGGATGGTTGTTGGTGGTAGCTACCAATGCCGCCCAATGTCCACCTGAAGAAGCGCCCCAAATAATGATTTTATCGGCTTTGTAGCCATATTTAGAGGCGTTGGCTCTCAAAAAACGAATCGCGGCTTTGATGTCGTGGATGGGTCCAGGGAAGGCTTTTTCGGTACTTGCCCGGAAATCAACACTTGCCAGTGCGTAGCCGTGTTCCAGCATCCCCAAAGGTGGCTTTTCTTTATTTCCTGAATGCCACGCCCCGCCATGAATCCAAACAATTAGATAAGGGGCTGTTTGCTCTTGAGTTTATAAATATCCAATTGAAGTTTTTTGCCGTCGGCCTCGGCATACACAATGTCTTTGATGACTACTGTATCTTTTTGGGCGTGTACAGACAAGTAGCAAAACAAAAACAATAAAAAAAGCGTGCTTTGGTAAATAGCTTGCTTGGAAAACGTATCGTGAAAAAGCGTAATACCAAGAAATTGACGAGCGGTTTGTAGATACTTCGAGCATGACCAGTATTGACTGCGTTAAGATACGTTAATCAAAAAAACGCTGTGTGGGGTTGGTTTATAGTAGTTGATAGACCCTGACAGCGTTGAAATTACGGCTTAATGCCCCGATAAGGTACGTTAATAGCCATTTTTCCTTTCCATTTTAGAATTTTTTCTTGCCTACTTCCCAGTGAATGGCGTTGATAACAAGACGTTGAAACGATTCCGCTTGAAATCTTCGGGATGCCCCATCGTTGTCATAAATACTTTGCCCCCGAAACTATTTGTCCACGTCCATGCTACGGGGTTGTCAATCGCTTTTGGAGTATTAGGGTTCACGGCTTTTCCCATTAAAAGCCAAGTTGAACCCGCGGCTGGATAATCTGGTAAGACCTTGTACAACCACGAACGAACGTGAAAAGTAGGTGCAACACCCGTTAGCAGAGGGTTGTTAGCTGCCGCAGGAATGATAGACACATCGGTACTGCACTCATGGCCGTAGTGGGTATGGTTGGCTTTGCCTCCCCAACCTGGAGGCGCCCCGAAGGCCAATTCTGCAAAAGCGTTCCATTTTTCAGATTCGTGTCCTTTGGGAAAATTGAACGAGTGAGTGGTGGTACGAAAACCCATCATAGGTTTGCCCGAACGCATGTATTTGTCAATGTGAGCGAGCTGGTCGGCAGGAAGCTGACGCCACCGCAAGAAAAATACGGCCAAGTCGGCTTCTTCGAGGGCTTCTAAGCCAGGGATGTTTTTTTCGGCATTTTGGTCAGGATAAGATTTAATGACTTTGGTCCGAAAACCGTAGTTTTTTTCCAACTCGGCAGCAAGTAAAGGGAGTGTTTCCTCTCCGCTATACTCATGGTCGCCACAGACAAAAACAACGAGGGGCTTTTTGGCTTTCGTGAGAGTGTTGGCGTAGCCTACCGAGGCTTGAATTAGGAAGACACTCAGCAGGCATAGAAATAGGTGTTTGACCATCGCAAATTGTAATTTTAGGGTTCAATAATGCTTCGTAAAGTCAAAATCTGCCCTGATTATACTGATTAGTTCCGTTTTTTTAAAACCCAAACGGGAACCAAGAAGATTAAAAAATAAGGATGCTGTACTTTAAAAGCTAACAAATCCTTCACATGAAAAAACACTACACCTTTCTGTGGCTACTTGCGGCGGTTATTTTATTCCCAAGTTATCGCCATCATACTCCCTTAAAAACTTACAAAGCCGATGTGATTATTTACGGCGGTACTTCGGCAGCAATAACGGCAGCAGTACAAGTCAAAAAAATGGGAAAAACCGTGATTGTGGTATCGCCCGACAAACACCTCGGCGGGCTGTCGTCGGGTGGTTTGGGCTTTACCGATACTGGAAACAAAGAAGTAATCGGCGGGCTTTCTCGTGAGTTTTACCATCGTTTGTATCAGCACTACCAAAAGCCTGAATCGTGGCAATGGCAAAAGAAAGAAGAATACGGCAACAAAGGCCAAGGCACGCCAGCGATTGATGGGGCCAACCGCACGATGTGGATTTTTGAACCCCACGCTGCCGAGCAAGTTTTTGAGGATTTTGTCAAAGAAAACAGCCTGACGGTTTATCGCAACGAGTGGCTTGACCGTTCGGCCAAGGGAGTTACCAAAAAGTCGGAGAAAATCACCTCGTTTCGGACTTTGAGTGGGAATGTGTATGAGGGAAAAATGTTTATTGATGCCACTTACGAAGGCGACCTGATGGCAGCCGCAGGCGTAAGCTACCACGTAGGGCGAGAAGCCAACAGTGTCTATGGTGAAAAATGGAACGGCGTACAAGTGGGCGTTTTTCAACACGGTCATTATTTCAAAAAACCAGTAAGTCCTTACAAAATTGCGAACGACCCCAACAGTGGTCTTTTACCCGAAATCTCTGCCGAGCAGCCAGGCGAAAATGGTTCGGGCGACAAAAAACTACAAGCCTATTGTTTTCGGATGTGTCTGAGCAATCATCCCGATAATCGTATTCCTTTTGCGAAGCCCGCAGGCTATAATCCTGACCGCTATGAGTTGTTAGCAAGGGTGTTTGCAACGGGCTGGCGTGAAACTTTCGACAAATACGACCCTATTCCCAACCAGAAAACCGATACCAATAACCACGGTCCTTTTAGTACCGACTACATTGGCAAAAATTACGATTACCCAGAAGCCAGTTATGAGCGGCGCAGGCAAATCATCAAAGACCACGAATTATACCAAAAAGGGTTGATGTATTTTCTGCAAAACGACCCTCGAGTTCCTGCCGACGTGCAAGAAAAAATGAAGCAGTGGGGCTTGCCCAAAGATGAATTTAAAGACAATGGCGGCTGGCCGCATCAACTTTACATTCGCGAAGCGCGACGCATGAAGGGCGTATTTGTGATGACTGAAGCCGATGCCTTGGGTAAAACCAACGTCCCACAACCCATCGGAATGGGGTCGTATTCGCTTGATTCTCATAATGCGCAGCGTTTTGTGACCAAAGCGGAAGGCGGCCCCGAAGTCTATGTTCAGAACGAAGGAGACATTGGTGTCCATCCCGACAAGCCGTATTCGATTGCCTACGGTGCCATTTTACCCAAAGAAGCCGAATGTGCTAATTTGTTAGTCCCCGTGTGTGTATCAAGCTCGCACATCGCCTATGGTTCTATCAGGATGGAGCCTGTGTTTATGATATTGGGACAATCAGCGGCGGCGGCGGCAGTGTTGGCAATTGAAAACAACGTTTCGCCCCAAAAACTACCGTATGAAAAACTAAAATCGGTGTTAGTTAACGAAAATCAACGCTTAGAATGGTAACGGAACTCAGGAAAAACAAAGTAGATTTTTGGGAGAAAGCAGTTTTATGACCAATGTAAAACTGCTTTTTATACCGAATGATTCAAATTAACCCCACCCTTACACCTTCTGATTTATCAGCCAAACTACACGACTTTTGGGCGCTTTCGGCGCAAAAAATCCGCTCTATTGCCCAGCAATACGACGTGGCCAAAGGCTCGCCCGTTTTTACCGTAAAAGGCCAATACACCACGCGTGGCTGGACCGAATGGACGCAAGGCTTCCAGTTTGGGTCGGCTATTTTGCAGTTTGACGCCACGGGCGACGAAGAATTTTTGGACTATGGTCGTAAAAATACATTGTCGGTGATGGCGCCGCACGTAAGCCACATTGGCGTCCACGACCACGGATTCAACAACGTCAGTACCTACGGCAATTTGCTGCGATTGATGCACGAAGGCAAAATCCCTTTCAATGAGTGGGAGAAAAATTTTTACGAATTGGCGCTGAAAATTTCGGGTGCGGTGCAGGCAAGCCGCTGGACGACCATCAAAGGCCGCGACGGCAGCCCAAGTGGCGGGTTTATTCACTCATTTAATGGACCACATTCGTTGTTTGTTGATACCATTCGCTCGTGCCGTGCCTTGGTGGTGAGCCATCAATTGGGACACGTATTTCAAGGTGAAAACGACGTTAAAATAAACCTCCTCGAACGCGCATTACAACACATCAAAGCCACGGCCGATTATGCGGTGTATTACGGGGAAGGTCGCGATTCGTACGATATGTGGGGCCGTACGGCGCACGAAAGTGTTTTTAATACCAAAGATGGCAACTTCCGATGCCCTAATTCTCAACAAGGCTACACAGGATTCAGTACTTGGACGCGCGGCTTGGCTTGGGCGATGTGTGGGTTTCCTGAGCAGTTGGAAGCACTCTCAAGCATTGCAGACGAGGCATTGGAGCAGTTGGGAGGGCGTACAGCCATTGAAGCGATGATGCTCAAAGCAGCCCGCGCTACCTGCGACTTTTTTATCGAACATACCCCTACCGATGGAGTGCCTTATTGGGATACTGGTGCACCGAATTTACACAAACTGGGCAATTACCTCGACCGTCATGCCGAACCTATCAACGATCACGAGCCTGTGGATAGTTCTGCGGCAGCCATCGGGGTACAAGGTCTATTGCGGTTGGGTAAGTATTTGATGGATAGAGGTGACGCGGCTGATGGACAGCGGTACTGGCAAACGGGACTAACCGTGATGAACACATTGTTGCAAACACCTTATTTAAGTACTGAGGCTACGCACCAAGGGTTATTACTACACTCGATTTACCACCGTCCAAATGGTTGGGATTATGTACCAGAAGGTAGTAAAATCCCGTACGGCGAGTCGAGTATGTGGGGTGATTATCACATTCGTGAAGCGGCATTGTATCTGCAACGCATTATTAACAATGAGCCGTACTACGCCTTTTTGAACTGTGTAAAATAATCTTTGTGGAACTCTGTGTCAACCTGAGTGTCACTCTGTGTAGAATTAAATGCAACCAACGGATAACAAACCTCCCATGAGCAGCGGAAAATACAAACCCAAATATACCCGAGTCGCCCAGCTAAAAACGACGGCTGATTTAAAGAACCATTTAGAAAATAGCCATATTGATTTGGCGTTTGACGAAACCCTATTACCTCCTTCCGAAAGCCCTTTTGCGAAGAAAATAGCCCTCAAATCAGGTAAAACTATTGGAAATAGCCTGTGTATTTTGCCCATGGAAGGCTGGGATGGAACCCTTGACGGAAAACCTTCTGAATTTACGAAAAATCGTTGGGTAAAATTTGCCATTAGTGGCGCCAAATTGCTGTTTGGTTGCGAAGCCGTGGCGGTATGCCACGAGGGCAAAGCAAATCCTAATCAGTTGGTAATGAACGAAGAAAATTTTGAAGAGTTTGTTCAATTGAGCCAACTGATTTTAGACAAACACCTTGAAAAATTTGGCACGACCGACGACTTAGTGATTGGCCTGCAACTCACGCACTCGGGGCGTTTTTGCAAACCCAACAGCCACAAAAAATTTGAGTCAAAGATTTTGTACTCGCATCCATTTTTGAATAAAAAATTTGGCATGGAAGCCGACCATCCCGTATTGACGGACGATGAAGTGGACGAAATCATTGAGATGTACGTAAAAGCGGCGGTGTTGGCCCAAAAAGCAGGCTATGATTTTGTGGATATAAAGCATTGCCACGGCTACTTGGGACACGAGTTTTTAAGTGCCATCGACCGCGACGGCAAGTACGGGGGTAGCTTTGAAAACCGTACCCGTTACCTCCGAAACATCGTCGCTGGCATCAAAGAGGCTGCACCAGGGCTGGAAATGGGGATTCGTTTGAGCGCGTTCGATTTTATCCCGTTCAAAAAAGGAACGAATGACCAAGGTGAGCCAGAGCAAATGGAGGTGTATCCGTATGCGTTTGGAGCACAGAAAGATGGTTTATCGGTGGATTTGGAAGAGCCTAAAGCGTTTTTGAAATTGGCGCAAGAACTTGGCATTCAACTGATATGCGTGACGGGAGGAAGTCCGTACTACACGCCTCACCTTACACGCCCCGCTTTATTTCCTCCTTCGGATGGCTACTTGCCTCCCGAAGAACCGTTTACGGGAGTGAAGCGCCAAATTGACGTAACGGCAGGACTGAAAGCCGAATTCCCTGAACTGGTAATTATTGGTTCGGGCTACTCGTATCTGCAAGAGTGGTTGCCAAATGTCGCGCAGTATGTATTGCGTAACGGCATGGCCGATAGCGTGGGCTTTGGGCGCATGGTGCTTTCGTACCCTTCGATGCCCGACGATATGCTGCAAGGAAAAAGCCTGACGCGAAATCTCATTTGCCGTACTTTCTCCGACTGTACCACGGCTCCGCGCCACGGCTTGATTTCAGGTTGCTACCCTCTTGATCCTTACTACAAAAAACGCCCCGAAGCGGAAGAGTTAAAAGCGATTAAAGAGGCGTTGTAGTAAAAGGCAAAGCATAAATAAACCGATTAAAGGTTAACAACTAACGATTAACAGAAAGCCGTTAGGGCTATGAAAAAAACAGCATTTGTCACGGGCGGAAGCCGCGGAATAGGTTTGGGTATTGCGGAGCAGTTGGCCAAAAAAGGATTTGATTTGGCTATCAATGGAGTACGCGATGAAGCTGCGGTCAGCGATGTATTGGAA
The DNA here is from genome assembly GCA_044228585.1 of Runella sp. Lineage (GTDB taxonomy): Bacteria > Bacteroidota > Bacteroidia > Cytophagales > Spirosomataceae > Runella. Next base: position 6,733 of record JBGAUP010000128.1, on the reverse strand, counting down.
TACCTGCGAACGTTGGGAGCCGAGGTCATCTATTGTCAGGGAGACATTGCTTCGGCGGAGGCGCGTACGGCTATGTTGGATAAAATAAAAAGCCATTTTGGACGACTCAATGTGCTGGTCAACAATGCGGGCGTTGCCCCGAAAGTTCGAGCTGATATTTTGGAAGCAACGGAAGAAAGCTTTGATTATGTGCTCAATACCAACCTGAAAGGGACGTATTTTCTGACGCAGGCCGTGGCCAATTGGATGATGGAACAAAAGCAAGCAGACGCTGATTTTGAAGGAAGTATTATTACCATTTCGTCCATTTCAGCCACAGTAGCTTCCGTAAATCGTGGCGAATACTGCGTGGCCAAAGCTGGTTTGGGAATGATGACTCAGTTGTTTGCGACCCGATTGGGAGAAGTGGGCATACCTGTTTATGAGGTACGCCCGGGAGTTATCAAAACCGATATGACGTCGGGCGTAGCGGCCAAATACGATAAACTTATTGCAGAGGGTCTCACTGTGCAACCTCGCTGGGGGTATCCCGATGACATTGGAAAAGCCGTGGCGGTCATTGCCGAGGGGGCGTTTCCGTATTCGACGGGGCAGGTGTTTATGGTGGATGGCGGGCTGACGCTGGCGCGACTCTGACACACTATAAGTATAAATACCAATTTTTTTTCTTAGTAAAAAAATACAAACCCTTGACACACTAATGAAACACACACCTTTCACACGTCGTGAGTTTATCAAAACTGCGGCGGCTGGTACGGCGGCTTTGGGCATTCCTACCATCATTCCCGCCAGCGCTTTTGGCGCTAACGACCGCGTGCGCGTAGCCGTAATCGGTATCAATGGCCGTGGCAAAGACCACATTTCAGGTTTTTCCAAATTGGCCAATGTCGAAGTAGCCACCCTCTGCGACGTGGATAACGTAATACTCCAAACCCGTGCCTCAGAGTTTGAAAAAACGTATAGCAAAAAAGTAAAAACCGAGCAAGACCTGCGGAAAGTCTATGAAGACAAAGACATAGATGCCGTGAGTATCGCAACCCCCAACCATTGGCACGCCTTGGCGGCGATTTGGGCGTGCCAGGCGGGTAAGGATGTATATGTAGAAAAACCAGCTTGCCACAATGTCTTTGAAGGTCGTAAACTTGTTGAAGCGGCTACTAAATATAACCGTATTGTGCAACATGGCGTGCAATTGCGGAGTTCTGTGGCGATTCAAGAAGCCATCAAACACCTGCGCGACGGATTGATTGGAAACGTTTACATGGCCCGTGCCTTGATATTCAAGTGGCGACCTGATATTGGCAATCAGCCCAACTCGCCTGTACCAGAAGGGCTGGACTGGAACCTGTGGCAAGGCCCCGCGCAAACCCGCGAGTTCAGCAAAAATTACGTGCATTACAATTGGCACTGGTTTTGGGATTATGGCAACGGCGACATTGGGAATCAGGGTATTCACGAAACCGACCTCGCGATGTGGGGCTTAGACGTAGGCTTGCCCGAAGAAATCACGTCGGCGGGAGGTAAGTTTTTGTGGAACGACTGCAAAGAAACCCCCGAAACGTTGACGTCCACCTATATTTATCCAAAACAGAAAAAAGTAATCGAAGTAGAAGTGCGCCCGTGGATGACCAACAAAGAAGACGGGGTGGAAGTAGGAAATCTTTTTTACGGTGATAAAGGTTACATGGTTATCAATGGGTACAACGACTATAAAACCTATTTGGGGCGTGAGCGTACCCCAGGCCCTGCTCGTAAAGAAGGCGGCGATCACTATAAAAACTTTATAGACGCGGTGCGGGCTCAGGATAAGAAGCTATTGAATGGCCCCGTAGAAACAGCGCATTTGTCGGCGTCGTTAGCGCACTTGGGCAACATTGCGTATCGTTTAGACCGCAAGCTCAAATTTGACCCCACTACGGAGAAATTTGTGGGAGATAAAGAAGCCAACGCCATGCTTACGCGCAAATATCGTGCACCTTTCGTAGTTCCTGATAAAGTATAGCAACTCATTGAGCCATATAGCCCTCCCTAAAAAAGAGGGCTATTTTTACGTTCATTATTTTTCGATTTTACATTTTCAGTTTTATCATGTCCCACTCTCAAAAATCTACCTTACAACACCTCCTTCAAGTTCCCGTTTTAGTCGCTGCCTTGGGCTATTTAGTGGATATGTACGATTTGTTTTTATTTAGTGTGGTGCGCGTACCCAGTCTCAAAGCACTTGGAGTCGTGGGCGATCAACTCTTGCCCGAAGGCGTTTTTTTGCTAAACATGCAGTTGGCTGGTTTGTTGATTGGTGGGGTCATTTGGGGAATCTTAGGCGATAAAAAAGGCCGATTGTCGGTACTTTTTGGTTCTATTTTATTGTATTCTTTGGCCAATATCGCCAATGGAATGATAACCAATCTATCCCAATACGCCGTTTTACGCTTCATTGCAGGCATTGGCTTGGCGGGCGAATTGGGCGCAGGAATCACCTTAGTAGCGGAAATTTTACCCAAACAATTGAGGAGTTATGGCTCGATGTTGGTAGCTACCATGGGTGTACTGGGAGGGATTTTGGCCTACTTTGTGGCGGATTTATTTGAATGGCGGATGTCATACTACGTAGGAGGAGGTTTAGGACTGTTGTTACTGGTCTTACGAGTCAACGTATTTGAATCGGGGCTTTTTGTGCAAGTGAAAGAAAAAAAAGTAAAGCGAGGCAACATCGGAATGTTGTTCACCAAAACCCGTTTTGCCAAGTACTTTCTTTCTATCTTGGTGGGTGTTCCTTTGTGGTTTGTTGTTGGAATTCTTATCACTTTTTCGCCCGAATTTGGCCTTAGTCGTGGGCTGAGCGAGCCTATCATTGCAGGAAAAGCAGTCATGCTGGCTTTTTCGGGGCAAGCCGTTGGCGACATTGTGAGTGGAGTTTTGAGTCAACGCCTCCAAAGCCGAAAGAGAGCCATTCAGATTTTCATCTTACTGTCATTTTCTCTGATGCTTGTTTATTTGTTGGCTCCCGTTCAAAATACGACTCAATTTTACGTTTTGTGCGCTTGCTTGGGATTTTGTAACGGCTACTGGACGCTCTTTATTATTTTGGCTGCCGAGCTTTTTGGAACAAACCTTCGGGCAACGGTAGCCACGTCCGTACCTAACTTTGTGCGAGGTGCTACGATTCCATTGGCGGCAATTTTTGTGCTATTGAAACCTTCGTTGGGAGTGACTTACGGCGCGTTGGCGATTGGGGCTGGTGTGGTTGTTATCTCTTTGGTTGCTCTACATTTTTTAGACGAAACCTTTACGAAAGATATGAACTATGAAGAGGGGTAGAGAGTTTAGGGGCCATAGTTGGGCAAACTGACATTAAGGCAAAGTAGATTCTTTGGGTAAGAGTCTTCGTAAGGCAAAACTCACAAAGTAAGAAACGATTCAACCCACTATATGAAAAAGAAAAATCTATTATTTGTTTGGGCCTTAATAAGTCTATTTTCAACGGTTTATGCCCAAAAGTTCGGTAAACTGCTCAAAGATACGCCCGGAGCCGTGTCTTACACTTTTCGGAATGAATTTGCCAAAGACGTGCCTGGTACTCTCGATAAGGTAAAGGCAATGGGTATTACCAACATTGAGTTTTCCAATCTATTCGGAAAAACGGCCACGGAACTTCGTGCCTTGTTAGATGCCCGTGGAATGCGCTGCACAAGTTTGGGGGTGGGCTACAACGACTTGATGAACAAAAGCGAGATGGTTGTTCAAAATGCAAAAACCTTGGGGGCTGAGTTTGTAAGAATTGGTTCGGTCCCCCATCAAGGTCCCATGGATTTGGCTTTGGCCCAAAAAACCGTAGAAGATTTCAACCGTTTTGGCAAAATGCTCAACGAGAATGGGCTGACTTTTTGCTACCATAACCATGGTTTTGAATTTGAACCCTACGAAGGAGGAACTTATTTCGACTATATCGTAAAAAACACGAATCCTGACCAAGTCTTTTTTGAAATGGATGTAGTGTGGATGCACTTGCCAGGCCAAGACCCAGCAGCGATGCTCAAAAAATATCCTAAACGATTTAAGCTGATTCACCTGAAAGACCTCAAAATAGGTGTTCCTCCGAGTAAGGCGGGTAGTACTCCCAATGAGAATTGCGTGGTATTGGGAACAGGGCAGATTAATTATCCTGCCATCTTAAAAGCTGCTCGCAAAAGTGCCATCAAATATTTTTATATCGAAGACGAAAACTTAGGTGCCATGCAACAAGTACCCCAAAGTATGGCATATTTGAAAAGCCTTTAGACCCTGCGTCTTTTTTTCAATAGATTTTACTACCTTACTGAGAAATTGTATAAAATTTTCGGTAAGGTTTTTTCGTTTTTATATAACTGAACACTCAGAAGATTGACCAAAATAAAATTGTAAGACTATTTGCAGCGTTTCTATTCAAACCTGCGTAAACAACTTTGCTGAAGAATGTGTTGAAATTAGGCATAAGATTTGAGGAAGAGGAGAAAGAGAATGAACCAATGAGAAAAAAACTGCACATATTTCTTTCAATAATTGGGGGCTGGATACTGCTTATGGCTTTGTCTGGCCGAGTGCTGGCACAGGCTCCGTTTGAGGTCAAGGGAAAACTGTGTATTCCTGATGTAGAGTGTGGTGCCGACTCCGTTAGCTTCGTGGATACGCTCAAAACCGCCACGGCTTGGCAGTGGGATTTTGGCGACCCAGGAACGGGCGCGGCCAATACTTCTACTAAATTCAACCCCAAGCACGTCTATCAAACCCCTGGTGTAAAGCTCGTTACGCTTATTCGAACCGTCAATGGAATACAAGAGACAGTCACCAAAATGATTACGATTGGTGTACCGCCTCCGCAGTTTCAGAATTGGCGACGCGACACCATGATTTGTAAGGAAGACTTAGGGAAACTCATTCTTAATCCCTACCCAGGCAATGCCCCCAATGGAGTCAAATATATGTGGTTTCCGAAAGGAGATACCACGCAGACCTTACGCGTGGATAGTTCGGGTTGTTATTCGGTCGAAGTTACAAACATAGATGGCTGTACCTACGAAGACCGTATCAATGTCAAAGTATGTTTGGAGCCTGTGGCGCAGGAAGGAGCAAAGTGGTTTTTTGGGAATAATGCAGGACTCGACTTTGCAGGCGGGAGTCCTCAGCCCATTACGGATGGTCAAATCAAAACCCCTGAAGGTACTTCGTCTATTTCTAATTCCAAAGGCCAACTGTTGTTTTATACCGACGGGGTAAAAATTTATGATAAAAATGGGGCAGTCATGCCTTCTAAGGGAGGTGATACAACGGCGCTCGGAGGGAGTCCCAATTCTACTCAATCTGCCCTGATTGTACCTCAACCCACCTGTCGAGGATGTGAATATTTGTATTACGTTTTTACTACTTCCGAAATCAACGGTAAAAAGCAGTTTAGTTATAGTGTGGTGGATATGCGTCGGAATGGAGGTAAAGGAGAAGTGGTAGAAAAAAATGTAGTACTCAATGGCAATACTACCGAACGAATTGCTTCGGTTCGCAATGACCGTGATTCCACCTACTGGGTAGTAACGCACGATTATAATAGCAATGTATTTAGAATTTATCACGCAACTAAAACAGGATTGGAGGAATCTGGTGTATTTCCATTGGGAGCGGTACAAGATACCACTACTAAAGCCGAGGGCTACATGAAGTTTTCAACAGCCGATAGTACGGGGATACGTCGTTTGGCGGTCGTGGTACCAGGTCCTCCGCGCAATCTGGTTCAAATTTATAATTTTAACGATTCTACGGGGCGTCTTACGGGGCCAATCACCATTGATTTAGGGCCAGCTCCCCCCAAAGCCTACGGGGTAGAGTTCTCGCCCGATGGAACTAAAATGTACGTTTCCCTCCAAAAAGGCTCAACCGATACCACGCTGTCTAAACTTTGGCAGTTTGATATTACAGGCGACTCTACGCGGATTGCCGATTCCAAAATCCTGATAGACAGTTCGGCGACGCAGGTCTATGGTGCTTTGCAAATAGGCTCCGATGGAAGAATTTATTTGGCTATCAAAGACAGTCAGTACTTAGGGGTTATCAACGACCCCGACGAAGACTCTCAAGAAGAGGTATTGTTTGTCAGAAATGGGATTTTCTTAGGTGGAAAATTTAGTCAGTTAGGCTTACCCAACTTTGTCCAAAACTTTACCGAACCTTCTACAGGGCCAGGCTTTACTTACGCCGATACCTGTTCCAATCAGGCAACTAACTTCCAAGCTTCTCCGCTTTGTGACCCTATCAAAGATACCTACACGTGGAACTTTGGTGACGGCTCTGCACCTATGTCAGGGCAAAATCAACAAGTGCAGCACACGTATCGAATGCCAGGTACATACACTGTAAGCCTAACCCTGCGGAACAGATGTAAAGATACCACGATTACCCAACGTATTACCATCATTGCCACCCCAGACCCAATTAAACTGAGGTCGCCGATAGATACCTGTGTCAATAGGCTGGTACTCGATGCAGGAGTACAAGCAGAGCAGTATTTATGGTTTAGGGGAGCTAATCTCATTGCTCGAACTAAGACTGTTACATTACAGCCAAACGGAGGTTCAGGAAACTATCAGGTTTTTGCATTAAATGGTACAGAGGGGCAATGTTTTTCAAGAGGAACTACCCAAATTACAATGCGGCAGCCACCTGCCTACTCGCTTGGGCCAGATACGAGTTTATGTGTAGGAGGAGG
>JBGAUP010000127.1:0-16015 GCA_044228585.1 Runella sp. | reverse complement strand
AGTGATTAAGTTACGTTTTGATACTGAGAGACCCAAGCTTTCTCAATACTACCTACTCAATACTAACTACTTTAATGAAAACCCAAGTTACTAAAAAAAATAATACTGCCAAATAAAACTTAACAAAAATAACAAAAAGGCCAATGATTATTCCGAATATGACAGTTTATACCTATAACTTACTCCAAAAACTGCAAAAATGTCAGTCAATTGTCCAACATTAAGTGCTGGCACAGAAAATGATACCTTTGACCCCGAAAAACTTATCGGTAAGTTTCATCTATTTGTAAAACCATTAAAACCCCTGATAATTATGTCAGTAGTTGCAGAAAAAGTAAATGTAAAGCCCCTCGCAGACCGCGTGCTTGTACAAGCCGCCCCTGCCGAAGAAAAAACCGCTTTTGGTATCATCATCCCAGATACTGCTAAAGAAAAACCCCAACGCGGTACAGTAGTAGCGGTAGGTCCTGGAAAAAAGGACGAGCCCATCACTGTCAAAGTAGGCGATACCATCCTTTATGGTAAGTATGCGGGTACTGAAATCACCGTTGATGGTCAGGAGTACCTCATAATGCGCGAATCTGACATTTTCGCTATTATCTAAACAGGGTTAATGGTTATTTGTTAACTGTTAATGGCATATCCGCCATTGGCATTTTAACACGTAATCCTTCTGTCCCTATTAACCAATAATAATTAACAATTAACTTATTGTAAAACAATGGCTAAGAAAATATTTTTTGATACCGAAGCACGTGACAAGATAAAAAAAGGCGTAGATACCCTTGCCAATGCCGTTAAAGTAACCCTTGGTCCTAAAGGCCGTAACGTCATCATTGACAAAAAATTCGGCTCTCCAGCCATCACCAAGGATGGTGTAACAGTAGCCAAAGAAATTGAATTGAAAGATGCGATGGAGAACATGGGTGCACAACTCGTGAAAGAAGTTGCTTCTAAAACGGCTGATGCCGCTGGTGACGGTACTACTACCGCTACTGTATTGGCGCAAGCTATTTATACCATTGGCTCTAAAAACGTAGCTGCTGGTGCCAACCCAATGGATTTGAAGCGCGGTATTGACAAAGCGGTTTCGGCCGTAACTGCCAATCTTGCAGCGCAAGCCGAAAGCGTAGGGGATGACTTCGGCAAAATTGCTCAGGTAGCTACTATCTCTGCTAACCACGACGACGAAATCGGTAACATGATTGCCGACGCCATGAAGAAAGTAGGTACAGAAGGTGTTATTACGGTAGAAGAAGCTCGCGGTACTGAAACTGAAGTAAAAACCGTAGAAGGTATGCAGTTTGACCGTGGTTATTTGTCACCTTACTTCGTGACCAACGCTGAGAAAATGGAAGCAGAATTAGAGAAACCTTTCATCTTGATTTCGGAGAAGAAAGTGTCTTCTATGAAAGAATTGCTTCCTGTGTTGGAAGGAGTAGCACAAACAGGCCGTCCTTTGTTGATTATTGCTGAAGATGTTGATGGAGAGGCACTCGCTACTTTGGTAGTAAACAAAATCCGTGGTGCCTTGAAAGTATGTGCCGTAAAAGCTCCAGGTTTTGGCGACCGTCGTAAGGCCATGTTGGAAGACATTGCTATCTTGACTGGTGGTACAGTAATCGCCGAAGAGCGTGGCTTCAAATTGGAGAATGCTGACCTTTCTTACTTGGGTCACTGCGAAAAAATCATCGTTGACAAAGACAACACAACCATTGTAAACGGTTCGGGCGAGCAAGAGCACATCAAAGCACGCGTAAACCAAATCAAATCACAAATTGAAAATACAACTTCTGACTACGATCGCGAAAAACTCCAAGAGCGTTTGGCGAAATTGTCGGGCGGTGTAGCTATCCTTTATATTGGTGCTGCTACCGAAGTTGAAATGAAAGAAAAGAAAGACCGTGTGGATGATGCACTTCACGCAACCCGCGCTGCCATCACCGAAGAAGGTATCAGAGCAGGTGGTGGCGTAGCGTTGATTCGTGCTATTGAGTCGTTAGATGCTGTTGTAGGTTCTAATGATGACGAAATCACGGGTATCAATATCATCCGTCAGGCTTTGGAATCACCATTGCGCACTATCGTAGCTAATGCCGGTGGCGAAGGTTCGGTAGTCGTAAATAATGTAAAATCAGGCAAAGGCGGCTATGGCTACAACGCCAAAAATGACACTTACGAAGACCTTGCCGCAGCGGGTATCATTGACCCTAAGAAAGTAACTCGTTTGGCACTGGAAAACGCAGCCTCTATTGCTGGTATGTTGTTGACTACCGAATGTATGATTGCTGACGAGCCAGAAGAAAATGCTGGTGCTGGCGCGGGTGGTCACTCGCACGGTGGCGGTATGGGCGGCATGATGTAATCATCCTCCCAAATCGATATTCATACGAAAGCCCTCGGACTTCCGGGGGCTTTTTTAGATTTTTTTCTTTTGTAAAATATTATCTGCATTATTAGTACGTAATTTCATCAGCCATTCAATTTTTTCGTTATTTTGTCCCAAACTTTTCTGTCAAATTGGCAGCCCCACGTATGAATCTTGACCCAAATGAACTATATACCAGACTGATGTTGGCCGACTCAGATTTGGATAGCCTCGAAATTTTACCGTTAGGAGGTCCCGAAGGCGACGATGAGCCTATCGAAATGCCCGAAGAACTTTCTATTTTACCGCTACGCAATACTGTTTTATTTCCAGGGATGGTAATACCCGTCACCGTAGGCCGTCAGAAATCCATACGATTAGTAAAAAAAGCCTATAAAGGTGACCGAATCATTGGGGTTATTGCCCAACAGAATCAAGACAAAGCCGAACCTACCAGCACCGATTTATACGCCATTGGCACTATGGGTTACATCATTAAGATGATTACCCTACCCGATGGCAATACGACCATTATTTTACAGGGACGTCAGCGTTTTCGCGTCAAAGATTACATAAGAGAAGAACCTTACATGATAGCGAAAGTCTCGCCTATCGAAGACTATTTTCCCAACCAAAATAAAAAAGAATCAAAAGCACTTATTCAGTCGCTTCGCGACTCCGCTCATAAGATTCTAAGACTTAATCCCGACATTCCACAGGAAGCACGTATTGCGTTGGATAATATCGAAAGTCCAACGTTCTTGACGCATTTTCTGTCTTCCAATATAAATGCCGAAGTTTCTGATAAACAGGAACTACTCGAAAAGCCAACAATTCCAGATCAAGCTAATAAGCTACTGGAGTTTATGCTGCGCGAGATTCAAATGCTTGAACTCAAACGCGACATTCAAAGCAAGGCCAGTTTAGACATTGACCAGCAACAACGCGATTATTTTTTGCGTCAGCAAATCAAAGTACTACAAGACGAACTCGGCATGGAGACGCCCGAGCGAGAATTGGAAGACATTCGTTTTCGGGCTGCTAAAAAGAAATGGTCGGAAAACGTCAAGAAACATTTCGAAAAAGAATCGCAGAAATTACAGCGGATCAATCCCATGGCTCCCGATTACCCCGTTACGCTCAACTATCTGGAGCTAATGGTGGACTTGCCGTGGGGCGAATACACCAAAGACAATTTCGACCTCAAACGCGCTCAAAAAGTATTGGATGCTGACCACTTTGGACTTGAAAAAGTCAAAGAGCGTATTATTGAATACTTAGCCGTATTAAAATTAAAAAATAGCCTAAAAGCCCCAATCCTTTGTTTATATGGCCCTCCTGGCGTGGGTAAAACCTCTTTAGGGAAATCGGTTGCCAAAGCACTCGGACGGAAGTACATTCGAATGGCATTAGGTGGCTTGCACGATGAAGCCGAAATTCGCGGCCACCGCAAAACGTACATCGGTGCCATGCCAGGTAAAATCATTCAAAATATCAAAAAATCAGGATCTTCCAATCCCGTCTTTATTTTGGATGAGATTGACAAAGTCGGCTCAGACTTCCGTGGCGATCCAGCCTCTGCCCTCCTCGAAGTGCTTGATCCAGAACAAAATAGCGCTTTTACAGACAACTATTTAGAGGTGGAGTATGACCTTTCCAAAGTATTGTTTGTGGCTACTGCCAACTCTTTAGAGACCATTCACCCCGCCTTGCGCGATCGAATGGAAATCATTGAGTTGACTGGTTATACGGTAGAAGAGAAATTGCAGATTGCAAAAAAATACCTTGTTCCTAAACAACGAAAAGATCACGGGTTAGATACCAAAGCGTTTGCAGTTGACGATAAAGCCCTTCTGAAGGTCATCGAATATTACACGCGAGAATCTGGCGTACGAAATTTGGAACAAAAGATTGGTACCTTAGTTCGAAAAGTGGCAAAATCCATTGCTCTCGAAGAAGAATATCCCAAGGTAATCAAGGCCGAACACGTTGAAAAATTGCTCGGAGCCGAGGTTTTTGACCGCGATTTGTACCAAGACAACGACAATGCTGGCGTAGTGACAGGTTTGGCTTGGACGTCGGTAGGGGGCGAAATTCTGTTTATTGAATCAAGCTTGAGTCGAGGTAAAGGCGGTCTAACCTTATCGGGGCAATTGGGCGATGTAATGAAAGAGTCGGCCATGACCGCACTCTCTTATCTTAAAGCCCATTCCGACGAATTGGAAATTGATTATCGCGTCTTTAACCATTACGATTTACACATCCATATTCCAGCGGGTGCTGTTCCTAAAGACGGACCTTCGGCGGGGATTACGATGTTGACTTCGATGGCCTCTATTTATACCCAACGTCGTGTAAAACCCCACCTCGCTATGACGGGGGAAATTACCCTCCGGGGAAAAGTATTGCCAGTGGGTGGCATCAAGGAGAAAATCTTAGCCGCAGGCCGCGCAGGTATTACCGATATCATTATGTGTTCCAAAAACCGTAAGGATGTCGAAGAAATAAATGCCAACTATATCAAAAACCTTAGCTTTCATTACGTAGATACAGTACAAGAGGTATTGTCCATCGCATTATTGCCCGAAAAAGTCCAAAATCCAACCAAATTTATACTGCCAGAAGACAAAAAAGAAGATCAGCTTTCAGCTGCTATCGCTTAGTATCTGCTTTTGTTTTTCTAAATACAAAAACCCTCGTTTAAGAGGGTTTTTGAATTTAGAAAAACCTCATTTAAGAGTATTCACCTTTTTTTAGTAAAATAATTTAATATTTTCTTGGAAAATTAAAATATTTTCACTTAACTTTATATCCTCTTTTTTGATTTTACCCTTCCCCACCTCTCTCTTGCTATTCCCAAAATCCTAAACACTTACGGTTATGAAAACTTCAGCTAACCGATTGATGTGGGTCATTTTACTACTTCTTGGCTCGCTTACGATTTTCGCTAAAGGCGAGTGCGTTGTTGTCATTCAAGGTGCTCGTGACAAACCTGACGAAGACTTCTTCAAAAAAACGACCGATGTATTTGTGAAAGGAATGGGCTATTTTCCTGGAGGCGCCAATATCACCGTACTACGCCCACCAGGAGAAACCAGCGATTTAGGAGCAAACCCACCCCGTACCGAGCAAAACTACGCCGATAAAGCTGATTTATTAAAAAAGCTCAAGGCAGCTATTTGTAATACCGAATGTAAAAATGTAGTGATTGCTTTTATTGCTCACGGCATAGGTGGTACTGGCCTTGACACTCCACCAGAAAACAATAAAAGCGGGGGCATTTCAATCAATAAAGGCGGTGCATCCAAGGATATTTTATTTGCCAGAGAAGTAGCTGCGATTATTGATTCTTGCGGCAAAGCCGTAAAATTAGTAGCTGCTGCTTGTTATAGTGAATCAATGGTTCGAGGTATCGAAGATGAAGTACGAAACAAGGGATTGATTGGCGTTGGGGTCAGTTCGAGTGAATGGAAAGAAAAATCGTGGGCTACGGAGGGCTACTACGATTTTATCAAACACTTTTTAGAAGATTACTATGCCATTATCGGTGACCCCAATATCATGGCACAATTGGCAAAAAACGCCGAAGAACTCAAAAAGAAGAACAAAGAATATAACGACAAAGTAAAGGCAGAAAACGCCGCCCAAGCCGCCGAAATTGAAGCCCTCAAAAAAGAACTCGCCAAATTGACGGCTACCTTCAATAAGCTCGATGCAGATCTAAAAAAAGCTCGAAGCCAAGCCGATAGCACTCAAAAAGCCATTGATTTGTTAGAAAAAAGGAAGGAACTCGAAAAAAATTATGCCGCTGCCACTGGCGATGCGAAGAAACAGCTCAAAACCCAATTAGATGCAAATGAAAAAGCCCTAAAAAGTTTGGGAGTCACCGTTCCCAAAGATTCTAAATTAGACAAACGCCTTGAGAAAATTGACAAAGAGATTGCAAAACAGAAAGATAGTCTTGCCAAACAAAACGAAGCCATAAAAAAATTAGAAGCTCAACACGCAGCAGAGTTTGAAAGAATCAAACCCCGAAGGTTGGAGATAGAAGAAAGACTTATGGACTTGGACTATCCGCCTAAAGTACTACTCCCCGAAGACCGCTTGCCACTGATGGAGCTGGTCATCCATGAAGCCTTCAAATCAGCCAAAATCAAAACAAAGGCAGGGAATTTGCCCAACAGTAATCCACAAGAGCCTGTTCCTCCCAAAGTAGCAGGGGCAGTAGAAGTTCCCTCTACTCCTTTTATTCACATGAAAGTAGGCGATTATTACGTTCGTTTTTATAAAGTGATTGACAAAGTAACCAAAAAATGCGTCGTAGTGGGCTATCAATGCAACGCCGACGGTGTACCCCTACAACCCCTCAAAAGTTACGATTGTGAAATCAACTGCAACAGTGCCAAGTTTTCGTTTAAGGATGGTGATACAGAAAAAGTAGTAGAAGCCAAGAAAAAGCCCGATAACACCTACGAAGTCAAAATCAACGAACAACCCGTATCTGGTATTCGGTACCAATACCAAAAAAGCGCGTTGGTATTACCAGGTCAGTTGTTAGCAGAAGCCTATTATATGGTGGATTTTACGGGAATTCCAAAGGTAACTGTTCCCAACGGAAAAGTCACTAATATCAATTTCGACCGAACCAACAATGTCTTGACATTTGATTTAGAGAAAGATGGGCGTAAATTCAAAATCAGAATTGCGTTCCTGCCTCACGGAGAGCAGAACGTAAGTATTGAAAACCTTCTTGCGTATAAAGAATCCCACGCGCGCCAGTATGTATTGTTGGACAATGCCAATCAGCCCGCTGGGTTGTTGACCATTCTGGCAAACCAAGATGATTTATTGATGTTGACAGGTACCGTAAAGTTTTATAATAATAATCAGCCTATTGGGGTAAATGGTCATGTGACGCCCGACGGAACGCGTTTCCAGCTCACTTCGAACGATTTTTCGCAACCTATAAGTATCCAGCCCTCTCCAACCCATCCTTCCCTCATGGTTTGGCAGACACCAAGTGGGCAAGGGTCTTTGCAACCTGATTTGCAAAACGAACCCGCTATTGTCAATGCCACCCTCGAATGGAATAATAATGGCAACATGATGGGTTGGCTACTGAAATGGCAAGTAGATAACTCTTTTTTAAGCCTCTCCGAAATGTCTGCTTGGAAAGGAATTCGTATTCTAAAAAGACTGCCCTTTACTACCCAAACCCAAGTGATTGACCTGCCTCAAAACGCCCAAATGTATTTTGACCCCAGTTCCAACTTTAGCGCACCCGCAATTTACCAGCTACTACCGATGGTAGGTATTAATAGTAGTTGTCAATGTTACTCAAGCCCTCTTTTCGACCAAGGAGGAGAGGCTGTTCTGTTATCTTCAGGCTCAGAAGCGGCTGCTCGCCAAGGTGTAGAGATAGAAGAATATCAATTGTTTCAGAACGCTCCGAACCCATTTGACCAAAGCACGAGCATAGGCTTTGTATTACCAGAAAATGAACAAGTTGTATTTCATTTTTATAATCACTGGGGGCAACTCGTCAAGAGAATGAGTGGCTGGTACGAAAAAGGAAAACACAACATCACGATTCACCACCATGATTTAGGAGCATCTGGATTGTATTTTTATCAATTGCAAACTCAAAAAGGAATTATTACAAAGAAAATGCTCTTAATGAAATAGGCTCTAAGCTTATGTCCGTTCCAATAAAGTAAGAAATACGCCTCTATTTCACTTCAAATACGTAGCTGCCAGAACCCAAGGGCAGAATCACTTCCCCGTTGGCTTGCTGAACACTTGCCCATTGGCTGATGATTTTGCCCCCTTCTTTAATTTGGGAAAGACTATCGGCAGGCAAATGTAGCAAGGCTGTTGTGTTGGCAGGAACGGTACACTTGTATATCCATTTTCCCTCTTCTAATTTCCACTCACTATTTATACGCCCATACATCGTGTCCACATAACCTTTGGCGAAGGTAATGCGTTTGTCGGGGTCAGGAGTTGGTTTGAGCACAAATTCTTTAAAAGCAGCTTTGTCAGGATGGCGTTGAATACCCAACGAATAATTGTACATCCAAGAAGCCACCGCCCCAAACGAGTAGTGATTGAAGGAATTCATACTGTTATTTCCCCCAAAACCATTTTCTACCGTATAGCTGTTCAACCGTTCCCAAATAGAAGTCGCTCCGTTGACTACCGAATACAACCACGAAGGGTAATCTTTTTGTTGTACCAACCGATACGCATTGGCATGATTTCCGTTATCGGAAAGCGCTTCCGAGATAGAAGCAGTACCAATAAAGCCCGTCATCAGTGAATACGCTGGGCGTTCGATGCCGCCATCGTCTTTGTTTTTACGCTCAATTGTTTCGTTTAAGTACTTGATAGCAAACGGCTTATTTACTTCGTCAAACATCCCCAACGCCAACGGAATGGCGTACGATGCTTGGGTATCCATAAGCACGCCTTTGTCCGATTTTGTTTCGGCCGATTGTGGTCCTGGAGGCCCCATGCGTGCTGCTACCACCCCCGATTTGACGGTACGATGCGTATTTTTATCAATATATACCTCGTTGATGGTCTTTTTGATTTCTTCTTTACGCTTGGCAAATTGAGCAGCCTCGTCGGTTTTTCCCAAAATCGTTGCCACTTTACTCATAATTTCTAAGTCGTACGCAAAATACGACATCCAGAAAAGGGTATTGTCATTTTTGTTGTTTTCAGGACTCAACCAGTCGCCGAGGGGGCCTTCGTTCAAAATCCCCGTGGCTTTGTCCACCTTGGTTTCCAAGAAATTGATGTACTTTTTCATGGCGTCGTAGTGTTCCCGTAGTAATTGAGTATCACCGTATTGGCGATACGTTTCCCAAGCCACGGTGATTCCTGCACTTCCCCACAGCGTTCCACCAAAACCACCTCCCACGGGAGCAACGTCGGTAAAGCGACCGTTTTCAGGTTGAATATCTCGCATGGCTAACAAATGACGACGCAAAAATGGATTGGCTTGAGCCAAATACGTAGCACTTTTGGCAAAAACTGAAATATCCCCACTCCAGCCCATTCGCTCGTTTCGGGCGGGCGTATCGGTCGGAATGGATAAGAAATTACTACGCAACGACCACGTTATGTTTTGCCACAATTTATTAACCAGTGCATTGGATGTTTCGTAGCTCGACGCCAAGTCCAGCACCGAACTTATCACTAAGCCTTTTACGTCAGAGGCGGGTATCGCTTGGTCAATGCCCGTAATTTCCAAATAACGATACCCATGAAAGGTAAATCTTGGTTGAATCACTTCGTCGCCGCCCTTCAAAATGTACAAATCTTGGGTCAAAGCTGCCCGAATGTTTTCCATCATTACCATGCCTTCGTTGCCTTTGTAGTCGGGCAAATTGGGGTACTTCATTTCGGCGTAACGCAGGGTGATTACTTGCCCTTTTTGCCCATTTTTAATGGCAATTTGTGGCACACCTACCATGTTTTGGGTCATGTCATAGACAAATACTTTGGGGCGAACTTCTTCTACACTTTTGGCTGTCAACGTTTTAACAATCGTGGCATTTTCACCCATTTGCCCCACTAACTTGAAATCGTCATATTCCAACGATGACTTACGACCCAGCGCATCGGTAACCGTACCCTTAAACGCTGTTCCGTCCAACGGCACAACTACCGAGGGTTTCCAAGCAGCGTCGTTGTAAGTAGCCGTTGCCCAGCCTTGAATCGCTGCGTCTTTGTTGGCGTCATACACTTCTCCTTGGAAAAATGAACCGTAACGAATGGGGCCATCCCCAAAAAATTTCCATTCCTTAGGGTTGGAAGTAACGATTTGCTCCGAACCGTCGGAATACGTAATCACCAATTTGCTCAATAGCGATTGGCGGTCGCCGAAGAAATTCCAGTTTTCGCCGCTAAACGTAATATTTCCGCTCCACCAACCTTCGCTCAACCATGCACCAATGGCGTTTTTCTGGCCAGATTTTATGCCAGAAGTAACATCATACGTTTGGTATAGGTGGGTTTTGTTGTACTGCGTCAAACCTGGGTTAAAGTAATCGTTAGAAACACGGCTACCGTTGAGAAACATTTCATAAATCCCTCGGGCAGTGACATACAACCGCGCTTTGGAAATTGGCTTAGACTGCGTCGTAAAAGTCGTCCGAAGCATGGGAGCGGCATTTCGACTTGGGTCGGCTGTTACCAAACCACTGCTCACTACGTATTGGCCATTTTCTACTTTAACGTTTGGTGACTTAAAAATGCCCGAATAGGGTTGTTTTTGAAGATTTTCGCTAAACAAAGGATTCGACGGGAATCGGTAATTACGCACCGTCACGCTCGAAAAAAATGCTTTTTGTCCTTCCGAAACACGAAAACCTATATCCCCCAACATCGGAAAGCTAATGTAGTTGTTGCCACTTCCCACGGGATTGAGGTTGAGTCCACGAGGGCCAAAACGTCCTCCCCCGCCTGCGGGTGTGGCTTTGTCTTTGAGTTTGTTGGCCTCTTTGTTTCCATCCACATAAAACTCAAATAAACCAAAGTTACATTCCACCAATAGCTGGTGTTTTTCGTATTTATTGGCGGTATTTATCAACGCTTGTGGGATGTCAAAACTTTTAAAAGGGACATCGGCTTTATCTTCTTTGGTATAACCCACGCGATAAATATTCAATTTAGCCAGCCCGTCAGGGGCGTCACTTACGCTTGAAATATCTAATTCTAAAGCCACATAACTTTCGTTTTTGCCTTTGGTCACGCCCATGAGGTTCAAGTCTTTGGTCATCAAACGGCGGTCGTTGGCGCCAAAGACAAAAGCCGCTTTCGTGGTGTTGCTGGTTTTATCTAACTGAAGACCGTATTCAAACTTGAACACTGATAAATAGTGCGCATATAGTACCATATCTTCTTCGCCGCCCCCAATCCAATCGGCGCCCGACCAAGCCGAGAGAGTCGTGTTCATTAGCCCCGTTTCGAACCAAGAACTGCTTGTATTTGATTTCCCTGTATTATCCCAAACGGTCAATTTCCATTGGTAGCGCGTGGTGGGTTGTAGGCTGCTCCCAGCATATTCAATCCCGTGAGATAGGTCAGAACTTACCTTTTTTGTATCCCAAACTACCTGATTCTTGGTGTTGGTTACCACAATTTGATAAGCACTTTGGCTGTACCCTCGCTTGGCATCCAAGGCTTTCATTTGCCAAGAAAACTGCGGAATCGGGGTATCAATCCCTAAGGGCGTGGCTTGGTAGTTGACTTGGAGTTGGTTTAGTACGACGTTTGCCCACACCTTCGCCCCCCATAAAAGCAAAACACAGGCGGTAAAAAATAGTCTTTTCATTTTTGAACTTTGGTTTAGATATGTCTCTGACATTTCTTTTAATTGTTCAAAAATATATTAACGTTATACCGTAAGCGTCCTGTGCTTACCCGTTATTGTCTCAAAGTGATACAATATAAGATTGAGTCATTTTGAGTATTGCATACCAAAATCGTAATTATTTAGCTATAAGCTGTAAGCAATAGGCTGGATGGCACACTTTTATAGGCTATTTTTTGGTATTTTCTACGAAAAAGGTATTCAAAAAGCCTATGGCTTATAGCTTAAGGCATACAGCTAAATAGTTACCCAAAATCAACCTCTAATCAGCCAGCCAATAAAACCAGTTGGGATAACCTGCGGGATTTTTTTGGAAACTGCTTTTAATGGCGTCTTGTCCAAGTGGGTGATAGACAACTACATCAGTGGCATTCCAGTGCCAATCCTGTACAAAAGACAACTCGTAAGAACCATTTCGCTTTTCATATTGATATGCTCTGACGCCCATAATATTAAATTGAGGGATTTCTGGAATGTATTTCCCCTCCAACTCTGCTAACTTCTCTGGATAAAAACCACGTTCTGTTTTAAATTCTTCTATTGCATTAATGAGCGGTTCCGTTTTGAGAATCACTTCTTCTCGACTTCTGTCTGCTGCCTTTTCAACCACAAACACGTACGTAAACAGCGCAATGAGAGGAATAGATGCGATATAAACGGGTGCAGGATTGAACCTGTAAGCTGTTTTTGATTTTAGCTTTTGGATTCGATAAGTGAATAATGCCGTAATAGCAACAGTAATGAGCAATAATTCCCAATTGATACCTCTTGATTCCTGCATACCTATAACTATTTGCATGGGCAAAAACAGATAAATGGGTGCCATTGCCAACAGTGAAGGATAATAGCCATTTGTCCACCGATTGAGTTTTTGACCTTTTTTGTTTCTGATTTCGACGATAAGCCACACCAAACTCAACGGAACAAAAACCAAGCCTACATAACCCAGCGTATGCGTAAATTTGGCAAAACCATGAACAATTCCGTTGTTAGGCCCTGGAAAAAAAGGAGAAATAGAGGCTGCCACAATTGCGATGGCAATGATTAAAAGAATAAACCAATTTCGTGTGTTCATGGTATGACGATTTAGATTCACAATTAGATTTGGTTTGCCAGTTGGTGATGTTGTCACCGCCAGCTCTTTTCCGTTGAAAGCAATAAAAAAGGTTACGAAGCCGCCCGTGCGGTGAAAACACCAACCTCGGCGTAATTCGCTGAAAATCAATAGAATCTAATTTTGAATAATTATTTCACATAAGTTAGTCTTTATCCTCGTACGATACAAACTCATAAGTAGCGCCGCCACCAGATACATTGAATCTCAAAAAGCCCCTTGAGCCATGGGTATTACCCCGCCATGATGGTCGGCCAGCGATGGAGCCACCAGTGATGTAGTGGTTTTTTCCCGCTATATTTAAGTCCTCAAACCAGTGAATGTGTCCTTGAAGAACAAACTTGAGATTATGTTCTTTAAAAAGGGCTAAGACTTCGTTACGATTAGAAACTGGGGGCTGGGATAAATAGCCGTTTTGAGGAGGATACAGGTCGTGATAAGTTGTAACCAAAGGAATATGGGCGACCACCACCACGGGTGTTTCGGGTTTTACGGAACTGAGATCGCCTTTTATCCATTTTAACTGGGCTTCATCTACTCTACCTATGTACTTATAGTTATCTACATCCAGCACGTTTAAGACAATAAAATGCCATCCTTTGTGGTCAAATGAATAGTAGGGGTCACCCAAATACCGCTTAAACATTCCCAGTTTATAGTCAGGATGCGATGAGTCCTCTGGGCTTTCCTCGTAGATTCCAAAGAGATCGTGGTTTCCTACGCAATTATAAACTGGCACTTTAAATCTACGAGTCTGAGCAATGTAATAGGTAAAAAGTGAATCTCCCTTTGCACGATTCCCCCGCATAATGTCAAAAATCTGGTCTCCTCCTGAGAGTACAAAGTCAGGTTTTATTTGCTCTATTCGTTGTACTACTTTATTGAATGCTTTGTCCACGACGGGGTCGGGACGTAGATGCATATCGGTCATAAAAACGAAGGAAAAGTTATCGTTTTGAGCCGAAACTGTTTCTAAACACAGGCAGAAAAACAAAACAAGTAGAAGGTGCTTTATCATGAAATGACGATTTTTAAAAGTATAACTGACAAAAGCACTGTTCGGGCTATGGTGTTAGAAAAAGTAATTGTAAAGGTTCATCGAACCTACAATATTTACAAAACCCATCACACCATTTTCCCAAATTTCACCCCCTTCATGGCCTCTTCTTTCACAAAAGGCTGATTGTAAAGGCGTTTGCCTGTAGCTTTAAAGAAAGCATTGGCAAACGCAGCGGCGGCGGGTGGCAGGGCAGGTTCACCCAGCCCCGTCGGGTTAATGGCGCTATCCACAAAATGGACGTCCACATCAAAAATTTCGTTCATCCGTATCAGGCGGTATGTATCAAAGTTTTTTTGGTCGGGAACACCGTTTTGCAGCGTTACCTCTCCGTACATGGCGTGACCAATCCCATCGAGGATTCCTCCTTTTACTTGTTGGTAAGCGCCGCTTAGGTTGACCACTACCCCACAATCAACGGCCGCGATAATTTTCTTTAATACTATTCGTCCTTTACTTTTCTCTATTTCAGCCACTTGCGCAATGTACGAGCCGTGCGAAAAGTAGGCGCTAAAACCTTGAAATATTCCTTTCTTTTTACCCCAATTTGATTTTTCTGCTACTAATTTTATTACACCCTTCATTCGTTCAATGTCGTATTTTACGGCTCCTACGGGTGATTTTTGGGCTTTATCGAGGTACTCCAAACGGTATTCGATGGGGTCGCGTTTGGCCGCCGTAGCTATTTCATCAAAAAAAGATTGCTCGGCAAACCCCAAAAAATTCTCAGAAGGTGCTCGCCACGGACTGACGGTTACGGGAGATTTATGGTCAACGGAATCAACCAGAAAATGGGGAACTGCTCCCGCAGGAAAGTGATCGGGGCGCGTACTGTTGCCCGAATTAACGCCCACTCCGCGCATTCGGTAGCCTATCCAATGGCCCTCAGTATCCAATGCCGCCTCAAAACGGTAACTCATCGCGGGTCGGTACTGTCCGCCTCGCATATCATCTTCCCGCGTCCACATTACCTTCACGGGGGCTTTCATCATACTTGACAGCTCCGCCGCTTCCATCGAATAGTCCGAACGTTGTCGGCGGCCAAAACCGCCACCCATGCGGGTCATTTGAAGTGTCACCTTTTCAATGTCAACGCCCAGCAATTTCGCGACATTCTTTCGGGTGTCTTCGGGCAATTGCGCAGGGCCAATTAACTCCACCCCATCCTCTCGCACGTGCGCGAAAAAATTCATCGGCTCCATACAAGCGTGGGATAGAAACGGAGCTTGGTACTCGCGCTTAATGACCTTAGCCGCCGTTTTTAGAATGGTTTCCACCTCTCCATCTTTGCGTGAGGGTTTTACGTCTGCTTTGTCCAGCAACTGTTTCATGATGCGGTCGTGGTCGGTCGTACTTTCCACCGCTTCGTCAGGCTCATAGGCTACTTTGAGTGTCTTTCGGGCATTCATCACTTGCCAAGTGGACTTCCCTAATACTGCTACTTTATTTTTAAAAACGATCACCTCCACAATACCTGGCATGGCTTTCGCCGCGGCGGTTTCGGCGGATTTTATTTTGGTCCCAAACGGCGGGCGTTCAATCATGGCCAACAACATTCCTTGGCGATAAATGTCCAAGCCATACATCGGTTTTCCCGTAATTATCTCCGCATTATCAACGTTGTGAATGGGTTTTCCAACCAGTTTATAGTCCTTTTTCTCCTTAAACTTTATCTCCATAGGTACGGGCAATGTCGCAGCTTCCGTTGCCAAAGCACCATAGTTCAGCTTTTTCCCTGTTTCTTTATGCCAGACAAATCCATTTTCTGTCGTCAACGTATGGGGCGGCACGTTCCAGCGTTTTGCGGCGGCTTCCATGAGCATAAGTCGAGCCGTAGCCCCTGCTGTGCGAAGTCGGTCCCACGAATGTTGCATCGCACCACTCCCTGCCGTCGCTTGACGGTTGAATTTTTTGGTGTCCAAATGGGCTTGTACAACCTTGACCGTTTTCCAATCAGCGTCCAACTCTTCGGCCACAATCATCGGGAAAGCCGTTTTGATATTCTGTCCAACTTCGGGGTTGGGGGCAAAAATAGTAATCACATTGTCGGGAGAAATAGAAAGATAGCTGTTGAAACTAATGTCCGCAGGCAAC
>JBGAUP010000126.1:0-15998 GCA_044228585.1 Runella sp. | reverse complement strand
AGGGTTGCGGTTTCGCCCAACACAAAATTCACCCCCAAACTTTGCGCTAATTTGTACAGTTCAAAATCCAACTTGTAGCGGCTTATTCCAAAACCACCTAAATCCAAATCGGTTTTCAACGCTCGCCCCGAAGGAGAAGTAAAGCAAAAGTGCTGTATTTCCTTAACGCCTAATTCGTTAATTTTCAGCCCCAAGCTTTCTAAATAAGGTCGTACTTCGTTGGAGACATACTCGCCACACACGCGGTGGAATGGATACTGTTTACGCTCAATAAGACTTACCGAAAAACCCCGACGGGCGAGTTCGATACTGCTAACGAGTCCCGCCAAGCCACCTCCGATAATGAGTACATCGGTCAATTTTGTAGATATTTGAACTTTGAAGCCTAATTTCTGTTTTTCCATTTAAACCCAAATGAAGTAAAAATGTTAGAGATTATCGTTGCCTCTGAATCTCATTTGCCAGAAATTAACCGAATTGCCCACCAAACCTGGCCCAGTACTTTTGGAGAAATCTTGTCGGAAAAACAAATCAATTACATGTTGGATTGGATGTATAGCCTTCCTTCGTTGACCGAACAGATACGGCAAAAAGGACACGTTTTTTTGATGGCACAAGACGAAGGTGGTTACTTGGGATATGCTTCTTATGAGTTGAATTACAATGGATTACCCAAAACAAAAATTCATAAAATCTATTTGCTTCCTGCCAGTCAAGGCAAAGGCGTAGGAGCAGCACTGATTAATCGAGTAGGTGAAATTGCTGCTCAAAACAAAAATGAAGCTTTGTTACTCAACGTCAATCGTTACAACAAAGCGGTAGGATTTTACGAAAAAGTAGGGTTTAAAGTGATTGGTAATGAGGATATTGACATCGGGGATGGATTTCTGATGCAAGATTTTATTATGGAGAAAGTTTTGTAGTTAAATAAACCAGAATTGATATAGCCTATACTTTTTATGTCCAATCGCCTCATTCACGAAACCTCGCCTTATTTACAACAGCACGCCCACAATCCCGTAGATTGGTATCCGTGGGGAGAAGAAGCCTTGACCAAAGCCCGCACTGAAAACAAACCCATTATTGTCAGCATTGGCTATTCGGCTTGCCATTGGTGTCACGTAATGGAGCGCGAAAGCTTTGAAAAACAGCAAGTGGCAGCGGTGATGAACGCTGGTTTTGTGTGTATCAAAGTAGATCGAGAAGAACGCCCCGACGTAGATTCAATCTATATGGATGCCCTCCACGCCATGGGCGGACGGGGCGGCTGGCCGTTGAATGTATTTCTGATGCCCGATGCGAAACCATTCTATGGAGTGACTTACCTGCCACCCCAAAATTGGGTGCAACTGTTGCAAAGTGTGCAGAACGCATTTGTAAATCACTACGATGATTTGGTGAAATCAGCAGACGGTTTTGCCCATAATATGCTAATCAAAGAGTCTGAAAAATACAATTTAGAAGGCGATACGATTGACTTTCAGGTGGATGATTTGCACGAAATGTTTGAAACCATGAAACAACATTTCGACACCGAAAAGGGAGGCATGGATCGTGCTCCTAAGTTTCCGATGCCTTCGATTTATAAGTTTTTGCTGCGGTATTATGCCCTCACGCAAAATCCAGAAGCGTTGCGCCAAGTGGAGCTAAGCCTCAATCGGATTGCCTTGGGCGGAATTTACGACCACGTAGGTGGTGGCTGGGCGCGTTATTCGGTGGACGACGAATGGTTTATTCCTCATTTTGAAAAAATGCTCTACGACAATGGGCAATTGTTGAGTATTTATTCGGAAGCTTATACCCTCACCAAGAGCGAGTTGTACAAAAGCCGAGTTTATGAAAGTATCGAGTGGTTAGAACGTGAAATGACGAGTGCTGAAAATGGATTTTATTCGGCATTAGATGCTGACAGTGAGGGTGTTGAGGGGAGGTTTTATGTCTGGACACAAGCCGAACTCAAACAAATTTTAGGAGAAGATTTTGAGTGGTTTTCTAAACTTTATAACATTCGGGCGGCGGGTAATTGGGAGCATGGATATAATCATTTACATTTAGTAACCCCTCCCTTACCCTCCCCAGTTAGGGAGGGGGCTTCTCCCTTCCCCTCGCTGGGGGAAGGGACGGGGATGGGGGTTCAATACAAAAACGCCCTTCAAAAACTTTTTAAAGCGCGAGAAAATCGGGTAAGACCAGGATTGGACGATAAAATTTTGGCTTCGTGGAATGGATTGATGCTGAAAGGATTAACGGATGCGTATCGGGCTTTTGGCGAAGAAAAGTTTAAAGAATTGGCCTTAAAAAATGCCCATTTTTTGAAAGAAAAAATGACAGCTTCCAACCACCAACTTTGGCATAGCTACAAAAATGGTCAGGCCAGTATTGTGGCATTTTTGGAAGATTATGCGGCGGTCATTGATGGCTATATCGGGCTGTATCAGGCTACGTTTGAGGAAGATTGGCTCGACGAAGCCCTCAAACTGATGGCTTATGTCATTGAAAATTTTTATGATGCCGAAGATGAGCTTTTTTATTTCACGGATATTAATGCCGAAGAACTCATTGCCCGTAAAAAAGAAATTTTCGACAATGTGATACCTGCTTCTAATTCGTTGATGGCGCACAATTTGTTCATGCTGGGAATGTTGGCAGACCACGCTGCTTATGTCGAACTGGCCGATTGGATGCTCTCTAAAATGAAACGCTCTATGTTGACCGATGTGCAATGGGTAACAAATTGGGCGGCTTTATATGCCTTGCGTACCCAACCTACGGCCGAAATTGCGTTGGTAGGAAAAGACGTGGAGGGTTATCGTAAAGAGTTGGAAACGTATTTTTGGCCCAATAAAATTGTGGTAGGAACCTCTGCTTCCTCCGATTTGCCGCTACTTGAAGGGCGAATAGCCAAAGATGACTTAACTACGATTTACGTTTGTTTTAACAAAACCTGTCAACTGCCAGTTCATACCGTAGAACAAGCTTGGATGCAATTAAACAACATCAACGGATAACATCAGTCTTATGCCCACCTCGAATACCTTTGAACAGAAAAAACAATTTTTGTTTTTGTTTTTGTGCGGTCTTTTCTTGACCAACGCGCTCATTGCCGAAATTATTGGGGTGAAAATCTTCTCGGTGGAAGCACTACTGGGGACTGCTCCCGCGCAATTGCCTTTGTTTGGGACCAAACTGGACTTTAATATGTCTGCGGGAGTAGTAAACTGGCCGATTGTTTTTATCACTTCCGACATCATCAATGAGTATTTTGGCAAAAAAGGAGTACGCCGTATTTCGTACCTGACGGCGGGGTTTATCGCCTATATGTACGTGGCTATTTACTCCACTACTTCGCTTCCGCCCGCACAGTTTTGGCTGGAAATCAATAGCAAAGATAGTCTCGGAAATTCCATGAATATTGACGGGGCCTTTAACGCCATATTTCGCCAAGGGTTGGGTATCATGATAGGCTCGATTATTGCTTTTTTGATTGGACAGGTATTGGACGTGACTGTTTTTTCGTGGCTACGCCGTCGTACAGGTAGTAAGCATATTTGGTTACGAGCTACTGGTTCTACGCTTTTTTCGCAATTGATAGATAGCTTTGTGGTTATTTTTATTGCATTTTATTTATTTGGAAATTGGTCGGTCACCCAAATTTTGCAAGTAGGTAGCATCAACTACATCTACAAAGGGTGTGTGGCTTTGCTAACTACTCCCGTTTTGTACATCGCTCATTATTTGATTGACCGCTATTTAGGGAAAGAAAATGCCCATCAATTAGCTAACGAAGCCGCAGCGTCGAGTTTTACGGCGATGTAGTTAGCCGATTGGTTAAAATGTTCAAAACCTAACCATCCTACTTGATTTTACAACCTATTTTGTGCTCTAAAAGGGGGTTATGAAAAATATTCCCTAAACCTTTCATTTAATTTTCATTTCTTTGGACACAGTATTCATGGCAAACCCTGAAATTTAACCTCAATTAAACCAAACACCTAATCTCAAAAAACTACATGGAAACAATTGTTACTGCTATCAATGACATTATCTGGAGTAATGCCCTGATTTTACTTTGCCTTGGGACGGGTATTTATTTTTCGATTGCTACTCGCTTCTTGCAGGTACGCTACATAAAAGAAATGGTAACCCTACTTTTTGGGGGCAAAGCCTCCGCAAAAGGTGTTTCGTCGTTTCAGGCGTTTGCCATTGCCATTTCGGGTAGGATAGGTACGGGTAACATTGCTGGCGTAGCCACGGCCATTGCCATGGGAGGCCCTGGTGCTGTTTTCTGGATGTGGGCCATTGCTTTTTTGGGGGCTTCATCGGCTTTTGTGGAAGCTACTTTGGGACAGATTTATAAACAGGTAAAAGACGGTCAATATCGCGGTGGTCCTGCTTTCTACATTGAAAAAGGCTTAGGGATTAAATGGTATGCTATTGTTTTTGCCGTGGCTACTATTCTGAGTACCGCTTTGTTTTTGCCAGGAGTGCAAAGCAACAGCATTGCCTTGAGTGCAAAAAATGCGTTTGATATTCCAGTAGAGATTACGGGGGGAATTATTACTCTGCTGCTGGGACTCATTATTTTTGGGGGTGTAAAACGCATTGGACAAGTGGCCGAAATCGTCGTTCCTTTTATGGCAGGAGGCTATATCTTGATGGCGTTGGTGATTATTGCGATGAATATTACTCAGGTTCCCGCAGTTTTTGGCCTGATATTCCGTTCGGCTTTCGACTTAGAACCTGCTTTTGCGGGTATTTTTGGGATGGCTGTTGCTTGGGGGGTAAAGCGAGGAATCTATTCCAACGAGGCAGGACAAGGTACAGCACCCCATGCGGCGGCAGCGGCAGAAGTAAAACACCCTGCCGAGCAAGGATTGGTGCAGGCATTTTCGGTGTATGTTGATACAATTTTTGTTTGTACCGCTACGGCACTTATGATTTTGTTTACAGGACAATATAACGTAGTGAATCCCGAAGGTGGTTTTTTGGTAGAAAATGCCCTAGGCATTGCCATTGGATCAGAATTTACCCAAGCAGCCGTCAATACGCATTTCCCGTCGCTGGGTGGGGGATTTGTGGCTATTTCTTTGTTGTTTTTTGCTTTTACGACCATTATGGCTTACTACTACATTGCCGAAACCAATTTGAGCTATCTTTTGCCCAAGGGAGACAATAAATGGATGGTACAGGTACTTAGGGTGATGATTATGGTGGCTACCTTCTATGGCTCTATCAAAACTGCTGCTTTGGCGTGGACGATAGGAGATATTGGTGTAGGAATGATGGCTTGGCTCAATATCATTGCCATTCTTTTACTGCGAAAACCTGCTTTTAAAGCTTTCAAAGATTATGAACAGCAGCATAAAGCGGGTGAGGCTCCTGTTTTTAGTCCTAAGAAATTAGGAATTGAAAATACAGAGCAATGGGATAAGTAGTATTAATGGAAATAAAACATTTCGTTTTTTTACTTGCCGCCTTTTGAGTAACTCAGGTATTTTTGTTTTGAACTTTTTAAATAATGAAAACACTGGCCATCGCTCTTTGTGGGATATGTATCAATCTCTTTTGTTTTGGGCAAAGTAAAACTGCTCAAACCTATCTATTAGTACACGGAGCGTGGCACGGAGCATGGTGTTGGCATAAAGTAGTACCATTGCTAACAGCCCAAGGGCATCGTGTCATTGCCATTGATTTACCCAGTCATGGCGTAGATACTACTCCTGCTGATGATGTCACCCTCGACCACTACGTTGCAAAAGTAGTAGCCGTTGCCAGCCAAACCGAAGGTAAGGTGGTTTTGGTGGGACATTCTATGGGAGGAGTGGTAATATCCCAAGCCGCCGAAAAACTGGGCAAGCAAAAAGTAAGTAAGCTGGTATATTTGGATGCCTTTCTCCCTAAAAATGGCGAATCGGTCAGCTCGTTAGCCCGAATGATTGAAGCTACTTTGCCGCAAGATTTGAATCGAATAACCATAGGGAAAGCGTTGATAGTATCCGAAAACCATAAAACGGCTACGCTTAAACCCGACTTAGCCGAGGCGCTTTTTTACCATGATTGCACCGAAGAAGACAAACAATTTGCTCGGCAGCGGTTGTCTCCGCAATCCTTGGCAATTTTGGGTACGCCCGTAAATGTAACCGATGAGGTGTATGGAAGTATTCCGAAATATTACATTCTCTGTACCGAAAGCAAAGATTTAGATAAAACCCTTCTGCCTACCCGAGTCAAGTGTGAACGAGTTTTTAAGATGAAGGCCAGCCATTCCCCTTTTTTCTCAATTCCTAACGAATAGGCTGAGATTTTGACGAAAATTTGATTTTTGTGCGGTTACAAATTGTGGGAATGTAAGTGAATTTGCCAAACCTTGGCTATGCTTATGATTTGTAAAAAGATACTGCCCCGATAGGTATGCTTATCATTGTTTGTTGCCCAAAGCCAGGAATCAAATTTTAAATCCCGACAAACATTATAGCATCTCCTTCGTTTATATCCACGTGTACTCAGTTTGGTCGTAGAGAAGAATACTTCAATCTTAGTTTTTTATCAGAAAAATAGTAAGAATTTTGCAGCCCTTACTTTATATGTACTAAACCACCCGTAATAAAAATGAACCGTAGAGATGCTATTCAGCACGTTGCTCTCCTTTTGGGAAGCATGATCTCCGCTCCGACAATGGCTGGAGTGATGGGAGAAAAAATCAATTTAGGTGAAAGCGTACCTGTCACCGCCGAACAAGAGGCGTTTTTGGCTGATTTAGCCGACGTCATCATCCCAACTACGACCACTCCAGGGGCAAAAGCCGCTGGGGTAGAGAAGTTTATCGTCCGCGTCATGCGCGATTGCTATCCCAAAGACGATCAAGAAAAGTTTTATTCAGGCTTGACCCAGCTCAATACGGATAGCCGAGCTAAATTCAGTAAAAGTTTTGTGGAGTTGGACAATGCGCAGAAGATTGACATGGTGAAAGCCATAACAACCACTAACAAGCCTTTCTTCTTACGAATGAAAGAACTCACGGTTACAGGCTATTTTACGTCTGAAATTGGAGCGACCAAAGCGTTGGAATACTTGCCCATTCCTGGCCGTTTTGAAGGCTGTGTTCCGTTGAAACCCGGACAAAAAGCATGGGCACTTTAATTTGGTAATGAGATAATTCGTCAGTTTGAAAATGTATTTAATGGGCGAATTCTCAAATTATTGAATTTTACAACTGGGTTACTACTGCCATTACCGAATTTTTAAATTACCACATTTTCAAATTTAGATTCCTATGTACCTAAATATAGATGCACAAAAAGAAATGACCTACGACGCCATCGTGATTGGCTCGGGGGTGAGCGGTGGCTGGGCAGCCAAAGAATTGACAGAGAAAGGATTGCGTGTGTTGATGCTCGAAAAAGGGCACAAACTGGAACACGTAACTGGCTATGAAAACGCGATGAAAGACCCTTGGCAATCGAAATATAACGGTCGGTTGACGATGGATCAAAAAGAATCGCATCCAAAATTGAGTCGCGATTATCCTTACAACGAGATGTCCGATAAATACTGGATGAACGATTCGGACTCATTATACAAAGAAGTGAAACGATTTGACTGGTACCGTCCCAACATCGTGGGAGGAAAGTCTATTATGTGGGGACGCCAATCGTATCGTTTGAGCGATATTGACTTTGAAGCCAACCTCAAAGATGGCATCGCCGTTGACTGGCCCATTCGCTACAAAGACATAGCACCTTGGTACAGTTATGTAGAAAAAATCGCGGGGATTTCGGGAGAAAAATTGGGTTTACCTCAATTGCCCGACAGCGAGTTTTTGCCGCCGATGGATATGTATTGCGTGGAAAAAGAAGTGCGGAAACGCATTGAGAAAGAATTCCCTGGCCGTACTATGACCATTGGGCGGGTAGCTAACCTCTCAAAACCGACTCAACTCCAAATTGACAACGGTCGGGCGGCCTGCCAGTACCGTAACAAATGTGCTTTGGGTTGCCCGTTTGGCGCTTATTTTAGCACGCAATCTTGTACGTTGCCACCAGCTGTAAAAACGGGTCGTCTGACACTTCGCCCCGAATCGGTGGTTACGAATTTGATTTATGACGAAAACAAAAAGAAAGCCACTGGCGTACGCGTGATTGATGCCGTGACGATGGAAGAGCGTATTTTCAATGCAGGAATCATTTTTGTGTGTGGCTCGGCATTGGGTACTACCGCTATTTTGTTGAATTCTACTTCTAATCGTTTTCCTAATGGTTTCGGTAACGATAGTGGGGAGTTGGGCCATAACCTGATGGACCACCACTTCCGTACGGGAGCAAGCGGGACTTGGGAAGGGGACGCTGATAAATACTATTTTGGGCGTCGTGCCAATGGTATCTACGTGCCGCGTTATCGCAACATCGGTAATGACAAACGCGATTATTTGCGCGGTTTTGGCTACCAAGGAGGCGGAAGTCGCGCCAGCTGGCAGCGCAACGTAGCTGAATTGAGCTTTGGCGCCGATTTTAAAGAAGAACTCACCAAACCAGGCCCTTGGAGCATGGGCTTGGGTGGTTTTGGCGAAACCTTACCTTATCACGAAAATAGAATGTACCTCGACCCCAAAGAAAAAGACAAGTGGGGAATGCCGTTGGTAGTATTTGACGCTGAACTCAAAGAAAATGAGAAGAAAATGCGCGTTGATATGGCCAACGATGCCGCCGAGATGTTGGAGAAAGCAGGCGTGAAGAACGTAAGATCTTACTACCGTGGCTCGTGGTTGGGGATGGCAATTCACGAATTGGGAACCGCCCGCATGGGACGCGACCCCAAAACGTCGGTTTTGAATGGAAACAACCAAGTTCATGCCTGTAAAAACGTATTTGTGACTGACGGAGCTTGCATGACTTCGGCTTCTTGCGTTAATCCATCGCTTACGTATATGGCACTTACCGCACGGGCAGCCGATTTTGCGGTCAAGGAAAAGAAAAAAGGAAATATCTAAGGAATCATTTTACTCACGTAAAGGCGCAAGGAAGCAAAGGTAGTACTTTGAACCTCTGCGCCTTTCTGTGGTTTTATGGGGTGTTGGCCCGTTAAAAATCCTTAAAAACTACTCACACATTGGACACTTTCTCGCGTTATTGAAATAAATGCCTATTTTTGCAACGGTTCACGGGTGAGTTTATGAACGAAGGTATTCTGAGTTTACACTAAACCGTACGGGTACGGTCGCCACGGGCTTCGTCTATACTTTGACAATCATTTTATGCCTCTTAAAAAGAAAAAAGTTGGTAGCTATCCCAACGCCATGATAATCGCCAGCCTCACGGCGGCGTTGTTTTTGATTGGTTTTTGTGGATTGTTAGTCATGCAGTCCAAAAAATTGATTTCAATCATCAAGCAAAACATTGAAATTCGAGTGATGCTCGATAAAGAACTGGATTCTACCCAGGTTGCTAATATACAAAAAAAGATTGCGGTTATGCCTTTTGTATTGAACCTCGATGGGAAGCCGCAAGTACTATTTTTCTCGAAAGATGAGGCAGCCAAGGAGTTTATTGCTGATACGAAAGAGGATTTTACGACATTTTTGGGGGAAAATCCCCTGCATGATAGCTATCGGGTGAGATTGCAAGAAGATTTTTTTGAAGATACCAAGCTCAAACAAATCAAAGCAGGGTTGGAAAAAATAGAAGGCGTTTTTGAGGTAGTTTATCAAGAAAACTTGGCAGACCAAATCAATAAAAATCTCACTAAGATTTACCTTATTCTTTCTACTTTTGCAGTTATTATGCTCATTATCATTGTGTTGCTAATGAATAATACCATTCGATTGGCGTTGTATTCACAACGTTTTCTGATTCGTAGTATGCAATTAGTAGGAGCTACCAATGGATTTATTCAAAGGCCATTTCTTAAAAATGGAGCTGTCCAAGGCTTAATAAGCGGGGTAATTGCGGCGGGATTGATTGTGGCACTGCAGCAAGTAGCCCTGCGCCAAATTGAAGGATTGCACTTGTTGCAGGAATATGAAAAGCTGGCTGTACTGTTGGTTGGGGTGATTATTTTGGGGGCTCTGATTGGCATCGCCAGTACTTTTCAGGCATTGGCTCGGTATTTGAAAATGGCTTTAGACGATTTGTATTGATATTGAATGAGTTATAAATTAATAAGAAATCCAGTTAACCGATAAGAATTTTTGTAATGAAAAAAAGCGCACTTCCTTTTAGTAAAAGTAACTACACCTTCATGATTATTGGCATTGTGCTGATTCTGGGTGGTTTTGTCATCATGAGTATGGATTCTGCCGAGTTTGGTTTTGGAATATTGGGCTTAACTGTCGGGCCATTGATTGTGATGTCGGGTTTTGTGGTCGAATTCTTCGCTATACTCCGTAAACCTTCTTCTTCCGAGAAGTAAGTAGTAATCCGTTCATCGTGTATCTGTTATTCGTCAACTGTCAGTGTGTAGTAGCAGATAACCTAAATGCTAATCAATGAATTTTCTCCAAGCAATTATCCTTGCCGTAATCGAAGGCATTACGGAATATCTTCCTATTTCTTCCACGGGACACATGATTTTGGGGTCCTCTTTCATGGGCATCGCTTCCGACCCATTTGTTAAATTTTTTACGGTTGCCATTCAGTTCGGTGCTATTTTGTCGGTAGTGGTACTGTATTTTAAACGCTTCTTTCGCAGTTTGGATTTCTATTATAAACTCGTGGTCGCGTTTATTCCAAGTGCTATTTTTGGGGTCTTGTTTAGCGATGCCATTGATGCTTTGCTTGAAAGCCCGTTGGGGGTGGCTATCTCACTTTTGGTGGGAGGCATTATTCTATTGTTTGTAGATACTTGGTTTAAGAAAGTTTTTATTGATGATGCCGACGAAATAGATTACCTGACCGCCTTCAAAATTGGCTTTTTTCAGTGCCTTGCGATGATTCCTGGCGTGTCACGTTCTGGGGCGACGATTGTAGGAGGGATGTCTCAACGGCTTTCGCGGAAGGCCGCCGCTGAATTTTCATTTTTCCTCGCTGTTCCTACCATGTTTGCCGCTACTGTCAAAAAAGCCTACGATTTCTACAAAGACGGTTTTGTTTTGACGGATGAACAAATCAAACTGCTGGCAGTGGGCAATGTGGTCGCGTTTGTGGTGGCCATGTTGGCTATTAAGTTTTTTATAGATTTTTTGACCAAATATGGTTTTCGCATTTTTGGCTGGTACCGTATCATCGTTGGCGGAGTCATTTTGGCTTTGTTGCTGATGGGCTATAAGTTGCAAGTAGTTTGATGAGGGGTTCTAACGCCATTTTTGTCATACATTCTACCAATAATGATAGATTTGTAAACTACTTTTTAAATTAGTACATCATGGTGGAAACTAAAACTTTCATTAGCGTTGAGGAGTATTTGGAAGCCGAATATATCTCACGCGAGCGCCACGAATACCTCAACGGTGAGGTGAAAATGATGGCTTATGCCTCCGAAGAACACGAATTGCTGGTGGCCAATTTGGTGCGCTTATTGGGCAATTGTGTGGAAGGTACAGGTTGCCGGGTGTACCCGAGCAACCGAATGCTGCACATTCCTGAGTGTAAACGCTTTTATTATGCCGATGTAATTGTAGTTTGTGGTCCAAGCGAATTTTACGATTATAAAAAGAAAATGAAGGCTACGCTCAATCCATCCGTAATTATAGAGATTTTGTCTGACTCAACAGAAGAATATGACCGCCACGCTAAATGGCATTGTTATCAAAAGATAAAATCATTAAAACAGTATGTTCTTGTTTCTCAATCAGAGCTTTATCTGGAGAGTTTTCAACGTATCAGTGATTTAAACGAATGGCTTTTTACGAGTGCCGATCAAGCCGAGCAAGCCATCAAAATTGGTGATTGCGAGATGTTGCTTCGCGCCATTTACGCCCATGTTTTTCCTAATGAAGCACCTGCTCAATGACCGAAACTACTTCAAATACTCCCGAAGAGGGGGAAGTAATCCTGCTCAATAAGCCCCTGACTTGGACTTCTTTTGATGCCGTTAATAAGATAAAAAAAGCCTGTAAAATAAAAAAAATTGGCCATGCGGGTACGCTTGATCCCTTGGCTACGGGGCTGTTGATTTTGTGTACGGGAAAGAAGACCAAGGAGATAGATACTTATCAAGGGGCTGAAAAAGAATATACGGGAAAATTGGTATTGGGAAAAACGACTCCCTCCATTGACCTCGAAACCACTTTTGATGCCGAGTACCCCATCGGACATATTACGCCCCAAATGCTAAAAGAGGCCGTCGGACAGTTGACAGGTACAATCGAACAATATCCTCCCATTTATTCTGCCGTAAAAATGGGAGGAGAACGCCTCTACAAAAAAGCCCGAAGGGGAGAAACGATAGAAATAAAACCTCGTACCGTAACGGTATCCGTCTTTGAGATTGACGATACAAAATTTCCCGAAATTAGTTTCCGAATCGTATGCTCTAAAGGAACCTACATTCGTAGTTTGGTACGGGATGTAGGCATTTTGGTGCAATCGGGTGCTTACATGAGTGAACTCTGTCGAACTCGAATCGGTGATTTTTGGTTAAAAGATGCAAACGAAATAGAAGATTTTGTGAAAAGAAAAAGGCAAGAATTAGGGTTAAATTAGAACTGGAAAGAGGTTAGAAACTAATGAAAGTTTATTACGATATAGTTGATTTCCAGCCGCTTCAAAATGGCATTGTTACCAGTGGAACATTTGACGGGGTACATTTGGGACACCAAAAAATATTAACTCGTCTCCGCGAAGCAGCAGAAATCCACGGTGGCGAGACCGTCGTTCTGACTTTTTGGCCGCACCCGCGTATGGTGGTTTCTAAAGATAGCCAAAATCTAAAACTGCTTTCTACCTTAGACGAAAAGATAGAATCCTTACGCCAGAATGGCGTTCAACATTTGGTCGTCATTCCTTTTACCCGAGAGTTTAGCGAATTATCATCCGAAGAATTTATTCAGCAAATTTTGGTCGAACGAATTGGTACAAAGAGATTAGTCATAGGCTATGACCACCACTTTGGCCGCAATCGTGAAGGTAGTTTTGAATATTTACAGCACAATGCTCACCGTTATGGGTTTGACATTGAAGAGATACCGCGTCAAGAGATTGACCACTTGACGGTCAGTTCAACCAAGATACGTCAATCTTTATTAGAAGGACAAACCCTCATAGCCAATGAACTCTTAGGACGTAACTATACATTTACGGGGTTAGTGGTAAAAGGGCGGCAATTGGGACGTACGATTGGCTACCCGACGGCTAACGTTCAGATCTCGGAATCTTATAAACTCATTCCTGCCGATGGTGTGTATGCGGTGTGGGTACAGGTACGTGGACAACGGTACGGAGGGGTGATGAGCATTGGTTTTCGGCCTACTGTCAACGGGGTGGGTCGTACACAAGAAGTGTATATATTTGATTTTCAGGAGAATATATACGGCGAAAAAGTAACGGTAGAACTGGTCGAGTACATTCGTCCCGAACTTAAGTTTGATGGTATTGATATGCTAAAAAAAGCCATCGAAGACGATTGTGCCGCAGCTTTGATGGCTCTGGGGAAAGGGAAATAAGTGCTATAAAACACAAGTTGACCTTTGTTGGCTAACTGCTAAAAATCAATTGGTTATGTAGATATAGCTTACGTAAACCTCGAAGTGGGGTTGGTTTGATTATAGCCTCATTGGTTTGATGACACGTTGAAAACGCTTACGTTTTTCAGCTTAGGTAGCATGATACTTTGCGTAATTGTCAACCGTAATTTTGATGTTTCAACGGTGTTAAATGAGCGGATGTGCTTGTATCCGATGTTTTCACCTTCGCCGATGATTTTCCACTTGCCATTCACTTGTGCTTCTATTTGAAAAGCCCTAACCCGCTCACCTTGCGTAATGTCTTCTTGCAAAACGAGGTAATTTACCGCCTGTTTTCTATCTAATTTCAACTCAAAAACCATTCCTTCGCCGCTCGTAGTTTTAATGGGATTAGAAAAACGATTTTTGATTCCATCCCCCCATTCGGTCAGGCGTTTCACATCAGCATCGGGTAGTAAGCCTCGGTCGTCGGGTGTGAGACCTACGATTAAGGTCGAATTATGACCCACTGACCGCTCATACATATTCATCAAATTTTTTAAAGGAAAAATATGCTCATCGTCATTGGGTTCCCAAAACCATTCGTGGCGGCCATTAAAACCTCGCAAAGGCGCGTCTGACATAGCAGGCATCCAGTATTTTCCGTCTTTATCGCCCTCTTTCAATAGTTTAAAATCATCTTTTAATACGACATCTTTTCGGGCCGAATGAGAAAATGGAAACGGGAAGGTGGACCAGCAGGGATAAGGTACCGTACCCGATTCTGAGCCTCCCCAACGGAAATCCGCTCGCAGTGCATTATGATAAAATAGACATTTAGGTTGGTATTTTTCAACAATGGGTAATACATCCGCACCATATTTGGTAGGGTCGTCGGCGCCACCATCAAACCAAATCATAAACAAATCTCCGTAGCGTGTGCAGAGTTCTTTGACCATGCCTTCGCACATTTTTTTGTAGGCTATTTGCCGATTTTTGACAAATTGGCTTTCGCCTTCAATCCTAAAATCATGGACGCCCAAAAACGAATTCCAACGGATTCCGAGATAAATACCTGGTGCAATGCCGTATTTTCGACAGGAATTGACAAAATCGCGCACTACGTCTGCCTTACCATCTTGGAATTTTAGGGCTTTCATACAGTAGGGATTCACGTCGCTTTGATAAAGTGCAAAGCCCGTTTCGTGGGTGGCAGTCAGAATGGCAAATTTCCCGCCCATTGCTTTCACGGCTTTGACCCATTGATCCGTATCCAATTGTGTCGGGTTAAAAATATTAATGTCCTCAATGGGCGTGATGCGATTATAGGGTTGGTTGTATTTTTTACCATCAAAAACGTGTAAATCATAACTAAGAAGCGCCCCGATTTCCGCTTCGTGCCACGCCATTTGTGAAGGCGTAGGCGTGGGAATATCGTTATTTTGGGAGATTACTTGCGTAGTTAAACTCAAAATAATGAAGAGAAAAAGTGCGAAATTTTTCATTGATTTAGTCTTACTTAGGGGCATTAGATTTCGTTTGCATTACTTTAACTTCATCTGGATACGGGATACGTTGACCTGTGGCTTTGAAAGTAGGAAGATGAGCATTCCGTTTTTTGAGTTCATCGCTAAACAAGCGGGCCATTTGTTGTAGCTTTTTGGGCTGAGTTTTTGCTAAGTCATTCAGTTCACCAATGTCTTCCCGTAAATTGTACAGTTCTAAGGTTTGGGTTTTGTGTAAATAGACCAATTTCCAGTCGCCTTGGCGCATGGCACTCCCCCAAGATGTACCTTTGAAATTTACGTTTGTCCAGTTGTTGGGGTAATGCCACAAGAGGATTTTTTTATCGTCGCGTTTGTCTTTATTCTCAAAAAAAGGCAGTAAACTTTTGCCATCCAAGGTCTGGAGAGTATTGTATTTCTGAACTCCAGCCATGCTCAACAGCGTAGGAAAAAAATCATCAATAGATACGTACTGATCCGAGATACTATTTTTCTCAATTTTGGGGCCTGATACCAACATCGGTACCCGAATACCTCCCTCATACAGAGAACCTTTACCTTGTTTCAGGGGTAGATTTTGGGTGTGAACTTTGCCACTACGTTGTTGAAGACTATATCCACCGTTGTCCGAAACAAATAGAATATAGGTGTTTTGGGCTAAGTTGTTGGCTTCCAAATAATCCATTATATCGCCCAAGCTCTTGTCCATCCCTTCCACTAATGCCGAATACCTCGCTTCCGTGTCGGTCAAACCTTGGTCAAGGTATTTTTGGTAAAAACGCACGTCTTTATCAAAAGGTAAATGAACGGCATAGTGTGCCATGTACAGAAAAAAGGGTTTCCGACTTGCTTGATTTTCTTTTAAAGTTGCAATCGCTTCTTGCGTAAGAGCTTCGGTC
>JBGAUP010000125.1:0-17142 GCA_044228585.1 Runella sp. | reverse complement strand
CTTTTACCCAATCTCTGCTGGCTTTCAATGTCAGTTTTTCACACGGGTGGTTTGGGACTATGCCCGTGTTATTCGGTAGTCAGGGACTCAAAACAGTAGAAGGCTACCTCCATCAAAAATCTTTCTACCTTCGTTTGGGTAAACCTCACTGGCGCATTCATTTCACGGGCGGGTTCAATCACCAAGCCCAGTGGGGCGGTGAGAGTCAAATCTGGCCTCACGGCCTCCCCCCCAAAGAAGCTTGGTGGGCAGTGGTAGTAGGTAAACCCTGGGAAGGAAGTCGAGTAGGAAATCATTTGGGAACGCTGGACGTGGGAGTATCTTGGAAATGGCCAACGGGAGAAATATCCTTTTACCGCCAAAATATCTACGATGACGGCTCGCTCTACACTTTTCTCAATATCAAGGATGGCCTAAACGGCTTTGTTTTTCATAATAAATGGCCGCGAAATGCCAGTTTAAAAATGTATTTACGCAAAGTCTTGGTTGAATATTTCAATTCTACCAACCAAGGGGGAGACGTATTCGATTTTGTAACGGGGATATTTGGTATGGACAATTACATGAACCACTACGTATATCAGCAAGGATGGTCGTATCGCCAACGAGGCATCGGGACGCCTTTTATCACCGCTCAAAAAGAAATCAGAAGTAGTTTTCCCCAAACTACCCAATTTACGAACAATAACCGCGTAAAAGTCCTTCATTTGGCCGCCGTAGGGAGTTTTGGAGAATGGAACTGGTTGGTAAAAGCCTCCTTTAGCAGAAATTTTGGAACGTATGATTTTGCTTTTGCGAAACCTGTTCAACAATTTTCGGGTTTATTGCGCCTTCAAAAACCACTCCCCTGGCTCAAAGAGTTATTCTGGACAACCACTTTGGCCATAGATGCTGGAAAATTGCTAAAACCCGCGGCAGCAATACAAACGGGGCTTTGTAAACGGGGTAGTTTTGATATTTTTGGCCAGAACGGTTTAATATTTTTTCAGTTCGCCACGTGATTTCAACTGCTTTGAAAAAGATTATACCGCTTTGTGCATCATGCCTTGAGCACAACCATTACCGCCAGATAGTCTCTCACTATTCACCAAAGTTTGTTTGTTTTAATCAATACCTATGGATGCCGGCGAACAACATACTTTTTGGTTGCATTTTAATCAATGCGTGCCATCACCTTCTCGGCTTGCCAGGCAAATTTATCCTCGGCAATGTGTAAATCGATAAATCTAACCACGCTTGGATATGGATTACAGGGCGTGTTAATATCGCCTGCCCCAAAAAGCAACTCATCATTGCCAGAATTATTACGCGAGAACCGTGTACAAAAAATGGGAATTCTATGCAGGAAGACGAAAAGAAGTATTTGGGTATGCCGATACCACTTTGGGGACAGGGTCTTACAGCTGGTCGGGCAATGCCCTCCCCATGCCCAAACTTCAAATCAGCCTTACTGAATTTCTGCCGCTCAAGTTTCTCAAAAACTGGGTTGCTATCAAAGGAACATATTCGCACGGGTGGTTTGGTAGTAGCGACTACGCCTTTGGCTATTTTCTTCACCAAAAATCATTTTATGCACGATTAGGCGATTCGAAATCTCCCATAAAACTATACGGCGGTTTCGTTCATAATGTGCAATGGGGTGGCATGACCACCGATAGCCTCACTACCGTCGAAAATCGTACCTTGCCGAGTAGCTTTCGGGATTATATCTACGTAATCACAGGTTCGGGAGGGCTATTGGGCAAAGGCGGTGGAAACAATTCGTTCGATTCTACCAATCGCGTTGGAAATCATCTCGGCACGTTGGACGTGGGGTTTGTACTGGAACTAAAAAAACATGAACTTACCATTTATCGTCAGAGTATTTTTGAGGATGGGTCGCTCTATTATCTCAACAGCATCAAAGACGGTCTAAACGGGGTTATTTTTCGCAATTTATTTCCTAAACGTGCCAAAGGCAGTGTGAGTTTTGAACGATTTGTTTTTGAGTTTTTATATACGATGAGTCAAGGCGGTCCTATTTTTGGGTCCACCAATTTTACCCGTGGAAACGATAATTATTTCAATCACCAGCAATACTACGATGGCTGGTCGTACCAAAGGCAGATTATCGGAACGCCATTTATTGTCAATCGAAAAGATACCAAAATCAATGCTCCCTACAACAGTTACGAGGTAGCCAACAACAACCGGCTAAGAGCATATCACCTTGGCTTTCAGGGGTATATTGGAGAAAATATACAATTTTTTAGTAAACTTTCCCTTAGCCACAACTACGGTACTTACAACTTTTCTTATCCTGATGCAGTAAAACAATTTTCTGCTCTGTTTCAACTATCAGGACAAATCCCTCAATGGATGGGGGTGGAATGGAACGCAGCTTTGGCCTTCGACCAAGGCGGACTCTATCAAAATTCAATGGGGGGAAGAATCGGGCTTCGTAAAGTGTGGGGAAATCGTAAATAAAGCCCTTTCCAATAGCACACAGATTTGACCGCCACGGCGGGCCGTAGATTTTTGCAGAACAATCCAACAAAAAATCAGCGTCAACCCGTTCAATCTGTGTCATCCGTGCGCCAATATTTTTTTATAAAAATGCCGCGCTACGTGATCTATGTGCCATTTATTTTTATAGGAAAACCCTTCTCAGAAATAGTAGTACTTTCATTTTTAACGCTTTAAGTACTAAACCTCTAAACCTTCCTATTCCAATGCTCCTTTTATACGTCCTTTTGGGCATTTTAGCACTTATTCTATTAGTAGCCTACTTTCATTTAGATACGTTTATTTCGTTTGTGATTGTCAGCATTGGGCTGGGGTTGGCCTGTGGAATGGAAGTAACGGCTATTAGCCAATCGCTCGAAAAAGGTATTGGAGGGACACTTGGGTCTTTGGTAATTATCATTGGATTTGGTTCGATGCTGGGAAAGTTAGTGGCCGATAGCGTATGCTTAAACATCACTACCGCTCATGATGCTTTTTGGGTTAAAATACCTACAGCAGGGGCCTGGCACGGCAGGCTTCATCGTTGGACTGCCCTTGTTCTACAATGCGGGTTTGTGATTGTGATTCCTTATTTTTACCATTGCAGCTTCGACGCGTTTTACCGATGCTGTACGTGGCAGTTCCCATGCTGTCAGCTTTATCCGTAGCCCTTTGGCTATTTGCCGCCTCACCCCTCTCCTACGGCCATTGCGGCACAGTGTAATGCCAACGTCGGACAAACGCTGTTTTACGGGATTGTTGTAGCTATTCCTGCCATTATTTTGGCGGGGCCCGTGTTTGCCAAAACCCTCAAGAAATACGACCCCAAACCCGATGCCTCCCTTTTTAATACCCGGCAGTTTGCCGATGACGAGATGCCCAGCTTAAGCATAAGTTTAATCGTGGCCTTATTGCCCCTGCTTTTACTCACACTTATGCCTTGGCTCAAAGGACTGTTTACTAAACCTTCTGCGCTATATACAACTTTTTCTTTTTTAGGGGATCCCTCTATCTCAATGTTGATTTCGGTGCTGGTAGCTATTTACTTTTTAGGAATTCAGCGCGGTAGAACGACCAAAAGCGTGATGAAATCTTTGGAAGATGCCTTTAAAAGCGTGTCTATTATTTTACTGATTGTGGCGGGTGCAGGAGGGTTCAAGCAAATCCTTACCGACGGTGGTGTGAGCAAATACATCGGGGAATTGTTGGCAGGTGTTGATATTTCCCCACTCATTTTGGGCTGGGCCATTGCAGGCGTCATACGAATCTGTGTGGGGTCGGCTACGGTAGCGGGGCTCACTGCCGTAGGAATCATCGCTCCGTTGGTTCAAAGCCAAGGAGTCAAGCCTGAGTTGATGGTACTTGCCATCGGTTCGGGTAGTTTGATTTGCTCCCACCTCAACGACGGTGGTTTTTGGTTATTCAAAGAGTATTTTAATCTATCCATCAAAGACACCCTCAAAACGTGGACGGTGATGGAAACGATTGTTTCTATCGTAGGGCTGGTAGGCGTTCTGATTTTGGATCAGTTTGTGTGAGGATGAGTGTTAGAAAAAAAAAACATGAGTCATCCCGAAGATTGGCATGCGCAAGCGGCAGTATAAAGTGAGTGGGAGACGGCTATTCTTAATCTGTAAATCGGTATCGAAGCGTTTCGGTACCGATTTCCTGTTCTATGGCACCAGTTTCTGAGAAAAAGTGGAATCCAATGGCTCCAATCTCTCAATAACATCAGCAGAAAATCATAGACTAATGCGACAATAGCGAGTAATTTGAGCCTATTTTCCCGCACGGGCGGCCCCGCAAAACCAAAGCCTCGGTGATTCCATCCCTAATTCAGCTTTATTACACCTAAATGCTTGTTCAATGTTCCAGCGATGCATATAAGAATGACACATCTCCCAAGCAAGTTTCGTTGTGGCAATAGCAATGGAAGTTAGCAGGTACATAGGGGGGTGCAAGCTTTTTTTGTCACGTATAATTATGATCCACAGAGGTTTATCTTTGAAATCCACGTGTGTGACTTGTGTATAAGCGATAGTGACATGCTTATTGATCTTACGTTGATTGTCACGCAACATTTTACGTCCTACCGCTTTGAAGGAGCGAGCCAACAAGTGAGTCTGTTTGGTTCCTTTTTCAGAATGGCATAACAGGTGTGTTTTCTTCCATCTGACCAAAAAGTCTTGCTTGAACTCATTCATCCATTCAATCGTCCAAGCATTGGCATAGCCTCGGTCTAAGACATGAAGCACACCACTTCCAATGGTTTTATGAAGTTTTTTGAGCATCCGAAAGATGATATTAGTTCCTACTTCCTGATATTTACCCCTTGATGTCCACCAACTCATTTGACACACACTCGGAGTTTGCCCCAAAGCCGATAAAAGAGTAGCTGTCCAATGAAAGCCAGGTACACAAATACGTTGAGTGGGCGGTTTATAAAAGCCCTTTCTTATTTTAGTCAATCGTTTCCCTTTACTGCTTTCGACGCTGCATAAGCCTTCCAAAAACCATGATTCACTCTTTTCGACCTTACTGTCGTCCCATAGCAGCAGAGGGCGTTGGCCATTGGATTGTAAGGACTTGATTCGCTCACGACTTCGTTCAAAGAAAAAGTCGTCAATTAAGGAAGAACTCCATTTTTTGCAGCGAAGTAGGTTACTGATACGCTTTGTACCTGCTGGGGCGTGTGCTAAACCACAAATATAGCCCCCTAACTCGCTCAATAACAATCCCACCCTATTATGACGAAATACTAAAATGGCCATAAATAAATCGTAGAAAGTACTCACTAAACGAGTATCAATCAGGGTATCTAAGCGATATTGAAGAGGGTGCAAGTATTGATACCCACGGGCTAAAAGGAAGTGAGAAGCACTTGACTTTGAAGCATTTTTGTCCTTGTTTTGTAGTATTGTTCTGAACATAAAAAGACCTCCTTGTTTTTGAGTTTGTAGTGACTCTCAAAATTACAAGGAGGTTCTTTTTTACCCTAAAGTTCGGGATGACTCATGTTTTTAGTGGTTGTCTGGCAAGGACTCGAACCCTGAATAAAAGAACCAAAATCTTCTGTGTTACCATTACACCACCAGACAATCCGATTTTGGTGGTGCAAAAGTACAGGTTTATGATTTATATGTCAAGTGTTCGTCTAAAAAGTTTACCATTTATCGTTTACCATTTATGATTTATCGCTGACAGTCAGCGAGTTTGCAAAACTAATAAAACGTTATTTTTAGCTTAAATTTATTCTCTAAACACCACTTGTGGCCACCTCAGGTGTAATTTTCTTTACTAAACCTTGCAAAACTTTGCCAGGTCCACACTCCACAAACTCCGTTGCGCCATCGGCTACCATGT
The DNA here is from genome assembly GCA_044228585.1 of Runella sp. GTDB lineage: Bacteria > Bacteroidota > Bacteroidia > Cytophagales > Spirosomataceae > Runella. The sequence goes on along the minus strand of JBGAUP010000125.1, from coordinate 11,295 downwards.
TTCGCACCGACTGTGTCCAACGAACGGGGGCGGTTAATTGCGCAATCAAATTGGCTTTGATGGTTTCTACATCCGTAGCGGCTTGCGCGTTTACATTTTGATAAATAGCACAACGAGGGGTACTAAAAACGGTATGCTCAATAGCGGCGGCCAATTCTTCACGCGCAGGCTCCATCAGCGGCGAGTGAAAGGCACCGCCCACAGGAAGCGACAATACCCGCTTGGCTCCCGCTTCTTTTAGTTTTTCTCCCGCCAAACGAACGCCTTCGTGCGAGCCCGAAATCACCACTTGACCTGGACAGTTGAAATTGGCAGCTACAACTACTTCATCAGTCACTGACGCACAGATTTCCTCAATTTTGTCGTCGTCCAAAGCGAGTACCGCAGCCATTGTAGAAGGATTTAACTCACAAGCGCGCTGCATGGCATGGGCACGCTGTGCCACAAGCCGTAGGCCATCTTCAAATGATAAGGCTCCCGCCGCTACCAACGCCGAAAACTCGCCAAGCGAGTGACCCGCCACCATGTCAGGAACAAAGTTTTCGATGGTAGAAGCCAAAATGACCGAGTGGAGAAAAATGGCAGGTTGTGTTACGTTGGTTTGTTTGAGTTGTTCGTCAGTACCTTCAAACATCACTTTCGTAATGTCGAACCCCAAAATGTCATTGGCTTTGTCAAAAAGTGCCCGCGCTTGCGCATTATTTTCGTACAAATCTTTGCCCATACCGCTAAACTGCGAGCCTTGGCCAGGAAATACGTATGCTTTCATTGAATAATAGAAGCCCCTTCTTGCCTCTGAGGAGCGTTTAGGTTTGACAATTGAGTGAGGCAATTGATTACAAACATACAACCATCGTGCGTACAGTCAAACTTTCAATCTATAAACAATGAGCGTTCTTCGGGTGTAGGAATGCGACAACTCTCTGATTTTCCAAAAATACGATAACGGTTTCGGGCAATGAGCCCATACACTCCATCTCGAATAAAAAGTGGAATAAATCGAAAAACGTACACCCACCTCCAACCTTTCAAGTAACGGGCAATTTCTAAAGCTGCTGTGGACTTTTCATATATTTTCCCCTCTCGTAACAATAATACTGTGTCAAAAGCAGTCTTCGGACGGTGGTTTTCTACTAAAATACGTTGCCCAAAATTGGACTGCAAAGATGAAAACCGAAACCGTCTTTCATCATCGTGGTCTATGACGAAATTGATGCTTGCGTTACAGAAATTACAAACTCCATCGAAAAGAATTACGTCTGGCATTTTAGCGGATAAGTTGTACCCAGCCCTTCAAAGTCGCCGCTTCCGTTTCACGCTGAAGGCGCTTAAATTTCACTGTTGCTTGATAAAAATACGTTCCCGAAGGTAATTCCTGCCCATCCGTCGTTTTTCCATCCCAGTTCAAAGAAGGATTGTCGGTTTCAAATATTTTGTTTCCCCAGCGATTATAAACCACAAATGTTACTGATTCTACAAAAATAGAACACGTCAAAGGTTTAAAAAGATCGTTTTTCCCGTCCCCATTAGGCGTAAATACGTTGGGTAGTTTGTACTCTGCACAGTTGTCATTGCAAACCACATTGCTTCTTGCGCTTTCGGTACCAAACCGCGTCACTCCTGTCACGTAGTAACAGCCAGCATAGGAATCCAATCCTCCGTGTATAAAGGTAGCAACGGGGGCGGTAGTCTGCCCTACTTTAGCGAAAGTCTCGTCAGGATAACGCGCAAAATAAACGTTATAACTTATCACGGGTGCACAGTCTTGGTTATTAGCATCTTTGGCAGGATATGTCCAATTCAAACTGTTACTGACTTTTTCGGGGCAATCGGCAGAGGTTAAATTCTCGCAATCAAGGGCATCAATTTTTAATACGGGCGGACACGGCTTGGTGCTATCGGCAGGAACGGCGCAAACAATCTGCGAAAAATTAAATAACTGCCCTACCCGAATCCGTGGATTATCATAGGTTCCCACAGTCTCGACCCGGTAGCAATAAGTGGAATCCGTAGAAAGCTTGACAGTGGCATTACCATCGGCCAAAAAACGGTCAGTACCATCGTCCACGTAGGTAAATGTACTCGCGCTTTGCACTGACACTTCAGCAATGAGATTGAATGTTCCTGGCCGATTGCGTACTTCGCGATACACGCGGTGGCGTTGATTTTCGTTACGCCAAGGCACCACCGCCTGCCAATTCAATCGTAATCCCTGCGAAGCAGGAGCTACTGCCAATCGCACACTACTCGCGGCTTCTGTCTCGCCCAAAGTGGTCAATGTACCGTTCAAAGTGTAGAAAAACTCTAAACGATAACGATAAGCGTTTTGAACCGTATTTAAGTTTTTATCCACAAAAACTGTATCTGGTGCATTATCCAAGTTGGTATTTATATTGGCAACTACTGTAAAGTTAGTGCCATTCAGTCCCGTAGCCCGCGAAAGACGGTATTGATAAGGGCCAGGCACATCGCCCGCTTTGAAGGGAGGTTTGGTCCAACGAACCGTAATCACCCCACGATTGGTACTCGTGGTATCAACGGTTACGTTGGTCAACACAGGGATTTGAGCAGGTAAATCTAAACAAGTTTCGTCCGAAAGTGGACTCGTTCCTCCTTGGGGCAAGGCAAACACAACGCGGATGCGGTAGCTGTACTGAACTCCCCCTTTTTTCAATCCCATGCCGTTGTTATTGTCGGTAAAAGTAGTAGAAGTTGCAGGCACACGGCCTACTTCTGCATAACCCAAAGCTACGGGGTCGCCTGGATTTGTACAACCACTAAAAGAGCCACCTGTACAACCTTCTTTGCGATAAACAACTATCTGTGCTCCTGGTAGCTGACAACGATAAGCCGTCCAGTTAAGTGTGAATCCAGCAATAGCCCCCGTAGAAGCCTGAGCTGTCAATCCCACAGGTTTAGGAGATACGACTGTAATGGCAAAAGACTCCAAAGATGCCAACTGAGTATTGTTTCGGCCTGGCAAATCTTCTACCTTAAAAACTACATCGTACGGTGCTTCTCTGACGTGACTACAATTGGTCAGCCATCGGAAAGTTCCTACGGCTGGTGAATTCAGTGGCTGAGTGACGGGAGGGGTAAAAGTAGCGAAATCGGGCGAAATAAGGGGGGGATTAATGGCTTTGCCATCGGGGTCTAAATTAAAAACGCCCCCGTAAGCCGATAAAATCATACGGTTATTGTCGGGGTCAATGGCCCGCACTGTCTGTGTAACGGCCTGTCCTGCTTCTACGCATACATTCGCAATCGGGTCGAGGAGTGGCCTTCGATTCACCCCGTCGGCCACTACAATCTGCATATCGCGCACTACTTCCCCAATTTTGACTCCGTCTCGCCATTCTTCAATAATAAAAGCGACGTTATAAATACCCGCTACGGCAGGGGCGTCCCAACACAAATCGCCCGTAATTGGGTTGATAGTAAACGTGGCGGGGCCGTTTTGAAGCTCGTTTTTAGCATCGGGGTTTATTCCCAAAGCAGGGTCACGATAGCCATTTACAATTCGATTTATGCAAGTGCCTGGCTCTCCTCGTTTAGGAGTCGAGAGGCGATAGGCCAAACTGTCGCCATCGGCATCGAAGGCGGCAGGATTGTGGCAAAACTTCTGCCCTACCCGCGCCGAGTCAAGCGGAGGATTGAGCATAACAGGCGTACGATTTAAGCCCAACGAAGCATTGATAACCAACACCGTTTCAACGTAAAAGGGTACATTGACTGAATTGGCTATATTGACCACTCCATCATTTCTGTTTTCAATGCCACACGAAATAACGTACACCCCTGGCGAGGAAAAAGTATAATTTGCTGTAAAAATATTGAGAGAAGTTGCCACATTTAGATTTCCCTTGAAAGTACGCTTTACCAACAAGGTAGAACCCGTTCCACCCGTAAAAGGACGAATACAAAAAGTAACATCGTTCTGGCCTTCACTCGCCATACGACCGCCAATTTCGTCGTGATAAGTACTGAGAGTCAGTTGATAGCTTAAGTTATTATCTGAAATACGCTTTGCCGTAATTTCTCCTGCCCGAACATGAGTAGCCCAAACATCCCATGAGGTAAAACATACTACTATCAAAAGTAAAAACCTTTTTTTGAGAAGCTTCATAAACAAATTATATAATCTTTTAATACTATGTATTTTTATAAAACAAAAACGAATTAGTATCAGTTATGTTACAACAAACAAAATAAAAGATTGGGATTCCTCTATTTCTGAAATTTGCGATATATTAAATTAATCAGTACTCAACTCATTCAAAAAATTAATGTTATGAAAAAAGAACTGAATTTTCAATCACTCTGTATTGTAGCTGTAACTTTCACTATGAGCCTGTTTAAACTTTTGATTTTTTATTGATTTTACGTAAGAAAATGACTGAGAATGCCATAAAATGCAATGACATCCAATTTTTAACTGAAAATTCAAACCTCACTAAAAGTGCTTTAAACCCATCAATCCAAGCATTTGAATGTTCAATCACAGCTCTGTCCCGATATAACTCTTCATCAAATATATGAGTACCACTTTTGTAGGGTTCTGCCTTTGTTGCTTCGGTTTGATTTCTTGGGTTTGGTTTAACATTTGCTATTATATTTTCCTCGCTACAAACTTCTCGAAAACTATCAGAATCAAATCCTGGATCTGCATTAAGAAATAACCCGTCGAGATTTATTCCTGCCTTTTTTAATAAGTCACATATTTCTCTGAATAATGTCTTTATCTCAAACAAATCATGATGTTGCCCTTCTTGCGGCGTTGACATACCCAATATAACTCCTTGATTATCTGATACAAATAAAGAGTTTGTTGTTTTGCAAGCCTTACGACCTTGGTAGCCAACAGCATCTCCACCATTTTTGGCAGGTGTATGAGAACCATCTAATTCAATACTTGACAGGTCTAAATATCCCAGATGTTCCCCTAATAATTTAATCCATATTTTTTGCCAACACTGTGATTTTGACCATTTGTTGTAATAGTAAAAAACCGAGTTCCAGCTCAAAATCTTATCACTAAAAAATTCTTTTGTCGGTAATTCACGCCATTGACAACCAGTTTTCAAGCGGTGAAAAATACATTCAACTATCTCTGTTAATGGTACTGTTGTTTCAAAACCGCGCTCTCCAACTGTAAGATGTGGCAAAATCCATTTTTCAATTGTACTTTTACTCAATATTCCCATTAGGTGTTGTGTTTGATTTCGTAACTCAAAATTCACACTTCTTTGGGAATATTTATTTAAAGTTTAAACAGCTTCTATGTTTTTTTTAGGGTGCAACCCTGAAAACGAGCATTTTGTACAACAAAAAGGAAGCGCAAAGTCAATTAAATCTGCGCGTCAAGCCAATGGAGTCGCATACAGTTTTAACCCTTATGGTAATTTTACAGTCTATTCTTCCAGTGGTTATTCTAAAAATATAACCGCAACTGCGCAAAATCTAACAGGTTCAACGGCAACCATGAAAATTAGCTGTGGTGATTTAAGTACAAGTACAATTACGCTGAATACCATATCTGGGGGTTCCATTCAATCTCAAACCTCTCAAACTGTGGTTTTTACAATTCCAGCTTATACTACATGTACAATAAATGCAGACTTTACCGTAGGTCCAGGCTCAACTACAGAAGGGGCTTGGATTATTGAACCCAATTCTGGTGGTCCTGGCTATCCTTATTCCGATGATATAGTCAAACTTACTAAAGGGTAGAATAATATCAAAAATTTCAGAAATAGATGGATATAGGAAGAGCACCTGAGTCACTCAGATGCTCTTTTTATTTTCTTATGATAAAACAAAAAAACTGCACACACGGTTACAAATCTAAGTTTAAAACAACGACAGTTGATTGGCAAAAAAAGTTTTATTTTAGATTGTTTCTAAATTAATTGAAGCCTACTTTTGACCGCTGAAAACAGTAATAATCATCGTTTTAATCTAACAAATTGAGATATGTCTTGGGTTACGCAAACACTATCAAGCTCGATCGGAAAAAAGTTGGTCATGGCTCTTACTGGCCTATTTTTATGTTCTTTTCTGATTGTGCACATGAGCGGAAATTTACAGTTATTCAAACAAGATGACGGTTTGGCATTCAATGTCTATGCCGTTTTTATGACGACCAATCCGCTCATCAAAACTATTTCGTACGGGCTGTACGCTTTTATCATTCTTCACGCGATAGAAGGGTTGTACTTGGCCTACCAAAACCGCCAAGCTCGTGGAGGGCAAAGATACTTCGTTGATGGAGGCAAGGCTAATAGCTCTTGGTTTTCGCGGAGTATGGCCGTTTTAGGGACCATCCTCCTCGTTTTTATCGTAGTACACATGTCCAACTTCTGGTTTGAGTACAAATTTGGCTACGTGCCTTACACCCAATACGAGCAAAATCTTGTAACGGGCGAAACGGTCGCGACTCCTTTTGAGGGGCAGCTTAAAGGCAAAATGGAAGAATACATGCGCGAAGACACCAACACCCGCGTAGTCATCGTGAAAGATTTGTACCGTAGCGTCATGGAAGGTTTCAAAAATCCTATTTTGGTGCTGTTCTACGTGCTTTCCATGTTTGCCGTGTCTTTTCACTTAGTTCATGGCTTTAAGAGTGCTTTCCAAACGCTTGGCCTCAATCACCCCAAATACAACCCATTACTCAATTTCTTAGGAGTAGGAGTTTTTGGCATCATCATCCCAATTGGCTTTGCCTTGATGCCGTTGTACTTCTTTTTGAAGAGTATGTAGGTAGTTATCAGTTAATTGTTATCTGTTATCATAAGTTCTAACTAACCCGATAAGATAACAAATAACAATTGCATGGATAACAAATTTCACAAATAACCGATAACGTTTAACGGACAACAGTAAATATGGCAACATCACCCAAATTGAACGCCAAAATCCCCGACGGCTTGCTCGAAAATAAGTGGACAAAATACCGTTCCACTGTGGCACTCGTCAATCCCGCCAATAAGCGGAAATTAGAAATTATTGTAGTCGGAACAGGTCTGGCAGGGGCTTCGGCAGCTGCCACTTTGGCCGAGTTAGGCTATTCAGTAAAAGCTTTTTGTTTTCAAGATTCAGCCCGCCGTGCGCACTCTATTGCAGCACAGGGCGGAATCAATGCGGCTAAAAACTACCAAAACGACGGTGATTCTACTTACCGCTTGTTTTATGATACCATCAAAGGAGGCGACTACCGCGCCCGCGAAGGCAACGTGTATCGCTTAGCTGAAGTCTCGGCAGGAATCATTGACCAGTGCGTGGCGCAAGGAGTACCTTTTGCGCGTGAGTACGGAGGCTTGTTATCCAACCGTTCGTTCGGGGGAACCCAAGTACAACGGACCTTCTACGCTGCTGGTCAAACAGGCCAACAGCTTCTTCTGGGAGCATATTCTGGCCTTCAAAGGCAAGTAGGCTTGGGTACGGTAAAAATGTATGCTCGCCACGAAATGCTTGATGTGGTCGTCATTGACGGCAAATGCCGTGGTATCATTGCCCGTAACTTGGTAACAGGAGAAATAGAACGTCACTTCGGTCACGCTGTATTGCTTTGTACAGGTGGTTACGGAAACGTATTCTACCTTTCCACCAACGCCATGGGTTCTAACGTAACGGCAGCGTGGAAAGCTCATAAAAAAGGGGCATTTTTTGGTAACCCTTGTTTTACGCAGATTCACCCAACTTGTATCCCAGTATCGGGAGATCACCAGTCGAAACTTACTCTAATGTCAGAATCGTTGCGGAATGACGGTCGGATTTGGGTTCCCAAAAAGAAAGACGACAATCGTCCCGCCAATCAGATTCCCGAAGACGAGCGCGACTACTACTTGGAGCGTCGTTATCCTGCCTTTGGAAACCTCGTACCTCGCGATATTGCCTCAAGAGCAGCCAAAGAGCGTTGCGACGCAGGCTATGGCGTAGGTAGCTCTAAAATGGCCGTTTATCTCGACTATGCTGCCGCTATTCAGCGATATGGCAAGGGAGAAGTTAACAAGCTTAATTTACACGACGCCACTCCCGAAAAAATCACCGAACTCGGCAAGGCTGTTGTGAAAGAGAAATACGGTAACTTGTTTGACATGTACAAGCAAATTACGGGCGAAGACCCTTACGAAGTACCAATGCGTATTTACCCTGCGGTACACTACACCATGGGTGGTCTTTGGGTTGACTACAACTTGATGACAACCGTGCCTGGTTTGTACGCGTTGGGTGAAGCCAACTTCTCCGACCACGGAGCAAACCGCCTCGGAGCGAGCGCATTGATGCAAGGTTTGGCGGATGGTTATTTCGTGATTCCATATACCATCGGAGCCTATTTAGCCAACGAGATTCGTACCAATGCCATTCCAACCGACCACCCTGCATTTGTAGAGGCCGAAACAAAAGTAAAAGAGCGCATTTCTAAACTGCTTTCTATCAAGGGAAAAACCTCGCCTGAAGCATTCCACAAGCGTCTTGGCAAGATCATGTGGGATAAGTGCGGCATGGCTCGGAACGAAGCTGGGTTGAAAGAAGCCATTAAAGAAATTCAAGCCTTGAAGAAAGAGTTCTGGAGTGACGTACGCGTAATGGGCGATGCCGATGAATTCAACCCCGAACTCGACAAAGCAGGTCGTGTTGCTGACTTTATCGAATTGGGTGAATTGATGTGTACTGATGCCCTCAATCGCAACGAATCTTGCGGGGGTCACTTCCGCGAAGAATACCAAACCGAAGATGGAGAAGCCCTTCGCGACGACGAAAACTACATGTATGTTTCGGCCTGGGAGCACAAAGGTGAAAGTGCTTGGGAGCTTCACAAAGAAGACTTAGTGTACGAAAACATCAAAATTGCGCAGCGCAGTTATAAGTAATAACCTTTGTCACCCTGGAAGGGTCTAAAAAGCGCGTTCAACGATACTTTTAGATGCTTTCAGCATGACATTATCCCAAACAAAAAGATGTCAGCAGGAAATATGAACCTGACCCTTAAAGTATGGCGTCAGAAAAATAAAAAATCAGCGGGACAAATCGAAACCTACCAAGTTTCAGGAATTTCACCCGACATGTCATTCTTGGAGATGTTCGACGTATTGAACGAACAACTCATCGGCGAAGGTAAAGAGCCTATCGCATTCGACCACGATTGCCGCGAAGGTATCTGTGGGATGTGTAGCATGTACATCAACGGTCGTCCACACGGCCCAAAAGGTGGTATTACTACCTGTCAGCTCCACATGCGTAGCTTCAACGACGGTGATACCATCGTGGTGGAGCCGTGGCGTGCCAAAGCATTTCCCGTCATCAAAGACTTGGTGGTTGACCGTTCGGCCTTCGACCGCATCCAAGCGGCAGGAGGGTATATTTCGGTTAATACGGGTAACGCCCAAGATGCCAACAGCATCCCTATCCCCAAAGACGATGCCGATGAAGCCTTTTCGGCAGCGGCGTGCATCGGATGTGGAGCTTGCGTAGCCGCTTGTAAAAATGCGTCGGCCATGCTTTTCGTTTCGGCAAAAGTATCGCAGTTTGCACTGCTACCACAAGGGCAGCCCGAGCGTAAAATGCGCGTAGAACGTATGGTAGCCCAAATGGACGAAGAAGGCTTCGGCTCATGTACCAATACTGGAGCTTGCTCGGCAGAGTGTCCAAAAGAAATCTCTCTCGAACATATCGCTCGCCTCAACCGCGAGTATTTGGGAGCAAAACTCTCTTCGGAAAGAATGTAGTAATTCATAGATTATCATCATGTAAAGCGTCGGTCGGTTTATACCTGACTGACGCTTTTTTGTATTATTCCTTATTTTTACATTTTTCCATCTGATGCCTTAACCGATGCGCTGGTCACCTATTTTACTTTTACTACTTTGGGGATGCCAACCTCCGAAAACTGATGCTCCAACGAAGCCCACTACCCCCTACTCCACACTCACCCAAGCCGAACTTTACGATAAGGTACTCGGAATGTTGCTGGGGTCAGCTATTGGCGATGCCATGGGAGCACCCACCGAAATGTGGCCGCGTGAGGGTATAAGGCTTGAATACGGTTTTGTGGATAGATTAGATTCGATGGTTCGTGCGCCGTCGGCGGAGGGGACTTGGGCGCATAATTTGCCCGCAGGAGGAACGACTGACGATACCCGTTGGAAAAAATTGACTTTTGATTTTTTGCTCACACAGCCCAGTTCAGGTGAGTTGGATGCAGGACAGTTTGCAGCTTTTTTGGTAAAACAATACGAAGCCAATCTCAAACGTCTCAAAAAAACGGAAGGATTCGACCCTGAACCTTACGAAATGAACCTCATGCGGGTGGCTTGGCTGCAAGAATGGGTAAGGGTAGCCAAGCCTTACGCCGACAAAAACTACGCTGCTTACGCCGATTCTTTGAGTCGGTTTTATGGCGGCGAAATGGTGTGTGCAGGGCTGCTGTACGCACCTGCGGTAGGAGCTTTTTATCCCGAAAACCCGACAAAAGCCTACCAACAAATGTACAAAATCAGCCTTTTCGACATTGGTTATGCCCGCGATATTAGTGGCCTTGCGGCGGCTATGACTGCCGCTGCTATGCGAAAAAAGCCATCCAAAACGGAGATTATCAACGTGCCGCGAACCATAGACCCACAACATTTCTTCAAAAGCCGATTGGTGGGTCGTTCGGCTTATCGAATTTTACAACAGGCACGGCTGATTGTCTCAGAGGCCAACAAGGTTGAAAAAAAAGACATTAATTTCTCCAAATTCAGCTTTCCTAAAAACCTTCGGGCTGACAGTCTTTTTGTGGGAAAGATGTACAAAGCCTTTGAACTACTTGATGCCTATAACCAAGATATGCCTTTTCACGCGGGTGAGATTGATTTGCAAGTGACTACGGCTCTGCTGTTTTGCGATTTTGACTTTGAAAAAACGATGGCATTTCTTGTTAATTTTGGCCGCGACAACGACACTACCTCAGCCATTGTGGGTGGGATTTTGGGAGCGTATTGGGGCGCCAACCAACTGCCCGAAAAAATGAAAAAACAGGTTTTGGCCGTCAACAAAGAAAAGTTGGGAACGGATTTAGAAAAACTCGCAAAAGAGCTGACAGAGAAAATTTTGAAGCGATGAAATAGCGTAGTTAGTGCTGTCTTTGTTATGTCACTTTTCAAGCATATTGATAATCTTTACAAGGTCTTTGTATTCATGCTCTGTCATGTCAGCGATTCTTAGGTTAAAAAGATACTTTTTTCTTTCTTCAAAATGATGAACCTTGTAGTGACGTATTAATATCAAAAATAAGGATGGCTTGGGGTAAAAAAT
>JBGAUP010000124.1:0-16371 GCA_044228585.1 Runella sp. | reverse complement strand
ATGATAATTTGCTGCCAATTGGGCTTGATATTCCCTTGCATCCAGACGTAAAAGAGTGTATCGTTGATTTGGTAAGTCTGACATTGTAAGGTAGCCGATGCCATCAATGGGCTATCCACCAGTTCGTAATAGTCTTTTGCCAGCAAGGTGTTATGGCCATTTTTTTGCAACCCACACGCTATTTGAAAATTATCAGGAATGTTTAACTCAAGCGTACAGGCTTCATTCAAGTAACCTTCGGCATAGACGCAAAGATTGACGGGATTGACGTACCAAAAATCATTGCTCACGTAGCTACTCCCCGCGTTTTGTATATGGGCATAATAGTTATAACGCACCGTAATGTCCGAAATATTGGGTGTTTCAACAAGCCAACGATCTTTGGTTATTTTCTGACAACCAAGAGGCTGTCCCCCTTGATTAAAAACACCAAATTTTTGAATATTCTTTGCAAAATTTTGTAACTCATACCGTCCTGGTCGCCAAGCAGGAAGTTGAAGCTCAACAGTATCGGTTACGATTTGACTGATATGACACTCAACCTCGATAAAACGACTTTCGGCATTGGGAGCGGAGAGACAGTAGTGCATTCAGGTGAAGATTTTAGGAATTTAGGTAGATTTTAAGTTGAAGCAAACAATATGTCGTTTAAAATCCAAATAATCTACTAAAAATCAATTAAATGTCCTGCTATTTAGAAATTTTATCAATTTGGCAAATGCCTTTGCACGATGACTCAATTTCCCTTTTTCTTCTAAGGTCATTTCAGCAAAGGTACGGTCATGGCCTTTGGGTACAAAAATAGGGTCATAGCCGAAACCTTGCGTACCACGCGGCTGTTCGATTAATTTACCTTCAACAATTCCCTCAAATTGATGAATTTGGCCGTTTAAGATGAGCGTAATGACCGTTTTGAATTGTGCACTGCGGTCATTCATTCCTTGCAATTCACTCAAAACACGCTCAATATTTTTAGCATGATTGCGCTCGCCACTATAATGGGCCGAATGTACTCCTGGCGCACCCTCGAGGGCGTCAATCTCAAGTCCCGAATCATCGGCAAAACAGTTGATTCCATAATTTTTCCATACATATTCTGCTTTTTGTAGAGAATTGCCTTCAATCGTGTCAGTAGTTTCGGGAAGGTCTTCTTCGCAGCCAATTTCTTGAAGTGTTTTTAAAACAAAGTTTTCGCTCAGAATGGCTCTGATTTCTTGTAGTTTATGAGCGTTATTAGTGGCAAAACAAAGTTGCATACCGTATAAACCTGTGAGGTTTGGGTTGATAATCATTTTACAAACCTCACAGGTTTTATTTAAATCGGAAAAGCGGCTTTTAAGGCCGCTTTTCCATAGTAAATGATTATTTGCGTTTGGCTTGTACCTCAAAAAGGAGAGGAGAGTAGGCTGGTATTTTTGTGCTACTACCTGTGACGCCATAACCCAGTGCCGAAGGAAAAATAATAATCGCTTTTTCGCCGTAGCGCATTTTGGCAATTCCATCATTAAAACCTTTGACAACGCCCCCAGAGGCAGTTCCTGTTGGGTCCACTACGTTTACATCAATAGTCCCAGCATCAAATTGCCTTCCGTTACGAATCAAACGACCCGTGTAAGTGACACTCACGGTGGTATTGAGGGCTATTTGTGCGGAGTCAGGATATGCGAGTGTTTTTACAAAACGAAGACCGTTATCATTGTTACGCTCAAGACCCAGTATTTTGTTTTTAGCTACATACTCGTCAATTTGTTCTTCTTCCGTACGTACTTTCAGAATTTCCAAATCATAGCGAATTGGAATGTACAAAGGTGCTAACAAAGAAACATCACCCGTTCCACGCAAAGACCACGGAACAAAAAGGGAAATTTTATCGCCTTCTCGTACTTTCTCATAGGGAGGACTCAAAAGCTCTTCAAAGGAAGGAACCGCATTGAAACGGTAAGCCATCAGACCTTGGACGTCCCGCGAACTAAAAGAACGGATAAAGACATCATTGACTCCTACTTGACTGCTGTCCACAATCACACCGTCTAACCGCTTACGTAGCGGAAGGTGACTTCATCACCAACCAACGGTTTTTGGGCGGTTGCATTTGTATTGGTAATAATGTAATACAAACCCGATTTCAAACTATCGGCAATGAGTTGGTTTTTGGTCAAATAAGTCCGTATTTCAGCTTTGTTTTCGCTTGTTTTACGGTCTTGATATACATCCTCCGTTTGTTCACAAGCTACAAAAGTGATGGTTAAGCTTGCTACTATTCCTAAAATTAACTTTCCCCTCATTCTTCTTCTGTTGAGTGATTTTTGATTGGGTGTTTGTACTATTTGTTATTCTTTGAATCTATCGTTGCCCACCTACCGAAGGTGCTGGAGCAGTTTCTGGGCCTTTTTTCACGTCAATCAGTTCGACGTCAAAAAGTAAAACTGAATTTGGTGGAATAACCCCTGGAGAACCAGCTTCTCCGTAGGCTAACGACGAAGGAATGATAAACGTACATTTACCCCCTTTTTTCATGCTCATAATCCCTTCTTCCCAGCCAGGAATGACCATACCTTGTCCGATAGGGAAATCCACAGGCTTACCACCACTTTGTGGATTTTTATAGGAGCTATCAAACTCTTTGCCGTCCAATAATTTTCCAACGTAGTGAACCGAGACCATGTTGCCTGCAACGGGTTTTGCGCCAGTTCCTTCTTTTACAACTACGTAGTTGAGTCCTGATGGTGTTTCGATGGTTTTCAAAGCATTTTTTGCTATGTAATCATCAATAATTTTAGCGTCTTTTTTGACTTGACCTTCACGAGCAGTGGCTTGAGATTTCTGGAATTCTTGTTCGTTTTGTACTTCAAGTATCTTAACAGTGAATTTGATATCCGAACCTTTAGGAATGCCTGGAGGCAATGGTTGCATCATTTTTGTAAACAATGAATCAGCACTAATAAAAAACGAGGCACTATCGTTTTTGGCAAGCATGGCTAATCCTTCTTCAAAACTTCCTTTGAAAGGAGGTACTTGAAGCATCATTTGCATAGGGCGGCCTTCTTTGTAGGTATCGCGTAATACCGAATCACGGTTGTTTTTCAATACTAATTGAAATGTCAAGATGTCTCCCACTTTTGGTTTACGACCCTCGTTTTCGTCGTGAATCTGGTATTTGAGGCCAGTATCACTCACACTGACACGGTTGTCACAAGCAGCCATGATAGCAGCTGTTGCAAGAAGGGAAATAGTTGATTTAAATTTCATGAAATAAGTGCTATCGCACAGTTAATTGTTAATGATTATTCGTTAATTGTGGTTGTTTGTATATGCTTTACTGATTATTTCTCAACGTTTAAAAGTTCATTTTGGTATTCGGGCAGAACTGATAAAAGCAGTTTGATGGTCTCTGCGAGCGTTGTATTGGTACGTCCGCCTGACGCATTTTTGTGGCCACCGCCTGAAAAATATTTATGGGCTAACTCTCTGACCGAAAAATCGTTGGCTGACCGAAACGAGAGTTTTATTTCATCGCGCCGTTCAATCATCAATACCGACATGACTACGTTTTCGATGGAAAGTCCATAATTGACAATGCCGTCAGTGTCTCCAATTTCGGAATTGAAGCGCTTTAGGTCTTCCAAAGAAAGCACCATGTAAGCTGTGCGGTATTCGGGTAAAACGGTCAGCTTCTCGGATAGGGCGTAGCCCAGCAAACGTGTACGTCCCAACGAGTTGTTATCAAAAATAGCCCGATGAACATGATTTACTTCTAAACCCGTCTTCATAAGTTCTGCTACTGCCAAATGAACCTCGGGCGTGGTGTTTCCGTGTCGGAATGAACCCGTATCAGTCATGATACCTGCATACAGGCAAGTTGCTATCGGTAAATCTACCAATTGGGCATCGCCCAATTGGGTAATAATGTCCAACACATACTGGGCAGTGGCAGCTTTGGAAGTGTCGGAAAATACAAAATCTGCGAAAGGCTCAGGTTCTAAGTGGTGGTCTATGAGTACTTTTATTGCTTTTGTATTTTGAGCCAAAGCCCCCAATCCTTTGATTCGGTGCAGGGCGTTGAAGTCTAAGCAACATATTATATCGGCTTCTTGGAGTAAAGCTTTTGAGGCAGTTTGACTTTGGGCGTTGGTATCATAGGTAATGACTTCCTCATAGTCGGGCATCCAACGTAAATTAGACGGACATTCGTTAGGGATAACGACAGTCGCAATATGTCCTTTTTTTTGAAGGTATATTTTCCAGCCCAATGAAGACCCCATTGCATCAGCATCGGGGTTTTGGTGGGTCAATATAACAATGCGTTTTGAGGGCGACTTGACAAGCTCGTAAAATGCGTTCCACTGTTGCATAGCCTGCAAAGTTAGTAATTTTCTGAAAAAAGACCTGATAGGTTTTCAAAACCTGTCAGGTCTGTGTAGCTTTGCTACGTTTTTTAGGGAAAGTTTGTGGCTAATAACCTTTTGATCACCCGAAAAATAGGGTATTTTGTTTCAGTTTTGAAACGTAAGTAACATCTAACCGATAATAGAACAGAGACTAATGACAACCAACAGAACATTCACGATGATTAAGCCCGACGCAGTAGAAGCGGGCAATGCAGGTGCTATTTTAAAAATGATTGAAGAAGGTGGTTTCCGAATTGTAGCACTGAAAAAAACTTTGTTGACCAAAGAACGTGCAGGAGAATTTTATGAAGTTCATGCTGCTCGGCCTTTTTATAACGACCTTTGCGCGTACATGTCGTCGGGGCCTATCTATGCGGCTATCTTGGAAAAAGATAATGCTGTGGCAGATTTTCGCACGCTGATTGGGGCAACCAATCCAGCCAATGCTGCTGAAGGCACTATCCGCAAACTGTTTGCTAAATCTATTGAAGCCAATGCGGTACATGGTTCTGATTCTGATGAGAACGCCGCCATCGAAGGAAGCTTTTTCTTCTCTAAAACAGAACAATTTTAGGACAAGTGTAGTCCGATAAGTTTTATTAAGCCCCGAATATATCGGGGCTTTTTTTGTAGGCCATTTCGTGAAACATTGATTTTGTAGTCATTTCACGGATGAAAAAGTAGGATTCACGGAAAAAACTTGCTTCTCCCCCCTTTCAGGGCGTATCTTCCATCCGAACTAATGTAGAAATATACCCTATTAATATAGTTATGAAAAACAATGAAATGCGAATCCGCAAACTTGACTCCTCGGTATTAGTAGCCAAGGAAGAGCCGTTTTCATGCGAGGTACTGAGCAAACTTTTAGAACGTGAAGGGTTTGATGTGGTGGGGCGAGCTAACGAGTTGGATGATCTTTATTCAGAAGATTCATACCAAAACCGAAGTGTGTTATTGTAGAAGCCAACTTAATTGGAAAAGAAACTACTCATTTGTTGAAGGAACTCTCACAGACCTCAAGCCGCCCTAAAATGGTTCTCTTCTTTAACACCTCCAACTCCAAAGAACTCGCTAAAGCTTTGGATGCCAATTTCAACGGCTACTTGTACTCAGACGACCGCCTGGAGGAACTATACAAATGCTTACTCTACATTCAAACACAGTCCAAGTATTATAGTGATGGATTTAAAGATTTGATGAAAAAATTGGGTGTAAATGAAGTAGATAGCGATACCCAACAAAAACTTAAAACTCTTACTAAAAGAGAGAAACAAATTCTTTATTTGGTTACGGAAGGACTCACAGGCCATGAAATCTCGGATTCGCTTTGTATCAGCTATCGAACCTTGGCCAATCATAAACAAAACTTGATTCAGAAGTTAGGCATAGATAGCAATCGTCAGTTGCTTAAATTTGCGTTGCAAATCAAGTCTTACATCAACACGTTGTAAATACTTATTTTAGTGCTAAGCCTACGGGCTGACGTCTGTTGGCAGTAAGGGCATCTCTAAATGCGCTAAATCGGTTACGAGACATAATCATTTCGCGCATTTCGGAAGTGCCTTTTATGTAAAGAAGGTATTTCCCTTTTTCCCAATACGCGTAGCTATCTAAGTAGTTGAGATTGAAGATATAGCTGCGGTGTCCTCTGAAAAAATGCAGCGGGTTTAATTCTTCCTCTAAAATATATAAAGGTTTTTCGATGCGGAAACGCCCCTTAGGGTGCTCTACGTAGTAACGCTCTTCGATGGTTTCAAAAAAGTAACATTCCTCAACCCGCAGATAAATTTCGCCCATACTGGTTTTGGCTTCTATAAAACGTAGGTAGTTTTCAGTTGGAGGGGTTTCGACTTCGACCAATTCTTTTGGTTTATTTTCTGGTTTTGTAAAATCAACGGGAGCTATTTCAATCGTTGATTGAACTTGTGCATTACTCTCTAAAAAATCTTTAACCAAAGAAACATTAATCAGGATGTACCCCAAGATTACCACAAAAGGTAAGTAAAATAGGTAAGTCTGGAGGGTGAAACCGTTGAAAATGTACAAATCAAGATAACGATTAAACGAATAGTTTGGAAACTCTCGAAGTAAGAAGCGAACGTGAAGGGTAATTGGGAAAAAAAGAAAAAAAGAAACCAAAAATAGGGGAAGAAACTTCGCTTCGTATTTAAGTATAGAGATAGCGTTGAATTTGATTTGGCGAATGCCTAAAAAGCGATGAAAGATGTCAATGAGAAAAAACAATATATATAAAGTGCACAACTCTGGCGCCAAAAAACCAATAAGTAAGTTTTTAAGGTAGGCGGCAAAAGTTTGATATGAACTGTAAATACTCAGCCTTGTCTGTGGCGAGATAGCCCAGCCAATTATCTCACAGAACAAGACAACTACCAGCAAAAAAATCAATCCATTTTGAGGATTTTTATAAAAAGACCGGGTGAGTGTCAGGGATCTCATGGCACATTGAATAGACCTACATTCTCCACTTTCAGAAAAGACGACTACGCTACAAAGATAAGAATTAGTCAATTCTTACTACAAGCGGTAACAAATATAGCAAATAATACGGATACCGCGTCATCTGTCCGCCTTCTACCTTTGCATTGTACAAATTTGATACCAGTAATGCTAATTAAATGGTTTACTGTCGTATCTGTTTCTGTATCAATACTTTGTTTTTTGTTTAACCACTTCTAATTAAAAAATAACCATGAAAAAGACTTTTGAAATCCAACCAAAGAAAATGTTGAACTCGCTTATCGTTGATGGCAAATTTTACGCTAAAAATGAATCGAAGCGCCTATTGAATTTTGGAGAGAAAGATCCTTTGGCCTCTTGTTTTGGCATTTCACTGGAGACTCAGCTGAAAAAACTTAGTTGTACGATAATTTCTACGCGGGTATGAGTGCCTCGAACTTTGTTAATTATCAGCGTGCACTTCTGATTGTGAAGGAGCGCTTGGTCGGATAAACCTCCTACAAGAAGAGGGATATATGGTAAGATTTGCGATATTTTCGGCAAATCTTACCAATTTCTGCCAGAAATCCCAGTTTCGGAACACGAAGAGATTTTTAAGAAACTTCTCAGAAGTTTAGCCTTTGAAAGTTTTGATCGTAAAGTATTGCATATTAGTGACTTGTGTAAGGTGAAAGGGAATCTTTCATCTTTGCATTCGACCCAAAAACCGCAAATTTTTTGTACATTTCATATAGGCTCTTATCGAATTATCGCTAATTTATTGATTCGATTGGGGCATAATTTTTCAACCATTGTCCGAAAAGAGGTATATGACCAGCAGATGGAATCTCTGATGGGATATACAGCTCAAATGAAGGAAAAATACCCGACGAAGAGTGAAGTACACGTACTTAATGCCGAAGATCCGAATATCATCCTAAAATTGCTTCGAGAGTTGAAAGCAGGGCGTTCGTTGTTGGTCTATTTGGATGGGAACGTAGGCTCAGGGGATGAAAAATTGGAACAAATTAATTTTTTAAGTCAAAAAATTAATGCTCGTAAAGGAATGCCCTATCTGAGTTATGTTTCAGGTGTACCCTTGGTTCCGCTCATCTCCTATCGCCAGCCTGATTTGAGTAATATCTTGTACGTAGGTGAGCCAATTGCCGTTGATAAAACGGTTTCCAGGGACGAATACTCCAGTATTACTTTGCAACGACTTTTTGATTTTTTTGCGAAATACATTGTTTCTTTTCCCGAGCAATGGGAGGGCTGGAATTATATACATCATGCTATAAACAATGATGATAAGCCAATCCCTGTTCCACCTCCCTCGGCTTATCAAAGGGTGAAGTATGAATTCAACCAAAGCCGTTATCGTATTTTTGAATTACAAGATGCACCCGTGTTGTTTGATAAATACCACTATTCTACGTACGAGATATCCGAAAGCTTACGAAATTATCTTTTGAAATCGCCATTTACTAATCCTAAGCGTGTTTTGGGAAAACCCGTTTTTCAAGAGTTAGTTCGGCAAGAAATCATCATTTAGTGCTGAGTAGTTTGCTGACACCTCTCTCAAATCCCCAAATTAAAGGGGATTTTTGTTTTTTCGCCTTGCCAGCATCTCGTTTTTAGGTCTGTTTTGAATTACACTTACCAAGTAATATAGTCATTTCACCGACCAAAATAGTCATTTCACGGGTCAATAGTTAGATTTCACGGTTTTTTACCCTGCTTCGGCACATGACTTGTACTAAAATCATTGTACCTTCGAGCATACAAATAATGCCCGAAAAAGACATATAAACTGCTGCCTAAAAGGCGGCCAACTCAACGTTATGAATATCTATACACTCGGGTATAGCAATAAAAAATAAATTTTCAAAGTAGGGTAAAGTGTGTGGCATTGACCTCGTTCCTGTGGAGCGAGGTCATGTTGTTTTAGGATATCATCTTGAGTAGTAGCGTATTTTATTTCGCTTTTAAATCAAACCTAACTCAAAGATTATGAAAACCCCCTCATCTCGCCGTTCGGCCTTAAAAAGCATAGTGGGCGGTGCGGCACTCGCTTCAGTACCACTGACACTTACCGAAGTTTTTGCCGCTTCCGACAAAGCCCTTGGTCCTGAATTGAAAGGCCGAATCAAGCAATCTGTTTGCCGGTGGTGTTATCCTAAAGTATCATTGGACGATTTGTGCCGCGAAGCCAAAGCCATAGGCATTCAATCCATCGAATTGTTAGGACCCAAAGATTGGCCAGTCGTTCAAAAGTATGGGTTAACATGCGCCTTGCCCAACGGCGCTGGCATGGGTATCGAAAAGGGATTCAATAATCCTATGTATCACGATGAATTAGTGGCAAGTTATGAAGCCCTGTTTCCTAAGTTGGTAGAAGCTGGTTTGAATACTGTGATTTGTTTTTCAGGAAATAGGAAGGGAATCTCTGACGAAGAGGGGTTGGAACACTGCACAAAAGGGCTGAAACGTCTAATGGAATCGGCAGAGAAACATAAAGTAACCCTCATTATGGAATTGCTCAACAGCCGAGTAAATCATAAGGATTATCAATGCGACAAAAGTGCGTGGGGCGTTGAGTTGTGCAAACGGGTAGGGTCGGAGCGTTTTAAATTACTCTATGATATTTATCACATGCAAATCATGGAAGGTGACATCATTGCCACCATTAAAAGAGACTATCAATACTTCGGGCATTATCATACGGGCGGCGTACCAGGCCGTGGCGAAATTGATGATACGCAAGAGTTGTACTATCCAGCTATCATGAAAGCTATCGCTGACACAGGTTATCAGGGTTTTGTGGCGCAGGAATTTGTGCCTAAACGTCCAGACGTTATTGCCTCTCTCAAACAAGCCGTAGAGATTTGTGATATTTAGATATAATTAGACTTGAAATAGTTGATAAATGAGCTCTGCTTTCTCAAAGGCAGAGCTCATTTGTTTTGATATACCATAACTTTCATAAGACTCTCTATTGGGGTATGAGTAATGAATGTTTCATTTTTTAGCTGTTCTTTGCTTTTTGACAAAATATAATTCTGTTATTTATTGATTTTTATGTTCAAAAATACTGAATTTTTTACTTTACAAGCAGATTTGTCTTGCTAAACAAAATAAAATTCCGTTCATATAGCTTTTGGTAGGTTTCGCCCCTCAAAACCTACGCTTCATCCTATTTAGCTTTTTAGACCCAGAAATACCTGCCACCTTTGCAGAGTCCAATCGGATATAACAGCCAAAAAACAAGAATAATACAGCCAAAATTAAAAACATTAAAATCATGAAAACATTAATCGCAACCGCCGCTTTGAGTCTTTTAACATTGAGTACAATAGTAGAAGCTCAACCACAAAAAAATCAATCAGAAGTAGAAGCTCAATTGTTAGCTTCGTTGCCAACACAAGACTTCGAGGCCTTGGGTTCTGGATCCTCCGTAACAATTCAATCGTTATTGGCCTCTTTGCCAACTTTTGATGAAAATGTAGAAGTTCCTACTTCAAGAGTAAATATTGCTAATCTGATGGCCTCTTTGCCAACTTTTGATGAAAATGTAGAGATGCCTATTTCAAAAATAAACATTTCAAAATTAATGGCTTCGTTGCCTACAATGGATGAGAATACCGTAGAGAGTGTATTGTTTGACACAGATACGAAACATTTAGATATCAAAAACCATCAAACAGCCAGTCGTTTGAGCGAAGAATAATCCAGCTTGTATTCCATAAATCAGAAGAAAAGCGTATCGAGAAAGGCAAACCCTGTCCGATACGCTTTTTTATTGTCAAGCCATTTTTTAAATTGTAACAGCATAGCTCAAAGTAATAACTTGTATATAGATAGGCTTAAAAGGCTTTTCTTCTAATTTTCCCCGTAGGGTAGCTCGGTGAGTGAGGTAAATGTTGCTAATGAGTTTGATTTTGGTAATAAACAAGCCATCCATAGCCCCGTTATCCAACAGTTTTTCGGCGTAGCTTGATTTGATAGCTAAACGATACTGCATCTGGAGCCATTTTTTTATTTTTTTGTCATACCAAATATTTAGTTCTGCCCCTTGTTTCTCCACAATCCGTTTCACAAAATCTACTTCATTGGGTTGGCGTTCCTCAATATACAAACCTGTATTGGCAATAGTCTGACTGGTAAGCCCGTAGATTCGGAAAGTATAAGGAGACAACGAAACCCGAAAAGCTTTTGTGGGTTGCCACTTGATACCTGGCGATAAAATGAGTTCGTACGGGTTCAGAAAACTTTGTACCATAGCCCCGCCCGTGGTATCTCTAAACAGCCCATCTTCATAAGTACTAAAAATCCCAGTTTTGGTTTTGGCAATGAGGTTGATATTCCAGCGGCGGTCGTCCGAAAAACCCGTTGACAAATCGTGTAAGCTTAGTAACTCATCGGCAGTTTTTTGGGTGATGCTCTTTAAGCCCGCCTTATAGAGCGAAAACTGCCAGTGAAATTCGTTGGTAGAGATGATTCGGTTTTTGGTATAATTGACGTTGAGGTCAATCCCATTGGTCGTTGAAAACCCTAATTTGCCAGTGTTAGGTACCCCATTTACTTGCATGGTATGCGATAGGTTCAAGCCTAAGTTGATAGATACTTCCCATGCCTTGGCAGTGGTATCTTCTTCTACTTCTTCTTTAGCAACCGTAGTCGAATCTTTAGTAACTTTTGTCGTATCTGTTTGGGCAATTGCTACACCTCCAGCAAATAGAAGCCAGATCAGTAATAATTTTGATAAATTAGGCATTTTTTTAGGTAGGATTTTCAAATAAACACATTCTACACCTATGACGACGCACTTTGAAAACGCGAACACTCAATTCTTTTTTCCGTAAAATATCACGGTTTTTGAAGGAGTAGGGTCAGGGGCAATGACGCTCAATTCGCCGTTGGCCAAGGAGGCATGTTTGGTCGCCCCCAGATATCCTTCTATTTCCCCAGAAGTTCCTTTTTTGAGCGTAACTCCACTGAATGTATTAAAGGAGTCGGTTGCTTTTCCCGTTTTATCCGTGAGTGTAAAAGTCACTTTGAATTTTGCTGATTCATCGCTGATTTTAGTTACAGATATTTTGGAGGTAGCAATTACGCCTGCCGTATTGGTTGCTGGTAGATTGACTCGCGTAGTGCCACCTACGGTATAGTATGTTCCCGTATATTCTCCTGCTATGATCGGCAAGAGAGGGCTCGGGGTCGTGTTTGGTGCCAGAAAAAATGAGTTCAATAAGCACCAAGATAAGTAAATGAGGAAGAATTCGTCCGCCATGAAATGATTTCATAAGGGGAAAGGTTAACACAATATTTTAGAAAATTTAACTTGCTATTGGGATTGGATTGATAACTTGTAAGCTCTTTTTTGAGTGGATTCCAAGCTATCGCATTACACCAAACGTCGCATCCAAATGCAGATAGAAAAAGCAAAATCATTATTAAGCCAAAAAGGTAGAGTCCAAGCAATAAGCGAATTCCTGCATGAAGCCCAATCATAGAACAAAGCCAGAATATGCTGATTTTGGGTAGTCACATTCCCACAAATTAGAAAGTCTCTATGACCATTGGAAAATCTAATTGTGTTCATCCCAAGATGTTCATTCAAAAGGTAAGTACAAGTAGAGTGAGAGCTTCAATCTATAAACATCGAATCACGAGTAGTGTGAACTTTATAGCTATAAAAACGATTGGCAGATTCTTGATTGTGGGTAAAAAACTTAGACCCATGTAGTGTAAAATAGCGAATCTTGTTATCGTTGTTTTGGGTAGTGAATTGAATCATTTCAATAACTACTTATCACAATATCGCTAAATGTAATTGAGAGAACACTACTCTTATTTTCTACATCATAAGTTCCTTTGCGAATAACAAACGCTTTACCTGTGGCTTGCCCCGAAGCGGGATCTCTTGAAGAAATGATAGTAGGGTTAATTTTGAAATCTTCTTCGAGGGTAAATTGAGTGTTCGCAAAGTTTAGACTTAGGGATTCATGAGGAATAGAGTTCTTGTTCAAAGTAAGAATAATTTCAGAATCTCTAAGTGATTTTATGACTCCTTGAGCACCATTTTCACCAACGGCCAAGCTTCCTTCGGCACTGATTCCACATATAACTAAACCACGGCAACCACGACTGGCTCTCCCAAAATTAACCGTGACTTTTACGTCTGGTGGAGTAACAGATAGGCTTGGCGAAGCTGCTAATTTGGTAGTAGTTATTTCACTATGACCTGTGAAACCTGTCCCTATGGCAATGACGAGAATAATGATTAAATTTTTCATTTTTTAGTTAATTTTAAAGTGAAGGATTTGTTACAGTTTTATTTCAAAAGCAAGATTTTGAATCAATAGTTACAATGGACTCAAATATCTGATAGTCAATGAATTTTGTTTGAATTTAAACTTTCTCGGTTACTTACGAGCTAATCAGGCAATTCTCTAATGTAATTATCAAGTAGCTTCCTGAGTCTTCCACTTGATATTTTCCCTTAGGAACTAAGAGCATTTTTCTGTCGTCTTTAGAAGATACTACTCCAGCATCAAGTTTGGCGTCTTCTTCTACGATAAATTCGCCATTGGCAAAATGCCGATTGAGAGTGGCGGGAGTCATGGAGCTTTTCAGAAACTCAAGTGTGAGTGTGTTTCCGCTGTAACTTGCCATAGCGAGACCTTGGTTCTCCTCTTGTACTCCCTCCAAGGCACTTCTCACAATAACGATGAGGCAAAGACCTCTTCCTCGGCAACTACTACCTCTTCCCAAACCTGCCTTAATTTTAACTTTTGCTACGCTTGGAGAATAAAGCTCTGTGGTTGTTTTCGTATAATTCGTCGTTTCGTGAGGTATAGCTGCTACGCTCCATACAGAAAGAACAGCGATGATGAGTATGTTTTTCATGATAATTGATTGGTTAGAGTAAATTGATTGTTTAAAGATGAAAACCAGCTATGAGGCGTATATCGGTACTTAATGAACTTCTGAGAATTTGCTCTACAAAGCTACGCCAAGCCCGTCTCCAAAATCAATCCGCCCAAAATCCGATTTTTAAAAATCCGCCTTTGGGGGGATTTTATTAAGCGGTTTTGTTTCAGAACTTTACTGCCGTAAATTGGGAGGAAAACACTTCCTATTCATAATGAAAGCACTCTATATTCTCGTTTGCTTATTCATTTTCTCTTGCAGGGCTTTTGCCCAGCAAGATTACATTGAAGCATATCGTCAAGAGTTAAAAAAAGAAAAAATTGACACCTCTCGCATTCACCTCATCGGCGATTTGGCGCGACTACTGGTTCTTAATTCAGATACCACCGAAGCGATGAAATGGCTCCAAGAAGGGTTGATGCTCTGTAAAAAACAAAACTATGACTATGGTTACGGGCATATTTATAATGGTTTTGGGGGCTATTATCTCGAAACCTCCCGTCATTCTCAAGCAGAACCTTACTTTCAAAAGAGTTATGAGTATTATAAGAAAAGTAAAAAAGATACTGCGCCTCTTGGCGCAGCAACGGCATTGGGTAATCTGAGCATAGTTGCCGAATTGAATCGTGACATCGAAAAAGCAGTGGAGTTGAAGTTACGTGCCTTGGATATATGGCAGACAACATCACGACCAGAAAGATTTGTAGCGGTAGGTAATCTTTACGTCACTATTGCAGGATTGTATAGTAAAGAAAAACAGTACGATAAAGCCATTTTTTACAATAAAAAAGGCATTGAAACGCGTCTCAATGCTGATGTGAGAGATTCTGATTTAGCTACCTCGTACATTTTTTTGGTGAATGATTTTATTCGCAGTCGCCAGTTGGATAGTGCCTCAAAATATCTGTCCATTGCCGAAACGTTGGTCAACGAAATCAAAAGCCCCATCTTGTACCTTCGTTACTACGGTGCTTTGGGGGAACTTGCTTACGAGCAAAAGGACTTTGAGAAAGCAATCGCCTACAACCAGACAATGCTTAATTATGCTAAACAAACCCAAAAAATAGTTTATGAAGCAAGTGCTTGTTTGCTCATAGGTAAATCGTATCAGCGTCTTAAGCAATACTCCCAAGCCGTCAGTTTTTTTAAGCAAGCCCTTAATACTTCCGAGAGAGTGAAGCGCATCGAAGGTCGTAGAAGTGCCATGCAAGGATTGGCTGAGGTTTATCATGCATTAAACAATGACCGAGAAGCTTTTTATTATCTCACTCAGTCCAATACCCTGAAAGATAGCATTCAGGCAGAGGAAACGAAAATCAAACTCAATGAGATAGATACCAAGTACCAGACCACTCAAAAGGAAAATCAAATCTTGGTACTGGAAAGAGACAAACGGCGTCAGAACACCCTCATTTACGGCTTGATTGGAGGATTATTAATTATTTTACTTGTTGGTAGTTTGATATATCGAAACCTCTCTAATCAACGAAAAATAGCCAAGCAGGAAAGCTTACTTAAAGAAAAAGAGATACAGCAATTACAACAAGAACGACAGTTACTGGCCACCAATTCAATCTTAAAAGGCCAAGAAGAAGAGCGTACTCGCGTAGCCAGAGATTTACACGACGGCTTAGGGGGATTATTAACCAGCGTAAAACTAACCTTGAGTAAAGTGAGAGGAAATTTTATTTTGCCCGAAGCAAGTGCAGGAGTATTTGCTCGCGCTTTAGAACAATTGGACGCTGCTATCAACGAAATGCGGCGCGTAGCTCACAGCATGATGCCAGAAGCTCTGGTTCGCTATGGGCTATACGATTCACTAAAAGATTTTTGTGAAGACCTTAACGAAACAGGACAAATCAAGGTTCAATTGCAAGTATTAGGTTTGGAACAACGCCTCGACTCATCGGTAGAGGTGGTCATTTACCGAATTGTGCAGGAATTGTTGAACAACATACTCAAACACGCCCAAGCGAGCGAAGCATACGTACAAATAGTACGCCGGGCGGATACATTGCACCTCACTGTCGAAGACAATGGGATAGGATTTGACGCTAAAAATTTGGATAAAACCAAAGGGGCTGGTTTACATAATATTGAAAATCGGGTGGCTTATTTAGGGGGCACGCTCGACATAAGGAGTAGTGTAGGGGAGGGAACATCGGTAGAGATTGAAGTAAAACTTTAGCAATAAATCGGAGCGAATCATGATTCAGGTATTTATCGTAGATGACCATCCTCTGGTGGTAGAAGGCTTAAAATCATTGCTTAATGATTGCGAAGATATACAAGTAGTAGGTACTGCCTCCAACGCTTTTGATGCCTTAGAATCTCTGAAACAACAAAAAATAGATATTGCTTTTTTAGACATCAATCTACCCGATATAAGTGGAATTGAGCTTTGTAAAAAAATCAAAGATAAATGTCCGTGGGTTAAATGTTTAGCCTTAACTACGAAGTTGTTTAGTTGAAAGTATGTCTAAAATTAATCATTGCCGAAGCCATTAATAGCCATGCTTTAAAGTTTTTAGCTAACTGTTCAAAGCGTACAAGGATTCTTTTATAAGTATCTAACCAAGCAAAAACCACCTCT
>JBGAUP010000123.1:0-16099 GCA_044228585.1 Runella sp. | reverse complement strand
AATGAAACCCACCGCATTGTTGCTCAATACGAGTCGAGGAGGCATCGTCAATGAGGCCAATTTGGTACGCGCCTTAGAGGATGATTTGATTGCAGGAGCAGCCATAGACGTATTTACGCAAGAGCCTATTCCCGCTTTGCATCCGTATTTGCAATTACAAAAAAAAGAAAAATTACTCTTAGCCCCGCACATCGCGTGGTCGAGCATCGAAGCCCGCACGTGTTTGGTGGAAAAAGTGGTGGAGAATATTCGGGAGTATGTATCTCACAACAACTTGTAACGCCCGATAATGGGATAATGGTCGGAATAGCCTACCTCTCTACGCGTCTGGAAGTCTAACACTTCCAGCTTTTTTTTGTCGTAAAATTGATTATCAATCCGAATGTATCGAGGAGCATTTCGATAAGAAAATCCAAACCCGCTCCCTGCTTCTTCAAAGGCATTTGATAGCCTGCGGCGCACTTGACCGTAGGCATATCCGTAGGGAGTTTCGTTGAAGTCGCCACACACCAATACAGGATGCGGGCTTTGGTCAATCCATTCCGTCAATACTTTTGTTTCTTCGGCATGGTGGACAAATCCTACTTTTAACTTTCTGAGTACCTTACGCGTCTCAGATTTCCCTTGGTCATAGTCTTTTTCTTGATACGCTTCTTTCAGCCCTCCAAAACGCACAATCATCGAACGTAAATGGACATTAATGACCCGAATAGTGTCCTTACCAATTTTAACATCGGCATATAGTAAGCCATTGGGATGCGAAAACTCTTTTTCACCTCGCTTCACAATGGGATACTTCGACATAATCATGAGTCCTCGATAGTAGTGCTTGTGTTTGGTGGTTAATACCGCGTAGTTCTTGTATCCCGCCTTTTTTAATTGCCGAATGGTATTCAGGTCGGGATGAGCATCGGCATCATAAAACTCTTGAAAACATTTGATGTCTGCGTCGGTATTTTTGACCCAATCAATCAATGCCAGTGTATTGTTTCGATTCATTTCTAAATAATGGTAGAGGTCAAAAGACATGACATTGTAGCTCATCACGGTAAGTTGTCTCGGTTCTTTTTCGGAAAGCTCTGCCGAATGGGGCATTTTCCAAGTCCTCGACCAAAACGGAAAACTTAGCACTAAGGCCAGAACAGATAACCAAACTTTGCGGGGCTTGTAAAACAACCAAAACAAACAGAAAATGAAATGAATAAGCATACAAACTGGCACACTCATCATCAAAAAACTAAGGCCCCAATGTCCTGAAAAAGCAAAATAGGAAAACCCATAAACGCACACAGTAAAACAAAAGAATAACTGATAGAATCGCCAAAAAAAAGAAGTTGTGGATTTCATTGTGTAATTTTAAGGCTGTTTTGCATTTTAGATTACAAAGTAAACATTTCCATGAGACAATTGATTGCCGTTGGGATTTTAATCACCTTCCTCTATGCTTGTAATACCAACCCCAAGTCAGATGAAGAGAAATTAGCCATCAGTTACTGCGGTGGCTGCCACGAGATGCCTTCGCCCAATATGCTCGACAAAAAAACGTGGAAAGAGGGGGTCTTACCCAAAATGGCTTTGCGACTTGGCATTGAGCAAGAACCGATGATGGCTCTATACGCCAACCTAAACACCGAAGAAATTGTCGCTTTTACCCAAGCTAATATTTATCCCGAAACCCCCATTCTCTCGAAAGAAGACTGGGACAAAATTGTAAAATATTACGTTGATAACGCCCCCGAGAAGCTCCCTGATTCGTCCAATAAATACCCTATTTCCAGTACTTTATCTCTCTTTACGCCCAAGAACACCATCCTGAACGTAGAACCAATGGTGTCAATGCTCAAATTTGACGCCGCTTCCCAAAAACTATTTGTGGGTACACGAGGGGGTAAAATCCACATTTTTAACCATCAATTTAGACAGATAGACTCCATTCAGGTAGGCTCTGCTCCCTCAGATATGCGTTTCAATCCTGACGGAAGTCTCGACGCTTTACTCATGGGAATCATGGACCCCAACGACCGTATGACGGGGACTTTATCCAAAATTCAAAAATCAGCAGATGGAAAAAACTGGGAAATAAAACCTTCATTAAACAAACTCCGCCGCCCTGTAAATCAACTTTTTATGGACGTAGATGCTGATGGCTTAGAAGATGTTATGGTCTGTGAATTTGGGCATCATATTGGACAACTTTCGTGGTTTAAACAGCAAAAAGACCATACTTATCAAGCTTTTCAATTGGAAGGAGTACCAGGGACACGGCTGATACAATCGCATGATTTCAATCGTGATGGCTTACTTGATTTCTTTGTATTAATGGCGCAAGGCGACGAGCAGCTATCTGTTTTTTATAACCGAGGCGGTGGACGATTTGAAAAACAAACCCTCCTTCGTTTTCCGCCAGTTTATGGCTCAAGTTATGCCGAATTGGCTGACTTTAACGGGGATGGTTTCGTTGATATTCTTTATACCAATGGCGACAACGCCGACTATTCAATGATTTTGAAGCCTTACCACGGCCTGCGGATTTTTATGAACGACGGCCATAATCATTTCCAAGAAAAGTGGTTTTTCGGTCTCAACGGTGCTGCAAAAGCCATTGCTGACGACTTCGACCAAGACGGGGACTTAGACATTGCGGCCATTTCTTACTTCCCCGCCAAAGCCCAAGAAGGGTTTGTGTATTTTGAGAACCAAGGAAAATTGAATTTTAAAGCCCAAACTTTTGCGAATCCTCGACAAGACAAATGGATGCTCCTCGAAAAAGCGGATTATGACCAAGATGGGGATGCCGACCTGCTACTGGGCTACCTTGAACGTCCACCTTATAACAATCCTAATCTTGAAACCATGACGGGGTTGTGGATACTCGAAAATAAGAAGAAGTAATCTCAAGTAGGGCTTGTTTTACTGCATTTTATGTTTGAGTTTGGTCAACATCCAAACAACTAAATTGGGGGAAAGGCGATAGAGTGCCATACTCACTTTCCCCATCAACGAATGATACACCCTAAATTCTCGATGTATGATCTGACGTATCAATTTATCGGCTGTTTGAGCCGTAGGAGTAAGTTTTACATTGGTTCGTTTTGGTAATACTTCCAATTCGCCCTGCGGATTAAAAGTTGTTTTTTGTTGGTCGTTTTCCGTAAATCCTACGTAGGCAATTCCTACAAAAACTCCCGTGCCTTGTAGCTCTATTTTTAAGGTTTCGGCCAAAGCAGTTAAAGCCATTTTAGAAGCGGAATAACTACCATGATATGGTAATCCGTGAATACCCGCTACGCTTGAAACAAATAAAACTGAACCTTTGGTTTGGAGAAGGTGCGGCAATGCACAATAACTCAGGTAATAAGAACCCATTAAATTCACTTCTATCAATTTAGCAAATACCGTTGGAGAAGCCTCCGACAAACTACCCTTAGCACTTAGTCCTGCGTTGTTGACGAGAATATCTAACCTTCCGAATGTAGCGATTGTTTTCTGAATCATTGCTTCGCAGTCGGCCAAATCAGACACATCTCCTGCCACTGCCAACACCTCAAACCCCAGCGTTTTTAGCTCATTTTCAGTCTGACACAATGCCTCTTCGGTACGGGCGTTGATAACGATTTTTGCGCCTTGATGCGCCATCTGAAATGCCAATGCCTTGCCAATACCCATGCGAGAACCCGAAATCAGCACTACTTTATCCTTCAAAAAACTATCCATCGTTCATCAACTACTTTATATTGATTTATTTGCTTTCAAGGACCTAAAGGCTTCTTGAATAGCCTCTTCAATCGGGGTCTGTGGTAGGTCTAATTCTTTTATGGCCTTTTGGGCAGAGTAATAATGTTTATCAAACGAAATTTGAGCCATTCGGTAGTTAACGGTGGGTTCAAAACCAACTATTCGACCCAAGAAAGTAAGTATTCCCCCGTAAACCAACACAATAGGCTTAGGCAAGAATCTCTTGGGAGGATTCGCTCCAATGGTCTTGGCGATCAAAGTAAATATTTCTTGGTAACTTAAATTTTGATTTCCTAAAATATAGCACTCCCCCACCCGACCTTTCTCGATTGCGTTGGCAATACCAACGCAAACATCTTGTACAGCGATGTAATTTCGTCCGCCTTGGGTATAACCGGGTAATTTACCTTGGTAAACTGCTTGAATCATTTTGCCACTCCCGAGCAAAGAAGCAAAATCCCCAAACATAAAAGTAGGATTAACCACTACCGCAGGAAGATTATCTTCTTGTACCGCTTTGAGCACCAATTGTTGGGCTTCGTATTTGGTATCCCAATACCCCAAATGATACCTCTCACCCATATACGGTAAGGTTTCGTTGCCTGGGTTTTGTTTGTCACCGTACCCAAATGAATTGGCCGTACCAATGTAAATCAGCCTTTTTAAGCCTTTTTGTTGTACCGTGGTGATGACATTTTGTGTTCCAGCTACATTTACATTCCACTGTATTTCAGAATAATACGGCCAAAGTGCCGTAGAAGCTACGGTATGAACCATAGCTTGGCAGCCTTCGGCGGCTTCCAACAATGAAGGTAAATCCAAAATATCACCAAATCGAATATCAACATCAAGCGAAGTGAGGGTGTGGGTAGGTTGATTATGTTGCACGAAGCACGTAACCCTGTAACCTTTGGAAAGCAACTCCCTGACCAAATTATTTCCCACAAATCCATTGGCACCAGTGACGAGAACGCGCATAATAATTTAGAGGGAGGCTTTTTTAAATATCGTTTTACAGACAAAGCTAAGATATTATCCGATTATTCAGCATAAGAAAATATCTAATAATTGTACTTTTCCCTTTGTCATCATTACAAATTTAGCATAATAATCCCGTTTAAATGACAAATATCCTGTGAAGGTGTAAAGTCCTTTTGTACTTTTGAGTCAATTAGTTCAGTTAAAAAAGCTGAATAGTTTTTTATCATCAAACACCTTCATTTTATGAGCCATTCATTCAACCTACTAAAGTACGGGATTAAAAACAAAGAGACGATTCGGAATGCGTCGCCCGCCAAACTCTACCAAATGGCGATTTTGTACGAAAATGGTGCTGCTATTTCCGACAAAGGAGCGCTCATTCTCGAATCAGGTGCTAAAACGGGTAGAAGCCCCAAAGACAAGCGCATCATCGAACGCCCCGAAAGTGTAGATGATATTTGGTGGGGCAATGTCAACATCAAAATGGATGAACATACGTTTGACATCAACCGACAACGCGCCATTGACTACTTAAATACCCGTACTCGTATGTACGTCGTGGATGGCTTTGCGGGGTGGGATAAAAAATATCAAATCAAAGTAAGGGTCATCTGCACGCGGCCTTACCATGCGTTGTTTATGAACAACATGCTCATACGCCCTACCGAAGAAGAACTCATTCATTTTGGTGAACCTGATTACGTGATCTACAACGCGGGAGAGTTTCCAGCTAATCCCTTTACTACGCACATGAACTCCCGCACCAGCATTGACCTTTGTTTTGAACGCAAAGAGTTCGTCATTTTAGGTACAGAGTACGCAGGTGAGATGAAAAAAGGCGTATTTACCATTATGAATTACATCATGCCCAAAATAGGCGTGATGTCTATGCACTGCTCGGCCAATGAAGGCCAAGACAGAGATGTATCGCTATTCTTTGGACTAAGCGGCACAGGCAAAACCACTCTTTCGGCTGACCCTCACCGCAAACTCATCGGCGACGACGAACACTGCTGGAGTGACGATGGAGTATTTAATATCGAAGGGGGCTGCTACGCGAAGGCCATCAACCTGAGTGCCGAAAAAGAACCCGAAATCTTCCAAGCGATTAAGTTTGGCACCGTACTCGAAAACGTAGTTTATAATCCCGCTACTCATGAAGTGGATTACGACGATATTTCAATCACCGAAAATACCCGTGCTTCGTACCCTATTGAGTTTATTCCCAATGCTAAAATCCCCTGCGTGGGTGGTCATCCTAAAAATATCATTTTCTTGACCTGCGACGCCTACGGGGTTTTGCCCCCCGTTTCAAAACTTACTCCTGCCCAAGCCATGTACCACTTTATCAGCGGCTACACGGCCAAAGTAGCAGGTACAGAAATGGGCGTAACTGAGCCAACCGCCACGTTTTCTGCCTGTTTTGGGGCAGCCTTTATGGTGTGGCACCCCAGCAAATATGCCGAATTATTGGCCAAGAAAATCCAAGACAACAACACGAAAGTATGGCTCGTTAATACGGGCTGGACAGGCGGTGCTTACGGTATAGGCTCCCGCATCAAGCTCCGCTATACCAGAGCTATCTTGGATGCCATCCACAATGGGGAGTTAGATAATGCCCCCACTGTCTTAGATGATATTTTTGGTCTTGAAATCCCAACTACGTGTAAGAATGTTCCAACCGAATTATTGATACCTCAAAACACTTGGGACAGCGTGGAAGAATACACTAAAACAGCTGAAAAATTGGCGAACTTGTTCAACAATAATTTTGAAATTTTCAAAGACGGCTGTTCTGATGAAATCATCAATGCAGGCCCCTTAAAAATTTATCAACGCGGGTAGATGTAGTAAAAGTGGTCTGATGTTACGTCAGACCTGTTGATGTAACTGCTTTCATGTGAATCGGGTTAGCACTAACCCGATTTTTTTACGCCATACCTTAACTCAATTGACTACGAGCGGGAACGTTTGCGTAAATTTTTAGTGTTTATAGGCAGGCTTTTTGGAAAGTTAGAAAGTATATAGAAAGAAAGGTTGCTTTATTTATTTATACACAAAACAAAGTTTTTACCATGCAACGTAGAGAATTTATACAGAAATCTATCTTAGCCAGTGCGGCCACTGCCATGTCGGCTACGAGCTATGCTAAAATTATCGGAGCCAACGACCGCGTTCGCGTAGGAGTTGTGGGCTTTTCTGACCGCCACCGTTCTTCTCATGTAGGTCCTTTCAAAGAGTTATCAAAAGGAATGAACTTTGAAATTACGTCACTTTCTGACATTTGGAACCGCCGTCGTGAAGAAGGAAAAGCCTATTTAGATAAGCAACTGGGGGGCAATGTCAAGGTTTTTCGTAACAACGAAGAGATGTATGACGCCAAAGCCGTGGATGCGGTATTTATGAGTACAGCCGACTTTCAACACGCTATCCATACCATCGAGGCAGTACAAGCGGGTTGCGATGTGTATGCCGAGAAGCCACTTTCCGAAACAATGGAAGACAACCGCGCCGTGTTGAAAGCCGTAAAAGCATCGGGCAAAATCGTGCAGATTGGTTCACAACGCCGCAGTGGTGAAAACTATTGGGCGGCAGCTGACTTCATCAAATCAGGTAAATTTGGTCCCATCGTGATGGTAGAATTGATGTGGAACGTCAATCAGCCTGGCCGTTGGCGTCGTCCCGAATTGACCAAAGACTTAAAAGAATCGGATGTGGACTGGGTACGTTACCAATTGAACCGCCCCAAAGTAGCTTTTGACCCACGCAAATACCTCGAATACCGCTTATTTTGGCCTTATTCATCGGGTATCCCGGGTCAGTGGATGAGTCACCAAATTGACACTGTACACTGGTTCAGCGGCTTGCCACACCCACGTTCGGCAGTAGCCAACGGCGGAATTTACCAATGGAAAGATGGCCGTACTAATCCTGACACCCTCACAGTAGTGTTTGATTATGGGCCAGCCAACGATCCTACCTCGGGCTTCCAAGTGCAGTTTACGAGCCGTTTCTCTAACTCAGCGGGTGAAACCAAAGAGTTGTACTACTCAAACGGTGGTATGATTAACTTAGATACCAACGAAATCAGCCCAACGGGCGGCTTGCGTGAGCGCGAGGCGAAAGCAATGGGTTTACAAGCCAATTTGCTTCCTACTATGAAACTCGAAGGGGCTAAAGTAGAAACAAGTGCAAATACAGGCAATGATCCACTCACTTTCAACCACATCAAAAACTGGATGGAATGTGTACGTAGCCGCAAACAGCCTAATGCTCCTATTGAAGCGGGCTATCAGCACTCCATTGCCACTATCATGGCCAACGCTGCTTATCGCACGGGTCAGCGCGTCACTTTCGACGAAAAACGTCAGGAAGTATTGGCGGGTGGACAGCCGTTTATGTATTAAGTAGAAGTGAGGAATGAGAATTCAGAAGTGAGAATAGCCAAAACGAAAGTGACCGCTGAGGATATCCTTAGCGGTCACTTTTTTTGTAAGTTTATCTACTCCGTGACAATTAATTTTATTCCATCCAACTGCTTGATTACCACCGATTTGCCTTTGTGAATTTCCTCTTTGTGCTGAGAGAGAGCAATCCATTCGGTGCCTCGGTAAAAAACTTTCCCCTCGCCTTCCGACGGAATCCGCTCAACCACGGTGGCTTTATCTCCCACATACTCAGAGTATTCGAGCGATTTATCATGCCGTTTTAGTAACCCTTTGAGCGGTTTTCGCAAAGCAAATAAAGAAATAACCGATACTATCGAGAAACAAAAAAGCTGTGCGTTGAGCGTCGGAACCACTCCTATCCACGTCAAAATGGCAGTTGCAAACGCTCCTACGCTCAAAAAAGCAAAGACAAAAGACACTGAAAGGAGTTCCGCAATAAGCATTGCGCTTCCAATAATAATCCAAATCTGAGTAGGTGAGATTTCCATCTTATTTCTGTTGTTTTACTACACTCATTGCTGTCGCAATCATGGAAGACATATCTCCAAAATTGGCAGGCAGAATCATCGTATTTGTACTTTTTGCTAAATTACCAAACTGTTGCACCATTTGTTCAGCCACTTTAAGCTGCACCGCATCCATTCCCCCTTTTTCCTGAATAGCCGCCGCTACCACCCGGATACCTTCGGCAGTAGCACCTGCCACCGACATAATCGCTGCCGCTTGTCCTTCGGCTTCGTTGATTTGGCGCGTTTTCAAGGCTTCCGATTCCAAAACCACTTTTTGTTTTTGACCCTCAGCCATGTTCACTGCGGCCATCTTTTCCCCATCCGACTGTAAGATTAACGCCCGACGTTCACGTTCGGCTTGCATCTGCTTTTCCATAGCATGAAGTACGCTTTGGGGAGGAGTGATATTTTTAATCTCATACCGTAACATCTTTACTCCCCATCCAATGGCCGCCTCGTCAATCGCTTGCACTACTGCCTGATTCACAGTAGTACGTTCTTCAAAAGTTTTATCTAAATCAATTTTGCCAATTTCAGAACGCATGGTTGTTTGTGCCAACTGCGTTACCCCAAATACATAATCACTAATCCCATAAGAAGCTCGCTGAGGATCAATGACTTGCAAAAAAAGTACCCCGTCCACCCTTACCTGCACGTTGTCGCGAGTAATACAGATTTGCTCAGGAATATCAATGGCCTTTTCTTTCAAACTATGCTTATAAGCAATACGGTCAAAAAACGGAATCACCCAGTTAATGCCAGGTTGTAATACAGCATAAAATTTACCCAATCTTTCGACTACAAAAGCCGTTTGTTGGGGTACAACCTTGACGGTCATCCAAACAAGCAATAATGCCAATACGAGAATCACAACGAAAGTAATCATGTCAGTAGTTAAGGTTTAAATGTGAAACGAAAATAGAGTAATCAAAAAGTCTTATCAAGGCTTTCGGGATAAAGATAAGAAAATAGAACAAGAACGGTAAGAAAGTTGAGTAAACGGTTTTCCAACTATTTCCGCTCCCCCAACGTCTTCATAAAAAACAGTAAAGCATCGTTTTTATGAAAAATGCGCTCGGAGCTATTTCCCATTTTGTGCTAATGAGTCTATTGGTAAGTTGCCAAACGGACAGTATTGCCCCGATAAAGGCCGATTGCCCCCTTGTGAAAAACACAACCAATCTTGATGATCTAACGAGTGTAGAGCTGTTCGGGATTCAAGCAGCGAAAGTTTCGGGCAACACTCTTTTAATTACTTTTAACTACGGAGGCGGTTGCGACCCAAATCATACTTTTGAACTGTACATAGAGCGTAATCTACGCCTCAATTCAGCAGTACCTTACTTTGAAGGGCGAGTGGTATTCAACACCACCGACTACTGTAAACGGCTGGGTACCAAGGAATTTTGCTTTGATTTGACTCAGTTTAAAAACGAGGCCAAAGCAGGAAAAATCAGAATACGAGGCTTCTCAAAAGAAATTGATTTTTAAGTTTTTCCCATAACACCATTCGTCATTCGCCAAATCCCCAAGGGGTTCTCAGCTTTCAATTCGTTAGGTAGTAGGTGATTCGGAAAATTCTGGAAAGCCAGTGGCCGCACAAAACGCTTGATAGCCCGTGCCCCCACCGACCCAAAGCGTCCATCCGTACTGGCAGGAAAAGGACCTCCGTGCTGCATAGCTGCGCAAACTTCTACGCCCGTAGGTACACCGTTGAGTACCAGCCGTCCGCACAATAAACTAACAGACGACAACAAATCAGTGGCTTCGGTAAGGTCATTTTCGGTGCCAATGACAGTGCAAGTCAATTGCCCTTCTAAGTGACCCGTAACCTCTCTCATTTCAGCGGTATCTCTACATTTAATAATGAGCGAAAATGGCCCAAAAACCTCTTGGTGCAACGCAGAATTTTGGATAAACTGAGAAGCACTCACCGAGGCAATAGAGGGGATACCGTCATCTTCACCGTAGCTCGAAGCCGTTTCGGCTTCTACAACGACATTTTCTTGTCCCAACACCTCAGCGCGTTTGTTACGGAAAGCCTTAACAATCCCCGAATGGAGCATCGCCACAGGCCGAATTTGACGTATTTCTGCCGCCAAAATTTCGCTAAACTTATCTAAACCAGCACCTTCAAGTCCAATAATAAGCCCTGGCTTGGTACAAAACTGCCCCATTCCTCCCGTAATCGAAGCTGCGTACATTTTAGCGTATTTTTCAGCTTCTTTCTCAAGTGCTTCTGGCAGTAAAAACACAGGGTTGGTACTTCCCATTTCTGCAAATACAGGAATAGGTACAGGGCGCTGATTGGCCAAATCAAACAAGGCTTTGCCCCCTGCAAAAGACCCCGTAAAACCTACGGCAGCAGTTTTGGGGTGCATAACCAAGGCTTTTCCTACTTCAAAGTTGACTCCGTGTAGGTGTTCAAAAACTCCTAAAGGCATTCCCGTCTTCTCAACTGCCCTCAACACTGCTCCCGCTACCCTTTCGGAGGTTTCGGGATGAGCAGGGTGGGCTTTTACTATCACCGAACAGCCCGCTCCCCAAGCCGCCGCGGGGTCAACTCCTGCCGTAGAATAAGCAAAAGGAAAATTACTCGCTCCAAATACTACCACTGGACCAATCGGAACCAGCATATTTCGTATATCAGGCTTAGGTAATGGCAGGCGGTCGGGTAGAGCGGTTTCGATAGTAGCGTCCACCCACGAGCCTTCGGCCACTACATCGGCTATATTGCGGAGTTGGAAACAAGTACGGCCACGCTCTCCTACAAGACGAGCTGCGGGTAAGTTTGTTTCTCGTTCAGCCACCTCAATCAAATCCCCTCCAAGGGCTTCTATTTCGTCGGCTATGGTTCTGAGGAAAGTAGCTTTTTCCAAACCACTTTTATGACGATATACCAAAAACGCCGCGTACGACCGCTGCATGGCTTCATTTATTCGGGCAGGAGTTGCATCTCGAAACATGATAAATTCGTGTTAATAAATAGTTGATAATCAATAGTCCACGGTCAATAAATACCCTAAAAGCTGTGGACTAAAAACTATGTCTCAATCAGCTTGGTTTTCAGTCCTCCCCATTCTTTTTCGTTGACCTGTCCCAATAAGTATAAATCTATTTCAATTTGACCTACTCGAAATGCTTGTAAATTTTTTACATTGGTCTCCAACAGCAGCTTTAAGTCCACAAATTTCTTCACTTGAGCTTGTTCATCTTCGCCGTACCAATCTTCTATGCTCGTGACAGGCTCCCAGAAAACTTCGGCCGAAATTTCTTCCACAACTACTTCGGGAGGGATACCCTGATAAAACTCTAAGTCGCTAATAGTCAATGGCGAAGGCACACATGCTTGAAAACTAATCCATTCAATAGGCTCATCAGACTCGCTTGGATACCACAAATCTTTTAGCAAAGTAGTGACTTCTGTTAGCCATATCGTCTCAATGCCAGAATCAGTTGGATGGTGATTTGAAAGATTCTCCGTTTGATTGTTTTCCATTTTAAAATTATCTCTAAATTTGAACCAAACTTAAAACTTTTTCAAGACAATGTTAGAGCAATTAATGGGTCTTATCCAAGACAATGCACAGGATGCAATCGTAAAAAATCCTGCCATACCCAACCAATATAACAATGATGCCATGCAAACCGTTTTTCAATCGGTGGTAGGTGGCCTCCAAAATGAAGCACAAGGTGGAAATTTGAGCGGTCTAATGGGCCTTTTGGCTGGTCAAGGCGGACAAGGTGGTAGTTTGATGAACAATCCGATTGTAGCTGGGATAGCCCAAAATGCCATTGGAAGTTTGATGGAAAAATTTGGTCTTTCCAACAGTGCTGCGGGCAATATCATCGCTCAGGTATTACCAGGAGTGCTCAGCTCTATGATTTCTAAAACCAGTAACCCTAACGACAACAGCATGGATTTCGGAGGAATTATGGGAGATTTACTGGGTGGACAAGCCCAACAAAACCAGCAACAAGGTGGTTTTGATTTCAATCAAATCGGTTACGCACTTGCCGATGGCAAATTAGACATGAACGACGTCATGCGTATTGGTGGCAGTCTGCTCGGTGGCAGTGGAGGCGGTAATGCTGGCGGTGGAGGCTTAGGCGGCCTATTAGGTGGTTTATTTGGCGGTCGCTAAAATTTTTCAAATGATACATTCAAAACCGCAAAGCGCGTAAGATAAAATTCTTACTCTCTTTGCGGTTTTAGTATTTGATAGTTCACAAAATGTAATTGCTGAGTAATGGTCTGACGGAACGTCTGACCTGTATGTAGCTTTACAAGACAATCCAAATTAGTATTTTTCTTCCCAAAATCGCTTTTTTACTTTTCTGATTATTCTTTAACCTACATGCCTCGCTACTGCCTTGCCCTCGACCTCAAAGACGACGATACGCTTATTGCCGAATACGAAAAATACCATGAGAAACTTCGCCCCGAAGTCGAAGAAAGTATCACGAGTTCGGGTATTACCAACATGGAAATCTACCGAATCGGAAATCGGCTATTTATGATGATGGAAACTACCGACGATTTTTCGTTTGCTGAAAAAGCCGCCGCTGACGCCGCCAATCCCCAAGTACAGGAATGGGAAAATCTCATGTGGCAACACCAACAAGCCCTCCCAATGGCCAAAGAAGGGGAAAAATGGATGTTGATGAAAAAGATATTTGACCTGAACCAATAAGTACTACATCAGTTCGGGCTGAGGCAAAATCGCTGGCTGTATTTTTTCTCTTTGTCGGTATTGTAATTCCCAACGACGAAATACTTTGAAGTAATTGATAATGCGACGCTGTGGAGTAAGTCGGAAAAAATTTTGTAGTCCTTTTTCGATAGTAGCATCTACTTCGAGAAAAGTTTCCGCTGGCATTTTCACTGCTCCATCGTATGTACTTGTTTTGAAACGGTTGGTAAACCGAACATTGGTACCCTGTCCGTCAATGCCTATGCTTTGAATTTTGGAACGAACTGGGTAAAGACAATTTGCTTGGTATTTGAAATGGGTATAGCACCACCGAATAGCCCACGAATCTATCATTCCCAAACGCTGCTTAACAAGCATCGCCAGCATATCTTCTCCACCCTGCACAAATCTTTTTTTAGCCACAGGGTTTTGCATAAACTCAGCAAAATCTGGGACGTCAAAATTGGCTTTTTCCCAACGATTTAACCACGTCCCCCACCCCCAAGAAGATGCTCTTGGCAATGCACAAACATCAAATTGATAGCTCTTAGGAACATATATCGGAAATAGATAGCCCGTCACTGAAAAAACGGAGGGTACATCTTTATAGGCCTCCAACATTTGATTCATGTAGTCGAGATAGTCATTGGTACACACCAAATCATCCTCCATCACAATAACACGTCCATGTTTCTGGAGTACTTCCGTTACCC
Source organism: Runella sp. (assembly GCA_044228585.1). Taxonomy (GTDB): domain Bacteria; phylum Bacteroidota; class Bacteroidia; order Cytophagales; family Spirosomataceae; genus Runella. Next base: position 2,018 of record JBGAUP010000123.1, on the reverse strand, counting down.
CTGCAATCACTGAATTAGCTAATCCTATGTTTTGCGGTCTCTCCGTAATTTGAATACTCTTAAAGCCCGACAGTCCACGCAAATATTCGCGTACCGCAGCTACTTTGGGCAAATCTCTTTGATTGCGAGGCCCATCCGAAAAAATATAGAAATCCGAAACAGCAGACAGAGAATTTTGCTGAAGTGCCTCGACCGTCTTTTTGAGGTGTTCGGGCCGATTGAAACAAAACAATACAATAGGAGCAGTTTTCATACAAAGGCACGGGTTATTTTTGTGAACCAAAAACAAACACCGTGCCAATACCCTATTCGTTGAAAATCAATTATTTTCCCTAAAAAAAGCTCCGTTTTTTGTCGCCAAAAATGCCTCAAAAGGAATCTCTTCCTGTTTGAGAAAGCCTTTTTGGGGAAGTGTTCCTGCCGCCACCATCTCTACGACTGCCGCAATCGAGGCGGCGGTAGTCCAAGAAATAGCCCGCCAAGCTTGACCGTCTATCAAACGAGGATGATAAGCCCGATAAAATTCTTCCCGTGCCAGACCATCGGCTTGCCAACCTTCCACTACGGCATATACATACACCACATCTTCTTTCACGGGAGGTTTCGCAGCAGTTAAGATTTCTTCGAGTTGTTCGCGGCGATTTTTCAAAATCAATTCATACAACAAAAACCGCATCAGCTTGGCATGACCAGGATAACGGATGGTTTTATAGTTGAGCGTATCTACCTTTCCCAAGAAAGTTTCGCACATCGTACCCAACCCACCCGACGTGCTAAATGCCTCAAACTCCTGCCCTTCTATGTTAATCACCTCCATTCCATCGAGCGAAGATACCATTTTGCGCTCTCCGTTGTGGAGTGACCACGTAAACGAATACCCTAAAAGCCCGTTGGGGTAGCAGGGCAAGGCCCCTACGCGTAGTTCAATGTCCCGAAGTTCATCAAATCTTTTTGCCAAATCAGCTCCCACGATACCTATCAAACCTGGCGCCAAGCCACATTGTGGCGCCATTACTCCACGATGCGTCTCGGCCATTTCGCGAATAGCCGCCGTAGTGGGTACGTCCTCGGTTAAGTCAAAATAGTGAATGCCCAGTTGGTGGGCAGCGCGCGCAATCGGCAGGTTTAGATTATAGGGCATACACGACACCACAGCGTCGAAACCAGTTAAAGTTTTGCCGATAAAAACCTCATCGGTCACGTCGCCTTCAAGGATTTCAAAAGGCAATGGCTTTGACGGTTTCCGTTTATCTAAACCTGTGACTGTAAATTGTTTGCTGAGTAAAATAGCTACCAATGAGCCTACCTTACCCAAGCCAATGACAAGTACATTTTGCATGGTAATTGGTTGATTTTTGGAACGAAAAATAATATAGGGATTAAAGCAAACAAGCGGCTTTATTACAGAAATTCAGTCCCTTGTAGGGGGACAAAAGAAGAAAAATTAGGGAACGAAAGAACAGGCACTACGGAGGTAGGCCAAACGAGCGAGCAATTTTTTGAGGTCAGGATTCATAGCAGAACAAATGTAAAACTCCTTTGTTGTTTTGGCAAGATTCTGTTAAAAAATCTGAATCCTACCCAACTCATCTTAGGTCAATTCAACGGATTTGCCCAGATTTTTGTTACTTTGCAAAATATGAACACAAAACGCTGGACATACCGCCAAACCCTTTCCCAACAGCAACAAGCCCAGGCAAACGACCTTGCCAAAGCCATCAACGTCAATTCATTTTTGGGACAACTTCTCGTACAACGAGGAATTACCAACTTTGAAGAAGCTAAAGCTTTTTTTCGCCCTTCGCTCGAACAACTCCACGACCCATTCTTAATGAAAGACATGGACAAAGCCGTAGGAAGGTTGTTGCGAGCCTTTGAAAATCAAGAAAAAATTATCATTTACGGCGATTATGACGTGGACGGAGCTACCTCAGTATCTGTGTTTTACGGCTTTTTAAAGAAATATTATCCTCATATCGAATATTATATCCCTGACCGCTACATTGAGGGCTATGGGG
>JBGAUP010000122.1:0-17551 GCA_044228585.1 Runella sp. | reverse complement strand
GTTGTTGTAATTATAATCAAGTGGATAATTTTGAAGAGTTTTATCATCAAAAAGTGCTTCGGGCAAGCCGTACCAGTGTTCCATACTTGTCAAGCCTGCTTTGGCGGTAGCGAGTACGTTCATTCTGCCAACCTCGGTTTGGGCGTGATGACAGGCTGAGCCTAATCCGAGCCTTTTATTTTCTTCCAATGCGGCTTTAAATACCTCTGGCTCAGCCCCAAAAAACTTAATCCCATCAGCCCCGCGTTGGGCATTTTGGCGTACCCATTCGCGGGCTTGTTCGGGTGTAGTAATAAAATCCTGGGCACCTTGCCCAAACACGGTATAAGCCTTAATCCGAGGAGCAGTTATCAAGTTTTTAGCACTTTTTTCTTTTTGGTCAAGCACCCAATCCAACCCATTTCCACAAGAAGGGTCGCGAACCGTAGTAACGCCATGCGCCATCCAAAGTTTAAAAACGTATTCGGCATTAGTGCCTTGCTGCACACCACCGATATGCCCGTGCATATCTACAAAGCCTGGCATGAGGTACATTCCTCGACAATCCAATTCTTTATCGCCAGGGTTTGCTTTTACCCCATTTTTAGGGTCATTGGGCATACCTGGATAACCTGCCTGCCGAATTTGGGCGATACGATTGTTTTCGACGACGATGTCCATGGGACCAATCGGCGGCGAACCCGTGCTATTTATAATCGTCACACCTCTAATAATGAGCCGTTTGTGTGGCCCATCGCCTTCAGCACGATTGGGAGCTTTCTGGACTTGAGCCAAAAGAAGTAGGGAGGAGTGAGTAGCAAGGAGTGAGAATAAAAGGAGTAGTTTTTTCATTGGATTTAGTGAGGGTTGATGAGAATTTCAAATTTAGGGGATTGTAGTGTAAAAAATAAGCGAGTGGGGAAGTTATCCTCACTCGCTTATTTTTTGTTAAGTTTTATATTTCATCCAACTCTACTTCTTCTTCTACTTCTGTTCCATTTTGGGCATTTTTGATTGTTTTGTTTTCTACTTCCTGCCTTTTGGCTTTATATTTTTTAATTTGGATTTTGAGTGCTTCTACTGCCAAATCAGTAGCTTCTTCAAATGACTTTCCTTTTTCTTTGACAAACAACTCCGCATTAGGGACTTTAATTTTGATTTCTACAATCTTGTCTTTGATTTTGCTGCTTTCGCTTTTATCAAGTCGGAGAAAAACCTCTCCGCTGGTTATTCGGTCATAAAATGTTTCAAGTTTTTCTAATTTTTTTTGGATGAATTCGAGCAGCTTAGGGTCTGCATCGAAATGGATTGCATGCATTTGCAGTCTCATAATTACGCACAGTTTAAAGTTAAACAATGATTAACAACCGTCTTTGTGAATTTAAAAAGGGGAAAAAATAGCGGTCTGCCAACATCAGACCGCTATCTCTGGATTTAAAATCCACCTCACAACGATTGTGAATCTAAACTGTGTATTTATTTTGAGAAAATCAAGGACTATCGCTACTTTTTTTAAAAGTTTATTTCAACTCACTCATAGTCAGCATATCCATATCCGTGAAGGTATAATTTTCGCCAGCCATTGCCCACAAAAACGAATAACTGGTCGTACCCGCCCCTGCATGAATAGACCAAGGAGGAGAGATGATAGCCTGTTCATTGGCTACGATGAGATGGCGCGTTTCGGTAGGTTCGCCCATAAAATGAAAAATCCGTTGTTCTTCTTCAATGTCAAAATAGACATAAATCTCCGAACGGCGGTCGTGAACGTGTGGTGGCATCGTGTTCCAAACGCTGCTATACTTCATGGCGGTCATTCCCATCACCAACTGACAGCTCTCAAGCCCCTCGGCGTGAATATACTTATAGATAGTCCGCGTATTAGCTTTTTCGGGCGACCCCATATCAACGGGCATGGCATCAGCGGCTTTCATCAAGGCCGTAGTTACAGTACGGTGAGCAGGAGTAGAAATCAAAATAAACTTAGCTGGAAACTCGGGGTCTAAGCTTTTAAAAGTGACTAACTTGTTACCTTTTCCCACATATAAACAATCGCGTTTTTGGAGGGTAAAAAGTTCATCCTCCACCATCACAAAGCCATCTCCTCCAATATTGAGAATACCTAATTCGCGTCGTTCCAGAAAATAATCAGCTCTGAGTTCTTCGTAAGTAGGTAATTTGTGCAGCTGACCTACGGGTTTAATTCCCCCTACAATCATACGATCGTAATGAGAATACACGAAATGAAACTGATCAGGAACAAACATTTTTTCCATCAAGAACTCTTCCCGAATACGTTGGGTGTTATAGTTCTTAAAATCAGTAGGGTTGGTCGTATGGCGAACTTGGATGTGCATTTTAGATGATTATTTTAAAATAGGTTCAAGTGCTTTATTGTTTTTATCAAGCCATTCAGTGATGTCTTCGACAATTTGTCGGACGCCTATTTGGGGTGACCAACCCGTCAAACGAGTGACTTTTGTATTGTCAGTAATATACATACGAATATCTGCCGTTCGGGTTTCAGGCACTTGCTTGATTGGAATTACTTTACCTGTCACTTCTTGGCAAATCTTCGTTAATTCTTGCAGAGAAGTGCTACTTTCAAGTCCCCCACCTGCATTAAGTATTTCCCCGTTCACTTTATCTAAATGATGTAATTGCCAGTCTATCAATCGGTACAAATCGGCTACATGGAGCATATCGCGGGTCTGTTTGCCTGTACCTCCGTAGCCAAAATAACCCAATTGCTGTTCCCAATAGTGTTTGGCTATCCAGAGTACCATCACTCCCTGATCTACCTTACCCATTTGCCAAGGTCCCGTAATTACCCCACAACGATTAATGACTGTACGTAGGCCATAAAACTCATTGTATTCCTGAATCAATAATTCAGAGGCCAGTTTGGTGGTTCCGTACAGAGAACGTGCTCCATCAAGTGGAAAGTCTTCGGCAATACCTTTCGACGACACACCTTTTACGGGCTGCTCATCAGTCAGTGAAAAACGGGTTTCGGTCTCAACAAAATTGAGTTTTTCAATGGTTTTGATGGGATATACGCGGCTGGTCGAGAGAAAAATAAAGTCGGCTTTGTGCTTGAGGGCGTAATTGAGACAATTGACTGTACCAAACAAGTTAGTGTTAATCAAATAATCGGGTGTCCCGTCAAGACCCGCCAAAACGGAAGGTTCGGCAGAAGCTTCAATGACGGCGTTTACGGCAGGAAGTGAGTCAAAGTCCTCTTTATTACGAATATCTCCGTGGACATAAGTAATTCCTGCTTGCGCCAAACGTGCTATGTTGAGTTCAGAGCCTTTACGCTTGAGGTTATCCAAACAAAAAATTTCGTAATTGGGATAATTCGTTTTTAAAGCGATGGCCAACGACGACCCTACAAACCCAGCTCCTCCAGTAATTAATATTTTCACTATTAAATTGTTTGGTTTTAAAATACTAACTATATCTCCGTTTCAAAGCTACATTTTCCACGGGTTGAATGATTAAAGGTACTTTTTCTATTTTGACCGAACTTGCTTCTAATCCAAACCACTTATCTTCACCCGCCGTAAACTGTTTGATAAAGAAATAGGTCTTCATTACAATCTGTCCAAAAAATGAAAGTTCATTTTCGAGTGATAAATACCTTTCTAACACTACAAACCTAAAATCTCCAATCTTATTTTGTTTATTGAAAGATTCATAACGACTTGTTACATCTACTTCTTTGTTCTTTACCATTTCTTCAATTACTTTTCGCAAGTAAAGATTAATTTTTTGTTCAACGCGGAATCCGAGATAAAAATTGACTTTGATAATATCATCGGGCTCGACTACGTGCACTTTGTACTCCATAGCGAAGGGGTCATCGGTAGTTTCTACGTGTACAAACCAATAAATATCGGCTCGTTTAGGCCGCTTTTCAAAGATAGAATAAATTACCTTGGATTCTATCTCGGACACACGAGAAGCATTAGACATAAATACCAAATGGGTGGCATACTTAGGAACGGTTAAATCACGACTGAGGGCTTTAAGGTCGTCTATATAGGGTTCAAGTTTGACGTATTCAGTAAGGCTTTGCTTAATGTGGAAGGAGTTGTACCAAATAACCATGAGTGATATAATCGCACCACTAATCAGTAAAGACACCCAACCACCGTGCATAAACTTCGCTAAGTTGGCCACTAAAAAGCTACCTTCTATTAGTAGATAGATGATTAAAAACAAGACAATTCCCCAAGGCATGTAGCGTTTGGTATAGAGGTAGTAAGACATCAAAATCGTGGTCATAAGCATAGTAAGCGTGATGGCTAAACCATACGCAGCTTCCATTTTACCCGACTCTTGAAAATACAATACCACTCCGACACAACCTGCGTACAACAACCAGTTGACGCTTGGAACGTAAATTTGACCTCTCTGCAAGCTTGGGTATCTAATCTGCACTTTAGGCCAGAAATTCAGGCGAATTGCTTCACTGATAAGCGTAAAGACCCGTAATTAAAACGATACTTTGATAACTATAACAGCCGTAGCAATCGTAATACCAATCAATAAAAACCATTCTAATGAGCTGATAAATGGGTTTACGACCATTGAGGGCTTCACCTGCGTGGGCAATAAGCCGTTGGCTTGACCAAAATATTGTAGAATCAGGCAGATTTTAACAAAAACCCAACTAACCCGAATGTTGTTACGTCCGCAATGACCTAAGTCCGAATAAAGTGCTTCGGCAACCGGCAGTACAAGAAAACCGCTCCCTACACAGCCAAAACCCATGCGGATATTCTGCCAACATTTTGTAGGCATACATAGGGTTGATAGCCCGAATAATACTCCAATCTTTGGCAATCCAGATGACCCCAAAAGTAGCCAACATCCCAAACCAAATAGACATAATTGGGCCAAAAGCACTTCCTACTTTACTGGTTCCGAATAGCTGTATTAAAAATAAAAGGTCAAAATTGACAGTACAATGAGTACTGTTTCTATGTCAGGATAAATAGCCGTAAGTCCTTCCACCGCCGAAGAAATCGAAATGGGTGGAGTAATGATGCCGTCTGCCAGAAGTGTTGCCCCGCCTACCATAGCTGGTACAGTAAGCCACTTTGCATGGCGTCGTACTAAAGCATAAAGGGCAAAAATCCCTCCTTCCCCACGGTTATCAGCACGGAGAATAAGGACTACATATTTTAAGGTAGTTTGAAGCGTAAGCGTCCAGAAAACACAAGAAACAGCTCTAAAACATTAAGTAGCATCAATAGTATGTTTGGTCTCTTTAATGACCGCCTCCATAACGTACAATGGCGACGTACCTATGTCACCATAGATAATCCCCAAAGCAACCAAAAGCCCCCCCGCGGTAACTTTATTGATAGGTGAGTGGTGGGTAGTAGATTCCATTTTTTGTTTAAGAATAAACTCTCTGAAGTTTTATTGCCTCCGCTGGCCTGATAATAAGTGGCACTTTCTCAACTTTTACTGCGCTACTATCCAGTCCAAACCACTTGTCTTCGCTGGTTGTAAAGCCCTTATTAAAAAAGTAAGCTTTCATAATGACTTGCTCAAACAATGGCAGTTCATTATCATAGGATAAAAATTTTTCCAACACCACGAAGCGAAAATCACCTATTACATTGTGCTTATTAAGTGATTCATAACGACTTGTAATATCTACCTCCTTATTCTTTACCATATCTTCTATAATTCTTCTCAAGTACAAATTGATGCGCTGCTCTACCCGAAATCCTAATCTAAAAGTAACTTTTATGAGGTCGTCTGGTTCGATCACATCTACTTTATACTGCATTGTATAAGGCTCATCGGTGGTATCTACGTGCACAAACCAATAAATATCGGCTCGTTTAGGCCGTTTTTCAAATATTGAATAGATAATCTTTGATTCGACCTCACTGGTGCGGGAAGCATTGGACATAAAAACTAAGTGGGTAGCATATTTAGGAATACTTATATCGCGACTCAGTTCTTTAATATTATCTACAAACTTACTTAGCTTTACATATTCCGTCAAACGACTTTTAATATGAGAAGACTTCAGCCAAATAAACATAACCCCAGCAATGATTGCACATATTAACACGGATACCCAGCCACCATGCGAAAATTTAATCAAATTTGCGCCCATAAATGACCCTTCAATCGCAAAATATACTATCAAAAACAACACTACAAACCACATATTGTAGCGATGCGTATAGAGGTAGTAAGACATCAGTAGCGTATCTACCAACATGGTCAAGGTAATAGCTAAACCATAGGCTGCTTCCATGTTAGTGGAGCGTTTAAAATATAAAACCACTGCTACGCAACCAATGAAGAGAAGAAAATTGACACTTGGCACATACAATTGCCCTTTTTGGTCGGAAGGATATTTTAACTTAATTTTTGGCCAAAAATTAAGTCGAATGGCCTCGCTTACCAAAGTAAAAGACCCCGTAATCAAAGCTTGACTTGCAATAATGGCCGCCATCGTAGCAATGGCAATGCCTGGCAATAAAAACCAATCGGGCATTAGCTCAAAAAATGGTTTACGACCATTCAGGCGTTGACCATCGTGTGCCATAAGCCAAGCGGCTTGTCCAAAATAGTTGAGCAACAAACACGATTTAACAAAAATCCAACTAATACGAATATTGCCTCGACCACAATGCCCAAGGTCTGAATAGAGGGCTTCGGCTCCCGTTGTACACAAAAATACTGCCCCTAACAACCAAAATCCTTCTGGATGCTCAAACAACAATTTATACGCATAGTAGGGATTGACGGCTTTAATCACCAACGGATTCTGAATAACGTAAGCACTTCCCAAAATACCTAAGGTACAAAACCAGATGAGCATAATAGGACCAAAAGCACCACCTACTACCTTCGTCCCAAATACTTGTATCACAAACAAGACACTCAAAATAGCCAATACAATAGGCACCGTTTGGATATTGGGGTACAAAATTTCTAACCCTTCAATAGCAGATGACACCGAAATCGGGGGGCAAATGATGCCGTCGGCTAAGAGTGCCGCCCCCCCTATCATGGTGGGGATAGTTAGCCATTTGGCATGACGCCGCACTTGAGCAAACAATGAGAGCGTTCCTCCTTCTCCACGGTTATCAGCCCGAAGAATAAGCACAACGTACTTGATGGTTGTTTGCAACGTAAGAGTCCAAAATACGCATGACAAAGCCCCTAAAACCACTTCTTCATTAATGACAGATTTGCCAATAATCGCCTGCATTACATAAAGTGGCGAAGTACCAATATCGCCATACACAATTCCCATGGCTACCATCAATCCAGCAGCCGTTACTTTGTCCAAATTGTGTTGGCCATTACTATTTTCCATGTAAAGAATATTGTCTATAAATGATTCGTAACACTATCTGAAGCAGTGATAAAGATGTCAAATGTACGGAGATACGCTAAAGCGTAGTTTATCAGTGGGTTTCTTAAAAAAATCGGACAAATATAAACGACTGTATCATCCGTTGTTCTCTGAAGGCCAAAATTATTCGTTAACCATAAAATCAAGCGACTCCTCTACCCTATAAATTTGAGATTGAAGTGTTTATAGCATCTTAATCCAGTCAATAAGCCAATCGGTTTTCAAAAATAGAAAAATGAGTGTCATCGTCAATAACAAGACAACTGTTTCCCCTAACAAAGACCTACTATGAGATGCAATGCCGTTTGGATTGGTCTTAAAAAATAAATAAAAAGGTATTTTGAAGTAATAAAACAACGACACAATCGCATTCAATAGCCCTACTATTAAAAGAGTAATTAATAACCCATCTCCTCCCGACTGATTGGCTTCCCAAAGGGCTGAAAATACCAATAATTTGGCCGTAAAACCCGCCGTAGGTGGTAAACCTACCAAAGCCACCATGACAACCGTGAAACAAATGCTCAAAAAAGGGAAAGTGGAACCTTTGCCAGTAAATGCTTGTACATCTGTATCTCCCTCCCCAATCAAATCAATCAATAGGAAAGCAGCTAAATTCATTAGTACATAGACACTTATATAAAAAGTGGTACCTTCAAAGCCCGTTTGGTTGAATGCCACTAAGCCTACCAGAACAAAACCAGCTTGGGCAATACCAGAATAAGCGAAAAGGCGTTTGAGGTCGGTTTGCCAAAGTGCCGATAGATTTCCCACCAAAATGCTGGTCAAAGCCAATAGGGCTGTCAAGCGTTGAAAATCCACGGATAATACGCTTAATAGACGCATCAATACCAATAAAGCAGCTACCTTGGGGGCAGTGGACAAAAACGCTACAACGGGTGTAGCCGCTCCTTCATACACATCGGGTGCCCAAATATGAAAAGGTACTAATGATAACTTAAATAAAACGCCTGCTAAAGTTAAAAACCCCACAATTAATAAGATAGAAGGATGATTTTCGGCCAGCTGCGAGGCAAACATCTCACTGGTCAAATCAAGCGTTCCCGTCATGCCGTACAAAAACGATAACCCATACAGCATCACTGCCGAACTCAACGCCCCAAACAACAAATACTTGAGTCCTCCTTCTCCCGATTTTTTGTTACTGCCCAGCGTTGCCATCAAATACGAACCAATAGACACCAATTCGATAGACAAATAAATACTTAAGCCGTTCACCGACATGGTCATCAGGCATAAACCCAGTACCACCGCTATCAAAATAGCATAAAATTCTGCGGGTAATGCGGGTCGAGTGATTTGAACATGAAGCAATACGAACAGCAAGGCAAGTAGAATAAGGATTTTAAAGTAAACGGCTTTATTGTCGAGATACAACAAATGATGAAATAAATAACCATTTGGGTCGTTGGATTGAAGAAATACCAAACTCAGTGCGACTAAGCCCATTCCAAAAGTGAGACCGCGTAAAACCGCTACCGTTTGGGTTTGCCAACGGCTATTTTTCAACAGGAGTTCTGCTAAAATCAGGAGTAAAAAAGCCGCAGCCAGCCAAGTTTCGGGCAACAAGCCAGGCAAACTTTCAATAACTTGGTATAAATGGTCTTTGAGTTGCAAGGTAGTTCGATTAATTTGCCAGCAAAAGTACAATTCAACATGAAAAAGTCATTACTCTCCTTAGGATTGATTTTCGTAGCCGTTGTTTCTCAGGCGCAAAGTATGTTTATTCAGGACATCAATGGGCGTCCTATTTTTGAAAATGGATATACCGAGATAGAGGGTTCTCCTTACCTCAACGACAATTGGTCACGCGGCACAGTAAAAGCCAAACACAACGGCAAAACCTACGAGTTGGCCAAGATGCGTTACGATGCTTACAAAGACGAATTGGAATACGAAGAAAACCAAAAACCGTACCGATTTGGCGGTGAAATCACGGAGTTTGTGACTAATGATGGTATTTTTCGAAATAGTTTCCCAGTATATGAATCATTGACAGCACGCAGCTTTTACCAGATTCTTTATGATGGGAAAATAAAACTACTCAAACGAACTACGGCTCGTATTCAGACCGAAAAGCTATATAGCTCGGCTACTCAAACCAAACGTTTCATCAAGGAAGAGTCGCTGTATTTATTCAAAAACGGCCTACTCACCCGCATAAAAAAGGACAAAAAGTCTTTGCTTGAAGCCCTTGGAGAAAAGCAAGATGAATTAGATGCTTTTATCAAAGACCAAAAACTCAAACTCTCGAAAGAAGAGGATATACTACGCCTCATTGAGAAGTACGAAAATTTTTAGTTTATATCTACCCAAAAAATAGCTATGTAGTGGCACCTTCGAGTATTTTTGCCCGATAATCGGAAGGTAAACAGCCAAATTGCTGCTGGAATGACTTACGAAAATACTTATAGTCGTTGAAGCCCACTTCGTATGCAATGTAGCTTAACTTCATCTCATTCTCTAAAATCAACTGCGCCGCTCTTTTCAGCTTTACTGAACGTATAAAGCCAGTCAGGGAAAGACCCGTTAACGATTTAATTTTTCGGTATAAAGTGGACTGACTCATGAAGAGTTTTTCCATCATGGCCTCAATCCCGAACTCCTCATTCTGCAAGTTATCATTCACCAGCTGGATAGCTTTTTCGATGAATACTGCGTCGAGGTCAACTTCGCTGACAACTAACGAATCGGGTTCGAAGCGAACTCGGTTGAGAAAATGTTCCCGAAGTTTTTTTCGGTTTTCCAGAATGTTGTGTACTCTGGTCTTGACAATAACTGGATTGAAAGGCTTCGTAATGTAGTCATCGGCCCCTGTTTGTAGCCCATTAACCTCATACACCACCGAAGAGCGGGCGGTGAGCAGGATGACGGGAATGTGCGAAGTGGCAATATTTTGCTTAATTTCTTGGCAAAAAGTAATCCCATCCATTTCGGGCATCATTACATCGCTGATGATCAGGTCGGGGTGTTCCCTATTAGCGATAGTGAGTGCTTCAAGTCCATTCTCTGCTTCTAAGATTTTGAAGTCATCCTTTAAGAATAAATTCAAATAAGTCCTAATATCTTCATTATCATCTACCACAAGCAGGGTTTCCTTTCGGTGTTGCTGCCCAATATCCAACGAGGGACTTTTACTCCACGGTTGCTTATCGCTGTCTGCTGAATTAAGCTCCACGTCTTCTTGGATAGGCACAGAGGAACTCTCAGAATGCAAAAATACGGTGAAGCAAGACCCTTTTCCTAATTCGCTTCGTACACTGATTTCTCCTTCGTGTAGGTCTATAATATCTTTGGAAAAGGCCAGCCCAATACCACTCCCGACCATCTTAGCCGTTTGAGCGTTCTGAACTTGATAAAACCGATCAAATACATTACGGATGTTTTCTTCGGAAAGGCCAATGCCGTTATCTTCCACGTCAATTCCTATCCGATTATTTTGCTGATACACTCGTAGCTTAATATTCCCACCCTCTTTAGTATATTTGAAGGCGTTCGATAGCAAATTACACAGTACAATTTCCATTTGATTTCGATCAAAATCGACTAATGCCTCGTCTAAATCGGTTTCAAATGTGTAAGCAATCTGTTTATTACGAGCGATGTTTTGGAAGCTCAGAAACACTTCTCGGGCAAACCCGACCATATCACCGTGGACTCGATTTAGTTTCAAAAGGCCATGCTCCGACTTACGGAAATCGAGTAACTGATTGATAAGATTGAGCATGCGTTTGGCATTCGACTCTACCAACATCATCTTCTCTCGCACAACTCCGTTCAGGCTCAGGTCTTCGAGTATTTCGGCAACTGGACCCATTATTAAAGTAAGTGGCGTACGAAATTCGTGCGAAATATTGGTAAAGAAATTGATTTTGGCTTCGTTAAGAGCATACTCTTTCTCTTTTTCGATTTGCACTATCCGAAGGTCTGCTTTGAGACGCGCCTGCCGAACGGATATTTGCCTAAAGAGAAAGAGTATTCCAGCTAAAAGTAAAAAGTAGAAAACAAAAGCATACCAGCTTAGCCAAGGGGGTACTCCTACCACGATAGACAATCTTTTTTCGGGACTCCAATCTTGGTTATTGCGGCTCGCTTTGACCACCAACTCATAAGTGCCTGGACTAAGTGCGGTAAAGTTTATTTCATTCTTCCCCCTCATGTTTACCCAATGATCTTGAAAGCCCAGCAGTTTGTAGTGGTAAGTGATATTGTCGGCCCCCAAGAAATCGTTAGCCGCGAAGCTGAGCGAAAAGTGGTTTTGACGATAACCCAGCTCAATAGCATCAGTGTATTGAATGGTCCGAGTCAAAATTACCTCCCCGTTTACCTCTTCGCCCGCATCAATGGGCTGATTATTAACCATGAGCCGAGTCCATACCACTTGCGGCACGGTAAAAGAAGTGCTGATTTCGGAAGGATGAAAAGCAATAATTCCGTTGGCTCCCCCAAAATACATTTCACCGTCGGCTTCTCTAAACGAAGACCCAATGTGGAAGGAGTTAATCATCACCCCATCCTCACGGTCATAGTTTATAAATCCTTTAGTTTTAGGATCAAAGCGAGTGATGGAGGTAGTTGTGCTAAGCCAAAACTTCCCAGTTTTGTCCTCTTCTATGGAACATATAAAGTCATTGGTAAGCCATTTGTTCGCATCATAGAGGGTATTCAAAGTTAACTTCCGATTTTTGAAGGTAAGTTCCACAAACCCCAATGGAGTGGCTAAGTACATAGCGTTCCCCTTGAGGTGTAGCGCATTGATAATTACGCTTGGAAGCTTCTCAGACAGCAGTTGATGGTGGGGAATAAAAGACCCCAAAGTAGAATCGAAGAGGTTCAGCCCCGAATAGGTAGCCAGCCATATATTACCTTGGCTATCCTCCTTGACTTGGTTGATTCGGTTGTTCTCAATAAACAAAGAGCCTTTTTGCTCTTCGGCAAAAATCGTACATTTCTCAAGCTTAGGATCGTCTGCATAATGGGTCATTTTTAAGCCTCTCTGCTGTGTTCCTATCCAAAGGTTGCCTCGGCGATCCAGATGAACAGCCGTTATTTTTTCATTTTGAAAGGCTCGGAATGTATTGGCGAAGTTGCCATCTTTGATGATGTAGAGTCCGAGGTTGGTGCCTACAAAAAGCGTGTTGTCTTTTTCGTAAAGGGTATTAATCCGAGTAGAAGCAATCTGACTAATTTTTTCGATTTGCTTGCCTGGAGACCTTCGGTAAAGGCCCTCGGTTAAAGTGCCTATGAGGAACTCGCCCCGCTGGTTCTTATAAATAGAAATCGTGTTTTGGTCAATGTTAGTGGTCAGTCTCGAATCGCCCCCATGTGCTGTACTTAGCCAAGCGACTCCATTAGGATCTAATTCGATATCTAATATCATAGAATAGTTGACATTCTTAAAGCCACTGCCTTGTGGATTAGTGTTGATTCTCTGAAATCTGCTCACTGCCGAGTCACTGATAAAGAGCCCGTCGCCCCAGCTACCGAGCCATACTCGGTTCTTTTTATCAATGGCAATGCTTTTGACAAAAGCCGCCTCTAAATTGATTGGCTCTTCTTGAATCGTCTGCGTATCAAGATTAAAGCTTTGTAAAAAGACTTTTCTTCCTGCATTTCCTACCATCCACAACTTGTTTCTGAACTTGTCGTGTACTATATCATACATGATGCGCTGTGTCGGGAAGCTGAATCGGCGATTTTCAGAGGGGTCATACTTGTGTAACATCTTGCTGGTAATGTACCAGATATTGTCGTGGATATCCCGAATAATCTTGTAAATAGGCTGGGAAGATGGATAGTGAGCCAAAAGTTTCTGGCTACGGATGTTCAAAACAAACACCCCCTTGCTCCAAGTGCCTATCCATAGATTTCCTTTGGCATCTTGATTGAAAGAAATAACCCGTAAATGATCTTGCCCTGGTGTTTGGAGTAGATGGTTGTAATTCTTGATACGGTTGGTCCTGACGTCGAGTACCGCTATTCCCCCACTTTTGGTGCCTATCCAAATATTATTATCGTGGTCTTTGAACAGCGTTTCAATATTTTCGTTGACCAACCCCAAGTATTCTTGACTGGGGCGGTAGTTTTTAAACCCGTAGCCATCATATCTGGATACCCCCCCTTCAGTGGCAAAATATTTAAGGTTATTATTATCGCTGATGGTGCGAGTCACAAAATTACTGAGCAGTCCCTTACGAACGTCGAGATAATCAATCACAAACTCTTCCAACACACCATTAGGAGTAGCCTGTGCCAATGCTGTACACCAAGACAAACATGTAGTGGCCAGGAGGGCTAAGAAAAAGAGGACAGACTTCATGGGAACAATTTAGGGATTAAACTATATAAATAACATCATATTTCCAAATACCCTTACTGAACCGAGCTGTTTTCGTTATCGCTCGGATAGTGTTTTCTGCTTGTATCCTCTGAACGATGTCGGGGGCTAATTGCTACAACTACGCTACCAAGGAAAAAGCGAAAAAATCCCCTGTAAATTACGGGTTTAGATATTTGATAATGAACAAAGAATTTCAGAAAGCATATTACAGGTTTTGATACTGTTAAGCGGGGGTATTTTTGGTCATTTAGGGGTATAAACCGTTCATTAGGGTACATAAACTGTCAAAATCAGAGCTATAGTCATACCTTTTGCAATACCTATCCCCTACCCATTGCTATCTGGATAGGTCTAAAAGCAAGTCAACTCACGTTAGGAGTCTTTTTGCTAAGAAACCTCTACAATAACAGGAATAGAATTTTTTGACTAATAAATTGAACTTTTTGTCATCCGCTCTGACTGATTTCACCCCACCCTACCCTACGGCATTTACCTAATTTTGCCATCACGATTCTATGACTACTTTATGGTTTCAGATTCCGTTTAGTATAGATTGTCTTTAAACTTTAAAACGTAAGCAAATGAAAAAGTTCTACCTAAACCTATTGTTGGGTTGGTTATTTTTTACGCCGCCAGCCACTTCCGCTCCCACTGGTAACGTTGCTCCTCCTTGTGGACAAGCAGGGAAGTATCTTTACTGGACGGGTGAAACTAACAGCGATTTCTTTAATGAAAAAAACTGGCGTGAAGCAAATAATAGTCCTTCGTCGCCAACTCCTCCTGGACCGGGTAATTCAGGAAAGCCCTCCAAAAAAGCCAAGCCTTACTGTTTGCCTGGAGCTAACAAGAAAAACTATCAGATTTGCAGAGGAGACGTCAACCCTTCCACCGATAAACATCCCAAGGCTGGTACTATTAATCCAGGAACTCCTATCGCCTATAATCTACTGATAGAGAATGCTAATCTCGAAATTAGTGGAGAGGTTGTATTTACGTGCTCTGAGATTGGTATTACTGCTGAGGGTAGTAAACTTCGGTTTCAAAATCAATTGACTAATGGAATCATTTCATTAGACTACGAAACCGACGTATATTTTACCTTACATGATGGACTGGGTTCCGAGGCAGTTATCAATATATTGGATGGTGCATCATGGGTACATTTTCAGGCGACAACCCCCGACGAACTGGCGGCTCAACGTCTTGGTGCGATTTGGATACAAGACGAAACTGGTGTGTACAAGCAAAACTTTCGGATTAATCAGTATTATCAACAAGGGGCTATTGTACGAGCCATTTTGGCAGACTATTCTCCCATGGAGCTATTCAGTGAGCCAGGCATGAACGGAAACAGTGCGGAATTGTTGGAGAACATCGTTTATTCTGGTGGTAGTATTCCCAATGGGATGAACAACGCGGCTCAGTCGTTTCTTTTGAAAAGAGGCTACATGGCCACCTTAGCCGTAGAAGAAAATGGAACGAGTAAAAGTAAGGTATATATTGCCTCAGAAGAAGACCTCGTAGTAGAAACCTTGCCTGCTGCCTTGCGTGGAAACGTGAGCTTTGTCAGAGTACTACCTTGGAATTGGGTTACAAAGAAGGGAACGGGTGGCTATATTACGGGCTTGGATGCTGGTTGGTTTTATAGCTGGTCAGCTGGAAATAATAGCCGCGATAATTTCGAATACGTACCTATGACTTGGGGAGCTGGAGCTACCTCAGACGCCAGCCTTAATAGCATTATTGAGAAATATCAGGTCAATCATTTGTTGGGTTTCAATGAGTCGGATAATTGCAGCGACCAGTCGGGACAGTACAATAACTTGTGTAGTCCAGAAGTAGCAGTGGCTTACTACGAGAATATCATGCGTACAGGTATGCGTTTGGGTACACCTGCACCTCGTGAAAACGGCCCCACTACTTGGCTCAATGAATTCAATAAGATTGCAAAGGCCAAAGATGTGCGGTTTGATTTTGTCGCTGTACACTGGTACGACTGGGGCAGTAGTCCACAAAACAGCCCTTTTGCTGATCCACAACAGGTCTTCAATCGTTTTAAAGCCTACTTGAAGCAAGTTCATGACATCTATCAACTGCCGATCTGGATTACAGAATTTAACGCCAATCCCAATCGCGACAATTCTGTCCAAGCGGCCTTTTTAGAATTGGCTCTGCCTTATCTCGAACAACTCGATTATGTGGAGCGCTATGCCTATTTCCAACCTAATCCGCAATATGCCTCTACCAACGTAGCGACGGCCAATTATTACGATACCCAAGGAAATTTGACCAACATTGGTAGCATTTACCTGAATCACGTTTCAACGCCTTCTATTCCTGAACCCACCTACATCTGCTCCAATAATCTCAATGGTATGGATGCGCCTTGGTTGGAGAGTCCTGCTTCGTTGCGTGCTTTTGAGGCTGAATGTGCTCTCTATCCTGGTAGCCAGTGGGAAATGAAGGCTGACGAAGCAGCCTCTAATCAGCTTCTTATCAAAGGTAACCCTGCTCAACCTGGGGTATCGAATATTGCCAGACAAGTACATTTTGATTTTGACTTAGACCAACCCACCTCGTACCGCCTATGGATTAAAGCTCGTTTGGCGGCCAATGGAGTTATCAACATCAAAATGGATGGGAATGATTTTTCTGCCGTGAGTGGCATACCAGCATCGGCCCTTGGTTGGTACAAAATACCTCGCTTTTTTGACCTCAAGGAAGGCAAACACCGTTTGACTTTGGAGTTCTCGACCAATAACCTCAATCTTGAATTGGATCAAGTAGTATTCACCGACAAAAGTTCGGCCATCACTCTTGCCCCTCAACCTGCATCGTTCTGTACACCTGCTCCTCAGCCTTGGGGTTTAGTTCAAACCAACGTTACCTACTTCAAGGAAGCAGAATCCGCTACTTCTATTGGCTCTAACTGGCAAGCCAAATCGGCAACTAAAGCTGGAAATGGTCAATACTTAGAACTAACTACTGGAGCTTCGTCTATGGGAACCGCCCCCGATGCCGCTGGACATGTGGTATTTGAGGTCACTGTTGATGAAACGGACTACTACGATATCTGGGGTAAAATCCAGTCGAAAGGAGGATTAGGCGCTGCCTACTGGATTAAAGTGGACAACGAACCCTTCCGTTTATGGTCTAATCTAAACAATGATTTGTTTGATTGGTACTGGAAGAAATTCCATTACAGCCAAGGTGGTGAAGACCGTAATTTTGCCTATTTCTTGACCGCTGGAGCTCATACGATTACTATCGCTTATGCACAAGCAGGAGCCAAAATTGATCGTCTTGCCGTATGCAGTGTTGGTCGCAATCCAGCCGATGAAGACCCCAATGTCGTGAAATCTATCTTCATTAGTGACTATGAAGCCGAAAATGCTCAATTGTTAGGAACAGCAGCCATCGTAAACTGTGTGGCGTCTTCTAACGGGCAACAAGTGAACTTAGGAAAGCCTTTTGCAAATGGGGTACGCTTCAACGAAGTAGTTACCGACGATGCAGGAACGTACGAGCTGTCTATTCACTACATGACCAAAGTACAGCGGACTTTCAGACTATTGGTCAATGGGGTGGCTGTTGGCTTGCAAACAGCAGCCCCCTCAGGAAATTGGTGCTACGAAAACGGAACCACTGCAATCTATAAGATTATGATTCAACTAAAACAGGGCGTCAATACCATAGAGATTCGTACACAAGGCACTTCTCCTGCTTTACCCGAAGCCCCTTTTATGGATAAAATCCATATTGCAAAAGAGTCTGCTTCGGCTCGCAAAATGACTTTAGATGCTATTGATACT
>JBGAUP010000121.1:0-17726 GCA_044228585.1 Runella sp. | reverse complement strand
GTAAATCAAAGATACGAACTTTTTGAAAGCTACTCACAACTGAATAGAAACGCGTTGGCAGTAGTGCTGAGTTGTGTAAATCAAAGATACGAACTTTTTGAAAGCTACTCACAACTGATAAAACCCACTCAAGTCACCTGCCGCAGTTGTGTAAATCAAAGATACGAACTTTTTGAAAGCTACTCACAACTGCCGTAGGAGTAGTAAAAACTTAGTCCTGTTGTGTAAATCAAAGATACGAACTTTTTGAAAGCTACTCACAACACACCCATGGAATGAGAATTGGTGACGCTTGTTGTGTAAATCAAAGATACGAACTTTTTGAAAGCTACTCACAACAAGCAAAACGAAGCGGGTTTTTACAAGCCGTGTTGTGTAAATCAAAGATACGAATCGCAACGGCGCACCGTTTTTTGAAAGCTACTCACAACACGAAATTTTAGACGGGACGGGCTGGAAATGTTGTGTAAATCAAAGATACGAATCGCAACGGCGCACCGTTTGAAAGCTAATCACAACGCTAAGAAGTCAAATTAAAAGGGTGGCCGCGTTGTGTAAATCAAAGATACGAATCGCAATGGCGCACCGTTTTTTGAAAGCTAATCACAACTAAACTGTAATAGCTACACTTCAGGCCGAATCTTTATTCTTTATTTTATCTTTTACCCTTCCCGCCGCTTCTTGTAAGCTTTGGCAAATAAAAACAAGAGCACACCAAAGGCCAATACACCTCCGAAAGCATATAAGAAGTTGAGCGTATCGCGCAAGACGGCGAGCAAAGCAATACTCACCAAAAAGAGCGTAGGCAGCTCATTGAGCAGACGAAACTGAAAAGAATCAAACGCATTTTCGCCTTTTTCCAGTTTGATAATGATGCGTTTACACCAAAGGTGATATACCGTAAGAAGAATCAAAATCGCAAATTTTACGTGAAACCAGCCCATTTGCCAGTAGCCCGGGTTAAGCAAGGTCATGGCAAGGCCGCACGTCCACGTAAGCATCATGGCAGGATTACAGATAATTTTATAAGCCCGCCATTCCATGAGATTAAACTGTGCCTTAAATGCTTCACGGAGTTCGGCAGTTGGTTTTTGTTCGGCCTCTACATGATACACAAACATTCTGACCAAGTAAAACAAACCCGCAAACCAAGCGACGGCTCCAACAATATGAAAAGCTTTGAAATAAAAAAGAGCCATTGAAAAATGAAGTTATCCGTTACTGGTTATCTGTATATTGGGAAGTACATAAATGAAGTCTGATAACGTTGAACGAATAACTAATAAAGTGCTAAATCGTTACCCAACAATCAGTTTTTGACCTTTGCGAACCGTATTCCCTTTGAGGCGGTTTATTTTTTTGAGGCGACTCACGTTGATTCCGTAGCGTTCGGCAATCGTTGAAAGCGTATCTCCTGGCTGTACGCGGTGATAACGCATCTTGATTTTACCTTTGGCTTTCGCAGGTGTAAGATTAGCCAAAGCGGCACTTTTATTTGATTCTTTGTAAATCACCAAACGTTTTCCTCGCATTACTGTATTGTTCCGCATCCGGTTCCACCGTTTGAGATCGTAAGCATCTACTCCATAGCGACTGGCTATTTTTCCCAACGTCTCACCTGAACGTACCGTGTGGTACATTTTCTTGGTCTGGCGCGAGATAATCGTTTCTGGGTCGTCACTTTCATTGCCTGCTGCTACAAGCCCTCCTACCTTCTTAATAGCGGCAGCACTGTCAGCGTCTTCGTTAGAAGCCAATACAACGCTCGTTTGGAAAGGCAACTTAGCTGCCGAGTCTAAAATGGCGGCACGATTTTCGGCCAAATATTCAAAACTATGGCTTGGTATGCGCAATACGTAATCTTTGACGTAAGCAGGCAACTCCGTGTTGATAATTTGTGGATTGAGCTTATAAAGTTCATCAAAAGTGATATTACTCAATTTAGCAAACGTATGGAGGTTGAAATACCCCGAAATATGCACTGTATCAGAGAGCATTGGATAATCGGGCGTTTCGGCAAAAATACCGTGGTCGGCATGGTAATGCATCATGTAGGTCATGGCCACAAATTGCGGAACATAATGACGCGTCTGCTTGGGTAAAAAATTGTAAATACCCCAAAATGAACTTGAGCCCGAGCGTCGCATCGCCCGCTTTACGTTTCCTGGTCCCACGTTGTAGGCTGCCAATGCCATTTCCCAATCTCCGAAGGCTTTATGCAGCCTTTTTAAGTAACGACAAGCAGCATCCGTGGATTTTACGGGGTCAAAACGTTCGTCTATGTAATCGTCTTGTTTCATACCGTACTCGCGCCCCGTAGCAGGCATAAACTGCCACAATCCCCCTGCTCCTGCGTAAGAAATAATACGAGGGTTCAGCCCTGATTCAATCAAGGACAAAAACTTCAGCTCCCGTGGCATATCATACTTTTCGAGCATTTGCTCGTAGAGCGGAAAAAACGAGTGCATTTGCTCCAACATTCGTTTTACGAAGCTGGGCTTGCGATAAATGAAGTATTCGACAAATTGATGGGTAACTTTATGATAACGCAATGGAATCTCATTCTCCAACTTTGCCAAGCGTTCTCTTATCAATGCCTCTGGAACAGTCGAATCTGCCATAATTTCGACTTGCACCATCTCTTCTACACTGCTGGTTTCGGTTTCTACCTCTTGCGTACGGGCATACTCGGTTGTTCCAAGGAAAAACATCCCCGCCAAAATCCCTACGCCCACAATTCGCTTCAATTCCATCATCGTTTTGGTATTTTCTCGTTAGGTTTTTACATCTTTTGCTCCGCTTTCAATGGCTATGTTAACAAGGTATTACTCCTATGCACTTTCTACAGTGAAGACTCCATACTCACTGGCGACTCTTCCAATAAATATTTGGCAAAAGCCAATAATTCAGCTTCGCCAAATGGTTTACCCATCATCTGTAAACCCATCGGTAACCCTTGGGCATCTATGCCGTTAGGAATGGAAATCGCGGGATTTCCGACTACGTTGGCTTGCACTGTAAAAATATCTGCCAAATACATCTGCAACGGGTCTTCGGTTTTGTCGCCAATTGAGAAGGCCGTTGTTGGGGTAGTTGGCATCAATAAAAAATCGTATTTTTCAAAAATTTGGTCAGTTTGGTTTTTCATCAAACGCCTCACTTTTTGGGCTTTGGTATAGTACGCATCATAATAACTGGCACTTAACACAAACGTACCCAACATGATGCGTTTTTTTACTTCTTTTCCAAAACCCTCGCTGCGCGATTTTTTATACAAAGACATTAAATCGTCAGCTTTACTACTCCGATGACCATACCGGACGCCATCAAAGCGCGAGAGATTTGAACTCGACTCCGCCGTTGTCAAAATATAGTAGGTAGGTAAGATATAAGGTAATAAGTCGAAATCTATTGCTTCTACCACATGGCCTTGCTCGCGTAACCAGTCTAATTTGCTCCGCATGGCTTGCCTAATTTCAGGCTGCAAAGCTTCACTTTCTACTCCTTCGCGCAAATAGCCAATGCTTAATTGAGGCGATGAATCGTAGGTCGTGAGCTGAGAATAATGAGGCACGGGCTGATGCGAAACTGTACTGTCAAAATCATCGGCACCTGCCATGAGTTCGAGCAGCAAGGCCGCATCTTCCACGCTCTTGGTAATGGGGCCAATACAATCAAACGATGACCCGTAGGCAATCAATCCCCAACGCGAAATACGACCATAGGTGGGTTTGAGACCCACTAAGCCACAAAAAGCGGCAGGCTGCCGTACCGAGCCGCCCGTGTCAGAACCCAAAGAAGCTAAACACATATCGGCCTGTACCGCCACTGCCGACCCTCCCGATGACCCTCCTGGTACACGTGATGTATCGGCGGCATTGCGTACTACGCCAAAGGCTGAATTTTCGTTGGAAGAGCCCATCGCAAACTCGTCGCAGTTTTGACGCCCAATGATAATCGCATCTTCGTCCAACACCCGTTGTACTGCCGTAGCCGTAAACTGAGAGACGAAGCCATCTAAAATTTTGCTCCCTGCTTGCAAACCGTGATCTTGGTAGCACAATACATCCTTTATGCCCAATACCATTCCTGCCAAACGTCCTGCCGTACCTGCGGCAATTTTTTGGTCTATTTCTTCAGCCCGTTGACGTGCTTCTTCTTCATAAACAGCCACAAAAGCATTCAGAACAGGATTTTTCTCTTTAATATTTTTTAGATAATACGCCACCAGCTGACGGCACGAAACTGCACCCGCCCGCAAGTCTGCTTGTACTTCAGTAAGAGAGGTATAATGATAGGTCACAATCTATAGGTCAACAATAATTGACATTAAATGGGAATGGCACAAAATAAAAAATCGGCAGTAGTCAGAAGGCTACTGCTGATTTTTTATTAAAATTAAACTATGTTGTTCTACCTTTCTAATGAACAGTTAGGTAGTTTCTGCACCTACTTTTCACGAATTAACGTGTTTCGTCAAGTCCTTTTTCGATGTTTTCTTTTACTTCTTTAGAAGCATCTTTAAACTCACGAATGCCTTTGCCTAAACCCTTCATCAATTCAGGGATTTTTTTCGCACCAAAAAGCAACAAAACAATCAGGCCAATCAAAAGGATTTCCTGTCCTCCTAAGCCCATAAACAATAAGATCGAAAGCATATTCATTGGAAAATACGGTTAGTGATGATTTATTTACCCGTTGTGTGGAAACAGTACTCTATTTACCTACAACTAATTATTACCCTTATAAAACGAGACAAGGCCAGTATTTTACCTTATCTTTTTCAATTTTAACCCTTTTTTAAGGTTCTCTTCTGCAAAATTAACAACTATTTCGCAGATTATCAGTCTATGGAGACAGTATTTCGTTGCATATCCCACTCTCGAAACGCATCTAAGTCATCTCTAATGGCATTGAAAAGCCACACCACCAACGCAATATCATCGGTTAATCCTATCACAGGCAACAAATCGGGAATCACATCTATAGGCGAAAGAAAATAGATGAGAACCGCAATAATCCTGGTCAGTGTTTTCCAGGGTACAATCCGATACTCTCTTTTTATGTAAGCTTTCAGGAGGCGAGTCAATAAAGTGATTTTTTCACGCAGAGCATCATAGCTTGCCCCTTTCAGGCCATTGGTTTTATTGAGTACATCGCGCAAAAGCTGTACAAGGCTACCCGTATTTCGGGCATAACGGCCTGCTTTTCCAGTAGCACTTTTAAAGAAAATAGACTTTAATACCCGCATAAGGATATTATCAGTAGTAGATGCAGAGGGCATTTTACAGTGTATGTTAATAATTCTCGGTGTTGTTAGAGTTACACCTATCTTAACGTAAAAATGATTAAAAAGATTTGTTAATCATCAAATATCTCACTTCCATCCTTCACGAATACAAAGTTGATTGATGTGTTCGTAGTGATGCTCACTGTGCCAAGCGTACAAGGCCAATACTTCACTTAAAGGAAAAATGCGTTTGGTTTCGGGATGAAAATACGTTCGTTCTAAATCTTGCTCCGTGAGCGAATTAAGCAGCATCACCCAACGCAAATGTACGTACTTGAGCAATTGCAGTGACCAATCTACGGGTGCGGCCTTTCCGTCGGCAAGTTCGGCCCAGAGTGCCTCTTCGTAAGGTTTAATCGCGGGATTATTTTCCGTAAGTGCCAGCTTAAAACGTGTATAGGCGTTGATGTGGCTGTCAGCTACGTGGTGTACGGTTTGCCGAACAGTCCAACCCCCTGGACGGTAAGGGGTATCCAACTGTGCTTCAGTCAATACATTGACTACATTAAATAGTTTTGAAGGCAACGCACTGAGGGTCTGAATCTGTGCGTGGGTCTCAGCTTTGCTGTAAGTTTTACCAAATTCAAAGCGACCGATAGGGTATTTTAGGTTTTCCATTATCTTCCAAAATCATCTTGTACACGTACTATGTCTTCTTCATCCGAGGGGTTTTGGGGGTCGGTATGCTGCCAAATTTCGGCCAGCACACCCCACTCCGCCAAACCTACTAAACGGTGACGCTCACCTTGGCGAAGGGTAATCAACTCTCCAGGTTGGTAAGTTTTTACTGCCGTTTCTTCATCTGTATCGCTCGTCACCACCCCTACCGTACCCGATACCACGCGCCATATTTCGGCACGGCGGTGATGATACTGCCACGAAAGGCGCTTTTCGGGGGCAACCACCAAAATTTTGGGGCTGAGTTTTTGAGTAATTTGAATCTTTGACAGCTCTACGGTCGGAAAATAAGTGGCCGCAAACTGAGGTGTTTGGGATTCATCCAACACGAAAAAGCCCCCCCAAGGACGGGTTTGGTCTTGTTTTACTACACTAAAACCTTGTTCTGCCAATTGAATGGCGATTTTCTCAAATACTTCTGACTTAGTAGGAATAAGTGTTTCCATGAAAAATTGCTTGGGTAAGTCGTAAAATTAGAAAAAATCTTGTAAAGTAATCTCCGTATTTTTGTCCGAATTTCAAAATGCCTTTATGTCATTCCAACAAATAGAAATTACACTTTTACCAGGGAAGAAAATTTACTTTGCCTCCGACTTTCACCTTGGGGCACCCAATCATGCCGAAAGTTTAAAACGTGAACGCAGACTGGTGAGTTGGCTTGAATCCATCAGAAACGATGCCCAAATCATCTGTTTGGTAGGCGATTTGTTTGATTTTTGGTACGAGTACAAGCGAGTCGTACCCCGTGGATTTGTACGTTTTCTTGGAAAAATTAGGCGAATTTGACCGACGCTGAATCGAAGTTATGGTCTTTCCTGGAAATCACGATATGTGGATGACCGATTATTTTGAAAAAGAACTAAATATAAAGACGTATCGGAAACCTTTGGAGTTGGCGTCCATAGTCCACAGTCCACAGTTGCAGTCCACAGTTGGCAGTTGCAGTCGGCAGTTGGCAGTCCACAGTGCAGCAAACTGTCAACTTTTTTTTTAATAGCCCACGGAGGAGATGGGTTATTGTGGAGATTACAATTATAAAATGCTTAAAAAAGTCTTTGAAAGCAAGTGGGCGCGTTGGGCTTTTGGGAATTTTCACACCCCAACTGGGCACTTTGGTTGGGGCAATCTTGGCTTCACACAGTTGGAAAAAACATGAAAAAGAAGAGCCGCCCGTATTTCTGGGAGAGAAAGAGTACGCTATTATATGCGAAACAAGAGGAAGAAAAAAACACACGATTTTTACATTTTTGGACACCGACACATCGAGCTGACCAAGCAATTAGCCATCAAAGTCGCATGATGATTCTGAGATTGATAAATTACGATACGTACGCTCTATTTGACGGTGAAACGATGTCACTACGAAATTACCGATTTCCAACTTAGGTGAAGGAATCTAAGCGGTGGACTTAATTGTCTTTCTTTAAAATATCTTGGCGGGTAATATTTTCGCGTGGAGCTTGTTTAAGGATGTCACGGTACTCTTTCTTTTTCAAATCACCATTTTTAACAGATTTGATAAAAACTTGCCCAAGCAAATGGATTCAAAAATGGCATAGTAGTTGTAAAACCCCGATTTGCCGTATTTTCACGGCCAAATATCTGTCGATCCATAAAACTTGATAAGGTTCGCGGCACTTCATGGGTGTAGAAAGCGGCCATCTGCATCAATAATTCTTGACGGGTGTTTCTCTCTAAATTGTCTCGCTCAAACTCATCAGGAAGTTTCATGGCCACAAACGCCTTTTTAAACTCCTCTTCAGTGGCATAAGGATACACTTTTACCTCTGCCAGTGTTTTCACATCTTCTTTCATCAAAATAATGGCTGAATACGACTCTTCCATGTGCCTTTTCGGAATAACATGGTACTGTTTCTGGTAACCCATATAACTAAAAACAATACTATCACCAGGAAAAACAGGCAATGCAAAATACCCCGCCTCGTCGGCAAGTAATCACGGCCAGCACGGGGAATTAATATATAAGTTTTACCTAAAAGTCTGAGTTCCTTTTACACCTACTACCTGTCCCGTAAACATGATGCTTTTGACTTGATCTTGCGTCGCACTTCTTGCGCAGTCAATAAGCTAACCATCATTACCACTACCAAAGAAGAAGCTATATGTATTTTTTTGTTGCATAATTTTAATAATAAAATTGATAGGAAATGGTGTTTGTTTGTATAAAGTTAAACGATGTACCTTACGAAAAAATTTTAACAAATGTCACAATAAAAGGGGTAGAAAGTAACAAACCATCAAATCGGTCTAAAAATCCACCATGACCAGAATGGTACCCCGAGTCTTTGATCGCAATACTTCGCTTGAATAAAGACCAACTAAATCCCCTAATGTACCCGAAACCACAATCAATGCACCAATACAATACCACTCCCACGGACGGTGCGTTTTAAAATAAATACCCAGCACAAAAGCTACTAATGCTGCAAAGAGCCCCGCAGCACCTTCCCCAAGATTTTTTGGCGAAACCCGTTCAAAAAGTTTTCGTTTTCCGAAATAAGTACCTGCAAAATACGCACCTACGTCCGTAGCCCAAAGTAAGAAGAGGCTTCCCAATACAATTTCGTAGTTATAAATACCTCCACGCAATGCCAACACACTTAAAAGTGAAAAAGGAATTGCCACATAAATAATACCCAAAAATGTAAAAGCAATATTTTGAAAAGGCTTCAAATCACTTTTCTTGTACAGCTTTATAAAGAAAATCATGGTCACTAAAGGACTGATTAAGAAGTAATTTTGAAAATCTATTACCTCTTTTTCAATCAAGAAAGTAATGACATTAATGAAAACACCGCACATCGTACCATAATAGGTCAGCGGTTGGTTACCATCAAGCCCCAAGAGTTTATAGAATTCCAATTGTGTTAAGACACTAATAGCACAAAAGAGCAAGAGAAACGTCCAATCACTGTACAAAATAGCCGACAAAATAATGGCAACGCCCAATATCGCGGCAATAATACGTTGTTGAAGGTTTGAGAGCTTATCCAAAGGAGATTTCATTCACTACGATTGTTTTGGCAATGATAGCATCTTTCACAGGAACATACAACTCACACTTTCCAAAATGGTAACTGCTATCTTGTTTATTGATGATAACGGCCGAAAATCCTTGTTGTTCTAAGTAATCGCGGACAATTTCGGCACGGTGTTGAAAACTTGTCTCAAAAACTTTCTCCCAGTTATCAAATATCATGTTTGAGTATAGATTTACGTTGGGAAATGATTTTTAGGTTTAAGAGCAATCCAGTGGTAAGTATTAACGAAAGCATTGCGCCTATCCACGAAACGGATGAGTCGGTTTTTTCAATGTCAAAGTCAACGATTTGACGATGCGACAAGAAAACAATGACTACTGTAGTTGCATTATTCACAAAATGGGCAAAAATAGGTGTCCACAAATTGCGCGTCCAAGCATACATATAACCAAACATCACGCCCAGAAGCATTCTTGGCACAAATCCATAAAATTGCAAGTGGGTAGCACTAAATAAGGCCGCAGTTGCCCAAATTGACGCGTGCATATCCCCAATTTTGTGGAAGATTTTACGTTGAATAATGCCTCTAAAGAGTACTTCTTCGCCAATGGAAGGCACAACGGCAATCACCATCAAAGCTACCATCAACTCTGTCCATGAACTAAAATTAGTTAAAAACTGAGTCATTCTGGCTAATTCGCCTTCTTTTTGCAACATCCAATCTTCAAGACGGTGCAAACCCTGAGGTAAATGAAGCGTACTATTCCATTCAATAATCCAACTATTGAAGGGCATAAATACGATTACTATCAATAATACGACTGCTAAAATTAAATAGGAAGGTAAAGGCCGACGAATAAACTCCTCAACTCGGTGCTGCTCAGACCAACGCCAGTAGATTACTCCAGGAATCAAAAAAGTAAAAAGGTGAGAAATAGACTGTAATAACATCAAATACCACCACGAATTTGGATACCTTTCAGGATTTTGGAGCATTTGCGAAACATCCTCTAACCCCATACTTCCTTGGGTCATGCTGAGTGCCATAATGGCTGACATAGCAAGTAAATTCCCTAATGACATGCCAAGCAATACTAAGCCAAGCAACAACATCATATTACGCCACGGGGGGCGTTGAGGAACACTGTGTGCAATATTAGAATGAATCTCTTCCACGGGTTAGGCTAAAAACTAAATACAAATATAGCATTATCACCAAAATTTCGGTAAGTACGCCTACTTTACCATGAAATTTGTTGAATAACAATTCTTTTTCAAAAGTAGTTTGGCAGAGTAAACCATAAACATACCTTATAAATCAAACAGGCTTTTGGAGATTCCAAAAGCCTGTTTGATTTATAAATGTTATGACTAAAGCGTTCGCTTTACTTCTTTCATTTCAAAACTTTGATAATATCACCTATCTGAATATCATTCAATCCTTTGATACTCAAGCCAAATTCAAATCCAGATTTCACCTCGTTTACATCATCTTTGAAACGCTTAAGTTGTGAAATCTCGCCTTCGTGTACCACAATAAAGTCACGAATAACGCGCACTTTATTATTTCTTTTGATAATACCATCAGTGACATAAGAACCAGCAACTGTACCTATCTTACTAATCTTAAATACCTCTCTCACTTCCGCATTTCCGACGATTACTTCTTCCATCGTTGGCTCGAGCATACCCAACATGGCATCTTTCACCTCATTAATAGCATCGTAAATGACAGAGTAAAGACGGATTTCGATTTGCTCTCTTGTTCGGCCAATTTTGGCGTTGGTAGAGGCTGTACTTGAAACCGACGATAATAGCATCGGAGGCAATCGCCAAATTGACATCGGATTCGGCAATTTGACCGACGGCTTTGTTGATGATATTCACTTGAACTTCCTCCGTAGAAAGTTTAAGTAACGAATCTGACAAAGCTTCGACCGAGCCGTCCACGTCTCCTTTAATAATGATATTGAGTTCTTTAAAGGTACCAATGGCTTTTCGGCGACCAATCTCTTCAAGCGTAATGTGCTTACGAGTACGAATCGTCTGCTCACGCATAATTTGCTCGCGCTTATTAGCTATTTCACGGGCTTCGCGCTCATTTTCCATTACGTTAAATTTATCGCCCGCCTGAGGTGCTCCGTTTAAGCCCAAAAGCTGAACTGGAGTAGAAGGACCAGCTTCCTTAAGCCGAGTCCCAGTGGCATCAAACATGGCTTTTACACGCCCATGGTGTGCTCCTGCAAGGATAACGTCTCCTACTTTTAAAGTCCCTGTTTGAACCAAAATCGTTGCTAAGTATCCACGACCCTTGTCAAGCGAGGCTTCAATAACTGTACCAGAAGCACGACGATTAGGGTTTGCTTTTAGTTCGAGCAAGTCGGCTTCAAGCAATACTTTTTCGAGCAAATCGGGAATACCAACTCCTGACTTAGAAGAAATTTCTTGGGTTTGGTATTTACCACCCCATTCTTCTACCAGTATATTCATATTGGCCAATGCCTCACGAATTTTTTCAGTATTAGCACCCGGCTTATCTATTTTACTAAAAGCAAATACAATCGGACTCCCTGCATTCTGAGCGTGATTGATCGCTTCTCGCGTTTGGGGCATGATTGAGTCATCAGCCGCAATAACTATAATAACGACGTCGGTCACTTTCGCACCACGCGCCCGCATGGCCGTAAATGCTTCGTGACCAGGAGTATCCAAGAAGGTAATTCGACGTCCGCCATCGGTCTTAACGCTATAAGCACCAATGTGTTGGGTAATTCCCCCAGCCTCTCCTGCGGCAACACGAGTACGCCGGATATAGTCAAGTAATGAGGTTTTACCATGGTCAACGTGACCCATTATCGTAACAATAGGTGCACGTTCTACGAGGTCTTCTTCCGCATCTTCTTCTAAAACAACATCCCCCTGAATTTCTTCTTCGGCTGAAATGAACGAAACATCATAGCCAAACTCATCAG
Organism: Runella sp.; assembly: GCA_044228585.1. Lineage (GTDB taxonomy): Bacteria > Bacteroidota > Bacteroidia > Cytophagales > Spirosomataceae > Runella. The sequence goes on along the minus strand of JBGAUP010000121.1, from coordinate 5,784 downwards.
CAATAAGGGTGATACTTTCGGCATCTAATCGCTGGTTGATGGAAACGAACATTCCCATGCTCAAACACACCGATATTACCTCTTGCACCGAGACGTCCATCAAAGAAGCAAGCTCATTAGCCGAAATAAACTCAGTAACCTTGAGGACTTTGGCATCTTCTTGCTCTTGCATCAAACGTCCTTCTTCGGCCTCGGCACGTACTTTTCTACGCTCACGACGCTTATCCGCCCCAAAGTTTTTCCCTCTCGTTCCTCCGCTTAGGCGAGCGTTAGTAGCCTTGATTGAATCCGCAACCTCTTTCTCGGTAATTTCATCTTTACGCTCTCTTCGTCCGTTATTTCCCCCTTTTTTATTGCCACCTCCGCCAGTAGTTGGAGTTCCCTTCTTGGCATTAGCATTATTGTTGGTAGTAGTACCAGTAGCAGGGGTAGCTGGAGTAGTAGGATGTGCGGGAGTAACAGGTCTTGAGGCACCACCATCACGAGGGGCATTTGCGGGTTTTTCTCCAGGTCTTGCGCCTCGGTTAGCTGGAGCATTTTCGGTTACTTTTTCTCCTTTGCGAACCCGTTTACGTTTACGCTTCTTATCTTTATCTTTATCACGATTACCTCCTGCGTCAGCATTACGGCGGTCGGTAGGAAGTTCTATTTTACCCAGAATTGTCAATCCCTTCAATGGATCAGCTTTTGCTTCAATGAGCATGGGTTCTTCTTCTGGCTCAACTTGAGGCACCTCTTTGGGTGGCTCTGGCTTATTTTTTTGAGCAGGAGGGGTGTATGGTTGTGGCTTTTCCGTTTTTGGTGGCTTAACAACTTCTTGTTGAATAATAGGTTGCGGCTCAGGTTTCGGTTCTACAACTGGTTCAGATTTCGACTCAACTTTGGTTATTTCAACTTTCGTTACCTCAATTACCGGTTTAGCAATTTCCTCCACTGGAGGAATTACTTTTTCGATTGGTTTGGGTAGTTCTACTGATAGCTTAGATAGTTCCTCAGCAGGTTTTACTTCAAGTACTGGCTCAGGAGTAGGTAGTGGCTTAATCTCAACGACAGGTATTACTTGCTCTTCCACTTTAGGAGGAGTTACTAATACTGGGGGTTCTACTTTTTTCTCTTCCACAGGCGGCGCAATCACCACTGGTTTGGGTTCTTCTAACGGCTTAGGTGGAGGAGAAACCGATTTAGGAGCATCTAAGTCAATTTTGCCTACTACTTTCAGACCTATGGCAGGTGTTTCAAGACGGACTGTCTCAGGCTCTTTCTCTACGGGTTCAGGTTGAGATTCCGATACAGGCTTGGTATTAGCTACTGCCTGTGAAGTACGAAAATACAGCACTGGACTGTCGTCAGTTTTCGATTGTGGCGTGGGTGCTTCTTCTTTTTTGGGTGTTACCCCTCCCAACAACGCCTCAGCCTTGAATTCTTTGGCTAAGAATTCGAGTTGTTCGGCGTTCAATTTAGTATTTGGATTATTGTCCACCTTATACCCTTTAGCCACTAAAATACTCGCTACCGCAACGTGATTGCGGTTGAGTATTCGAGCCGCTTGGCTAAGGCGCATACTTTTTTCTTCCGACATATTGGAAATTTTTGTACTAAAGTACGGGTTATTGGTTGTTCGTTATTTTAGAAAAACCCTGAAAATTAGCCCAAAGATACAGATTTATTTATCAACTATGATTATCTGTACCACTAACAAAGGCTAAAACCCCGTTAGTATTAGGAATTTTGAGTATCTAAATCTATTTTATTCAAACTCTCGACGCAAAATTTCCAAGATTTCGTCCACTGTTTCTTCCTCCAAATCCGTACGACGTATCAGTTCTTCTTTGCTAATACTAATGACTTGCTTGGCCGTATCCAAACCAATCTTACGGAATTCTTCAATCATCCACTCGTCAATCTCGTCAGTAAATTCACTTAAATCAACGTCTTCTTCATCCTCTTGACCTTCTACATCACGGAACACATCTATTTCCATCCCTACCAAGCGGCCTGCCAATTTAATATTTTGTCCTCCCTTACCAATTGCCAGCGATACTTGGTCGGGTTTCAAATATACTGAAACTCTCTTTGCGTCACGGTCTATGGACATTGAGGTGATTTTGGCAGGACTCAAAGCCCTTTGAATCAACAACTCAAGATTTTCGGTATAGTTGATAACGTCAATGTTCTCGTTGTTCAACTCCCTTACAATTGTATGAATCCTTGAACCCTTCATACCTACGCAAGCTCCCACCGGATCAATGCGGTCATCGTAAGATTCTACGGCTACTTTAGCCCGTTCGCCGGGTTCGCGAACAATCTTACGGATATTAATCAGCCCGTCGTAAATTTCGGGGATTTCGGTTTCAAACAATCTCTCTAAAAATACGGGCGAAGTACGTGAAAGCGTAATACGCGGCGTACCGTTGTTCAATTCTACTTTGTGAACTACTACCTTCACAGGCTCTCCTTTACGGTATTTATCCTTAAAGATTTGTTCTTGTTTGGGCAATACCAGTTCATTGCCTTCAGAATCTAAACAGATAATTTCGTTTTTAAGGATTTGGTACACTTCTACGTTGAGGAGATCCCCAACCATGTCTTTGTACTTAATATAGAGCAACTCTTTCTCTAAATCTTTGATTTTTTGAATCAAAGTTTGGCGAGCTGTTTGCACCATACGACGGCCAAAATCCTCCAGTTTCACTTCTTCAGCTACTTCTTCTCCTACTTCAAAGTCATCTTGAATTTTACGTGCTTCAGACAAAGGAATTTTATCGGGTTCCCAAATGTCCTCCGAGTTATCATCCACAATCTCACGCGTGCGCCACATCTCAAGATCACCGCTATCAGGGTTAATAATGACGTCAAAGTTGGTATCTGTACCGTATTTTTTGCGAATCATTGTGCGAAAGACTTCCTCCAGTACCTTGATGATCGTCGGGCGATCAATGTTTTTGGAGCGAGCAAACTCGGCAAACGATTCTATCAATACTACACTATCCATTTTCTTACGAAAGAGTTAATCGTTATGTGTTAATGGTTATCAATCCTTGCTTTAGATCTAAAACTTAATTTGAACTTCTGCTTTGGCAATCTCACTGTAATCAAAGTTTAATTCGGCAGAAATTTGGTCTTTTTTCTTCTTTTTTACCTCTTCCAACAACACAAAACCTTCCTCGGCAGCCGATACTAAAGTTCCTTTCTTCTCTATGCCATCTTTCAGAATTACCCGCAACGTTCGTCCAATATTTTTACGAAATTGGCGGGGCGTGGCCAACGGGTAATCTACTCCTGGCGACGACACTTCAAGCGTATAAGCGTGGGGGATGAGTTCTTGTGCTTCAATCAAATCATCTAACTTACGGCTAATTTCGGCACATTCATCAATGCTTATCCCCGCATCACTATCAATCAATACCCTTATTTTTTGTCTTATTTTGGACGGAGATACTTGTACTTCTACTATAAAGTATTTATCATCTTCCAAAAGTGTTGACAACAAACCCACTATTTGCTCTTTTACATTCATTTTTTGCCAACAAAAAAGGGGAATTTGACTCCCCTCAATATTCATTCATCGTATAATTGCGGTGCAAAGGTAATTGATTTTTACTAATTTAGCAAGTAAAAAATCCTCGCCAATAAAATCGACGAGGATTCGCTCATTTTTGTTGTTGTATTAGAAAAAAATCATCTCACTATAGTAAGTGCTTTACGGTATTGTTGTCCATCAGCCGACTTTATTACATAAAAGTAGGTACCATCTGGCACACTCTTTCCATCTTCTCCTATTCCATTCCAATCGTTGCGGTAATCAGTACTTCCATACACTAAGCCTCCAAAACGATTATACACCTGAAGATGTATCTTTACGCCTTTTTTATTGCGTAAAGCAAACACATCGTTGATGCCATCCCCATTGGGGGAAAACCCTTCGGGAATTATTAAGTCGCTATCTTCGGGACTATTGTTATCTACGTTTGCCATGGGGTCTATGCCTGGAGTATTTGGTACAGGTGTTGTAATTACTGGGGGCTTGGTCACGACCGAAGGCTCAGAAGCTGTGCTTGAGGGTAAATTGGGACAAGATTCTGAAATCACGGGAATGGTAGCATCGTTAAAAATGCCAGAATTAACTACTTTGAGCTGAAATTCATTGCCATTAGCCACTACTTCCGACAATCCCGTCTTAGGAAAAGTCTGCGGTGTGTACCACACCATTTGGGAAGTAGTATTAGTATTGTTTATTTCAAACTCAATAGTAGCAATCGGCATCCAATCTATCGTCACTTTTTGGGGCTTTTTACCCGAACCTGTGTAAAAAACATTAAGCGACAACAAACCCTGTTGGGTATTTTCCGATGAACCATTCAAATTTTGGACTCCGTATTCTTCACCATTTGTTACTTCACTACTGAAGTTATGTTGTTTTACAATCTTCGGGCGACGAAAAAGGCGGCCATCGTATCCAAATCGAAAATTGGCATCTCCCAAATAAAAACTATTCTTTTGTTCAACCGAGCGAATTTCCACCTCCATTTGAAGCACCTTATTGGTGCAATCTATTTTCCTCAGTTTAAGACGTGCATTGAAAAAATTGTTTTGAGCCAGTCCCCAACCCAAAGTCGCTCCATACAGCGCGAAAGTAAATAATAGCTTTTGCATAGTCTTTCAAATTTTAGGTAAGCCCACTTAGAATTTCTAAGTGGGCTTTATGAACCAAATTAACGCGGTACTACCGAATAACGCCCATTATTCTTCTTCCAAATGACGCTGTCCAAGAAATTCACGTCAGCATCCATGTTGAAGTCACCGTAGAGGTATCTATCAAAGAAACCGCTTTCGCTTCTCCACAACTGAGCATCATTAAAATTGATGTCATAGTTATCTGTAAAGCTATCTTTCTTCCCATCGGCAGCATGCATCATCCATTTACCATTCACTTGGATTTGACCAAACGACGGTGGGTTATCAATGATGTAGCTGTCTTTCTGCGTAAAGTCAAACGAAAGCGTATTGTTCTGTACTTTCACCCGACTCGACATCACACCCATGTGGTTGCGGTGTTCAACAACGACGAAGTAATTACCTGTAGGCAAATTATAGCACTGATCTACAAAAGTGATGTGTCCATCGTTGTGCAACAAGGCCGCTTTACGTAATACTGTCGAACTGGCAGAAGTTGAATCGGTACGTAACGATACCAGTACCCAATCTACTACGGTATTTGGATAGACAAAGCTCGGTTTACCTTCGTTTCCGTTATAGTTCCAGGGCGCACCTGTGTAAGGCTGTCCCGCAGGGGTATCGACCCCAAATAGACCTATATGGGATTGACCTGGCAGCAAACCTCGCTGATTGAGCGTGGTGTTCATCTTATCAGTGACCGAATCATAAGGCCCTTCGAGCAAGACTTTCAAGTTGAGCGTTACGCAGCCTGTATTGGTTACATTATCCGCCAAATCTGGCAAGCCATCACCGTCAGAATCTGGCAATGTATAAACGCCACCTACCAACGTACCTTGTTCGGTCGTGTCTGGAATGCCGTCATTGTCATCGTCAGTATCCGTTGCATTTGGTGTACCGTCATTGTCGGTATCCAAAACTTTGCCCGGTTGTTCCGAAGCGTCGGCAATGCCATCGCCATCATCGTCGGTATCCGTCGCGTTTGGTGTACCGTCGTTATCCGTATCCAGCGGTTTTGGATCTGTGGTGTCAGTCAAACCGTCACCATCATCGTCCGTATCCACATTGTCAGCTATGCCGTCACCATCGGTGTCGAGAGCATCTGCCAAA
>JBGAUP010000120.1:14646-16268 GCA_044228585.1 Runella sp. | reverse complement strand
CTTCCCGTAGCGAAGCATTGATGTCTTGTTTGCGCCGAATATAAATTGAAAACCAATCCGTATCGTTCAGCCGCTTGGCTAACCCACTCCGAATCAGGCTGGTTTTACCCGTTCCGGAAGGCCCATACACCAAAATAAAACGCGACCGAAACGTCAGATTGAAAAGCATTTCAATTTCTTGGTCACGTCCAAAAAACAGGTGCTTATCCTGAGCGTTGTAAGCCTCTAAAAATTTGAACGGACTGTGAACCATACCTTCGCGAATTGATCAATTTGAAAATGTAATCATTTGAAAATGTAGAAATCGCGACGGCAACCCATTTTCAAATTGCCGAATTTTCAAATTAGCTCATTGTTGCGTCATAAGTCCGAATAATTAACCTCGAAAAGCAGCATAGTAAACGTATTAAACTGCTCACGCAATACTCCGAAATCGGCCTCGGTTTGGCGGTCATTGACCTGAATCTGAATTTTTAAGGGTTCATCCTCTGGGCGGCCTATCCGACGATAAATGAGTGCTTTTTCGAGCGGTGAATAGGATTCGAAAATGTGCAAATCAAATACATTATCACTCCTTTTGGCAAAGACATTTTTGTCCAAAATAAACGGAGCTAAATTGAGGTACTCTGCTTTTCCTGCTTCCAAGGCATTTTTTACCAACAACACCGATTGGCTTTCCCACAACACCGCCGAGGGTAGGCGATCTTCGCGATAAAAACCAGTGGTGTCGGCACTTGATACCACCAAGCTGGTTTTGAGCCGTACCTTTTCGTGTTTGTATTGTGGTGGCTTACGAAAGTACTTGATAACGCGGATGTTTTTGTACGATTCTAAGTTGTAGCGCACCCAAAAACCCGAATTTTCGGCGATACGACTCAGGTTTTCTTCGCCAATTTCGCAGATATTCAGGCAGTCGGCATCGCTGATGCTCTGATTGCCTCGGTAAGGAAAACGGCTTTTTAAATCAACAAAAAACTCTACGCTATCCGCAAGTGCCTTAACATTGGGGTCGTAATAGCTCGTCACCAATGTTTCGAGTTCTTCCACGTAATAAAGAATCTGGTTGGCCTTTAAAATCTCCCGTAAGGTTTGTAAAATAGTTTGGAACGCTGTACGCTCCCCCTTCAAATACCCTTTCAGAATCGCAAGCTGCACTTCCGAAACTTGAATTTGTTCCTTAGGAACTTGTAAATACAAATCTCTAACTTGAGCCAACAATGTACTGACAAACAAGGATATAACCGAGTCGAACAAATTCTGATACGCGTGAATACGACTTTTGGTAGGCTTAGGAATCAAGTCTTCTGGGCTAATAATCGGCGGGCATAAAATACGCCGTAGCGGCTCGGCCAAGGGATACGAAAGCGACTCAATGATAAGCTTACTTCTGATTTTGTCGTCTATTTCGGCATCGCCGAGGGCTTCATCTTCAAAGCGTTTTTGGAGGGTAGCATCATACTTCTGAAGTGCCGAAAAAGTACTCTCAATCAGTCGTTTATTGGGAACATAGACCTTGTTTTGCTGTTGCGAGTTTGTGGGCAGGCTCCATTGCTCTGCCGTTCCTGTTGGATTGATAAAAACCCAGTTATCGGCAGTCAACATCTCAATATCTTCGCCCAACC
>JBGAUP010000120.1:3215-14614 GCA_044228585.1 Runella sp. | reverse complement strand
GCGTCGCCAAGCGAATACTGATTGTTGAGGTATTTGTAAAGATACGTAGAAAACTGACTTGCTTGGGTATCGCCCACGGCCACTTGGGTTGCTACAATTCCCGCTTTAATTTGCTGTTTGATCAGCGTTTCGACCAATGTTTTGGTAGCACAGCCATTCAAAAAAACAAACTTCAGCTGGGGACACCGTGCCAACAGAGCCGCCAGCCCACCCACTCGCGCCCAAGCATCGTCCAGAAGCACACCTTCCTTGCCTGCGTGGCCTGCAAAATGAAACACACTAATACTCTGCTGGTACGTTTCTATCCGTTGAATGATGCTTTCGACCGTGGCGTAGCTTTCTCTTACGATGCGAAAATGACCCAGAGCCTCACGGGGGGATAATGTATCAAACACCGCTCGGTCTTCATCGGTGAGGGTAGCCAACGGTTCAGCTTGACTGTTAGAAAAGCATAACAATAAAGTATCCATAACGAGTTGAGTGAAAGGCGAAGGGTAGAAGTTTTGTAGGGATAATGTTACGAAAAAAAACGGAGATTATGAAAAAAGTAAGGCATAATTTAGTTAACGGTAATAAAACAGAAATTGTGTAAATCAATTTGTTACCGTTTAATAAAAACCCACTTTCTAATCGGTAGATTACTTGCGCTTTTAATGATAAATTTTTATCTTTCTCTCAACAATCACTCTTACAATTATCGTTATGAATATTCACCAGTTTTATCTCAAACACATCGCCAATCAAACGGGCTATCGCGCCACGTGGGAGCCCAATCGCCCGCTTTATGTAGGAGCCATTGGTAAGTTGGAGAATGGCGTCTTTACTATTTTTTCGAGCTTAGAAAAAGAAGGGATTATTCCCGAAGTCATGGAAGACGAATCGGAAGGTTTTTGGGATTACACTTCCCACGACTCGATGGACATTGGTATTAAATTGGCGGGAAAAGCCCCCATCGCGGGGAGCGTTTTGGCCGACGCCGACGCTGGTTTTACCTTAGATTTTAAAAGCCAAGACGCGGTCGTTTTTCAGGCCGACAAAACCCTGACACACCAGATTGTGAACATGGGGGCAATTGAGAAAGAAATCATCCAAAAATACCGCAACGGCGACTGGCCCAAAGATTGGTTGGTTATCAATCAACTCGTCGAGGCCGAATCGGCCACCATTATTATCTCCAACAGCAGCAACAATCAGATAGATTTGAAAGCCTCAGCCAATGTAGGAACAACCAACCTGAAACTCACCGATGCTTCATTAGGACTGCATGTAGTGCGCGAACGCGGAAGTAGCTTTAAGATTTTGGCTAAAAATGGCATCACACCTCTGTATCGTGTCATGGGCATTCGGCATCCGTTGTTTGGAAAACCTCAACTCAATACCAAAGAAGCGGTCTTACTGCCCGACGACGACACCTTGGAAGTGCAGGAGTTTGACCCCGACGAAGTAGGAGGTTCTGTATAATCCCGTCGAAACAAAAAAGCGTTGGTTTGCGTTAAGATTGCATGAGTACGTCAAAATCTATTCAATCACTTCCTGCTATTAAACCTACCAACATTGGGCAAAAAGGGCTTTGGATGGCCCTGCTGGTTCTTTCATGCTGGTTCGCTTGTTTGTTTTTTTTACTCAATTATCCACTGGATTTTCGCGACCCGTTGGTGTATGTTTTTGTATTGCTCCAAATGCACCTTTATACGGGCTTGTTTATCACGGCCCATGACTCAATTCATGGGGTGGTAGCACCTGAAAATAAGCGACTTAATTATTGGATTGGGTTTGTGTGTGCGTCGCTTTTTGCCTTCAACAATTACAAAACACTTTCGGCCAAACATCACTTGCACCACCGCCACGCTGCCACACACGACGACCCCGATTTCCACGACGGGCATCCGAATTTCTTTTTGTGGTTTGTGGCTTTTGCCAAAGAATACATTTCTGTCGTCCAAGTCATCTTGATGGCTGTGACGTACAATGTGTTGAAATTGTGGTTTCCGTGGGAAAATTTGGTTGCTTTTTGGATGATTCCTGCCGTATTGAGTACCTTTCAGTTGTTTTATTTTGGGACGTATTTGCCCCACCGCGGCGAACACGAAAACCCTCCTCACAACGCCCGTAGTCAGAAACTCAACCACGTATGGGCGTTTTTGAGTTGCTATTTTTTTGGGTATCATCTTGAACACCATGCATATCCGTACTTGCCGTGGTGGCGTTTGCCCGAAGATTTGCTCGGTGGTTTTTCTCAAACTTCGCGCTGATGCTACCTATTTTCTAACCCCCGACTCCCACTACTACTTAGAGGCCGCCCAAAATCTGCTCAACGGCAAGGGCTACCGCATTGTGTTTGAAGAAAAAGACACCTTTTGCGCCATTTGGCCTGTGGGTTATTCGGCACTGATTGCCTTGGTATCTTGGCTAACTACTTCTTCATTAGAAACTGCTTCTAAGCTGGTCAATTTGCTGGCGCTGGCAGGTTGTTTTTGGCTCATTTGGCAGCGTTATCGGGACAAAGCGTGGTTTGTAGCGTTGGCATTTTCCACTACCTCTTTGGTACAACTTTACACCAATACGTGGTCTGAAACGGTATTTTTATTTTTTGTTTTAGGGTTTTGTATTTCTTCCTTCTCTGGGAAGGAGAAAGAAGTTATTAGTGTTTTTTGGGCAATAGGGGCATTTCTCACTCGCTACGCGGGCGTTTTTTTACTGATTCCGCTATTGATTCAGCGAAAATTTCGGGCGGTGGCTTATTATTTGGTGTTTATCAGTGGATATGTGGCGTACAACTTTTATCAAACGAACACCTTTACGGGAGGGCATGGCTTTTGGCCTCAAGAACCTTTTGGCGAGCGGATTTTGAGGGGATTGCGTGGACTGGGCGAGGAAGTATTGTTTTTTGCAATGCGCGATTGGGATTTGAAAAGCACGGTTTTGAGTGATTCTATCAAATGGTTTATTTATGGAGTTGCGTTGTTGCAATTTTTGATTGTGGGCTTGATTGTTTGGCGGTTGTACAAAGAGAAGGACTTAGATGCCTACGGCATGACAAAATCCGCCTTTTTTCTGGTAGCTATCAGCTATTTGGTTTTTATCATTGGCATCTATCTCACCGATGCTTCAGTCGAAAGCTTGTATTTTCGACGTTTAGCCCCTGCTTCATTGTTGCTTACGTTAGGGCTTTTGGCGTGGGTTTCATCACAAAAAATCCTGTTTGAACGCACCAAATGGTATTTTGTGATTTTCTTTGTGCTATCAATCATTCATTCAATACCAAAAACGTATTGAGTATTTAGTAATGAGCATAAGCGATTTTTCTCACTACTCACTACTCACTACTCACTACTAAAAATGTCTTCGCACCACGTTGTCAGAGAAAAACAAGAACCCGCGTTGCTGATCGCCAATGGCGAAGGGTGTAGTAATGAGTTACTGGGACAATTGCTTGAATGGTCGCCGTTTGTGGTGGTGCTTGACCACGCCATTCATCGGGTATTGGATTTAGGAATCAAGGTGGATGTGTTGCTGGGAGATTTTGACCATAACGTTGATTTTGACGCTATTTTGGCACGACAATATCCCCTTGAAATTGTTCATACGCCCAACCAAGACAAAACCGACCTTGAAAAAGGAATTGAATTTTTGATAGAACGAGGCTTCCCTGCGGTGAATATCGTGTGGGCAACGGGCCGCCGTGCCGACCACAGCCTCACCAACATGACCAACATTGTGCGGTACAAAGACCAAATTAAAATCGTGATGCTGGACGATTATTCCAAGATTTTTCCGTTGGTAGGTACTTTTGAAAAATGGTACGCTGCCGAAACGCCCATTTCGTTAGTGCCCATCGGGACGGTAGAAGGTATCACTACCGAAGGTTTAAAATATAATTTGCAGGATGATTTCTTAAAACTTGGCTACCGAAGTGGCAACAGTAACGAAGCCGCTACCGACGGCTTTGTGAAAATCTCTGCCCAATCGGGCGATTTGCTGATTATGGAATGTTGGGATTAGGTTAGTTAATAAGTTTTGAGTTTACTGTTTATAGTTGTTACTTGTGAAAAAATACAAATTAAGTTTCCATGCCAATTATTACCCACATCGAGGTTTATAAGTTCAATATTCCGCTGCAAGCGCCAGTCACTATCGCGATTGGAACGATTGAAGAAGCACGTAATATTCTGGTGAAAATTCATACATCGGATGGCGTGTACGGAACGGGTGAAGGTGCACCGTTTTGGATGATTGTGGGCGAAACGCAGGCAACGTCGTATGCGGCTTCTCTTGATTTGGCAAAACTATTGATTGGTAAAAATCCCTTGGATTTGGAGGGCTGTATCGGGACAATGGAACGGTACTTAGCGGCCAATCCTACGGCGAAAAGTGCGTTTGACATGGCGTTATACGACTTGGCTGCTAAGTACGCCAATATGCCTTTGTACCAGTTTTTGGGAGGGAGCAACCGCCCGATTGCGACCGACGAAACGATTTATATTGCTTCGCCCGAAGCCATGGCCGCCGATGCTATCAAAATAAAAGAACGAGGTGCCGACGCGATTAAGGTCAAACTGGGTACAAACGCAACGGACGATATTAAGCGCATCGCTGCGATACGGGCGGCCATCGGCGACGAAATTCCGATTCGGACCGATGCCAATCAAGGTTGGGATTATGTAAGCGCATTGAAGGTATTGAATACCATTGCCGACTGGAACGTCGAGTATTGCGAACAACCCGTTAAGCACTGGGATTATGCGCACATGGCGCGGCTTCGCCAACATGCACGCGTGCCGATTTGCGCCGATGAGTCGTTGTTTTCACCCCAAGACGCGGTGAAGTTGGTGGCTCAACAGGCCGTTGACTACTTCAATATCAAACTTTCGAAGAGTGGAGGTTTGCGCAATGCCGTAAAAATAAATGCGATTGCTGAGGGAGCAGACATTCGGTGCATGATAGGCTGTATGTCAGAGTCGCGCTTGGGGATTTCGGCCAATGCTCATTTTGCTTCGGCCTTGCATAACGTCGTTTTTTACGATTTAGATTCACCCTTTGAGCATGCCCAAGATCCTGTGCTGGGTGGTATTGCCTATCAAAACCATTACCAAGTGATTATTCCCGACGCCCCAGGACACGGAGCTGATGTGGATAGTGCCTATTTACAGAAAATGGAGTCGTTTGTGGTGAAGTAGGTTTTATGCTGCATTGTCGAAGGTCAGTTGAATCTTAAGTTTAGGTGCGTCTAACAATTGACTTAATTTTTTTAAATTTTCGTTACGGAGTTCGAGGTATTGTTTTACGTGCTCGTCATCAATACCATTGGCACGGTACAAGTCAATAATTTCATTATCCATTTCAATCAGCTGGAATAGTTTAGCAACAGCAGCAGCTCGTTCTTCATTGGCAAGTTGCAATTCATTGATGTCTTCCATTGGTTTAAAAACTAAGTTGAATGATTCCTTTGGGTTGTTTATTGTACAAATTCATTGTAAAATCAAATAACCAACGTTTGCGTTCGAGTTGATAAATAGGGTGTAGTTTGTGGTCGATTGGGTATGTTTTTATAAAGTAACCATCAGTGCCATTAGTACGTTGATACCTTTTCTTTCGTATCAATTCGATTTCTTTTTCAAAACGCTCATACAGTTCAAAATCAATAAAAGTTACGAAATCAATATCGTTTGGATTGAATTTTTGTGAAACGAAACTACCATCAATCCATTGGGTAAATCCCGTTCCTAACAGATGTTTTAATTCATCCACATAAGTTACGTAATTTTTGAACCATTGATGACGTTTGCTTGTGCTTGGAAAGTTTTTTACAAAAACAGTCTCAAAGGTGTTGAAATCTGTCGATACAACTTCATAGGGAAAAAGATGTCCATATTGGTCGAATGTCATAGGTTCTATCTTTACTCAAATTTACACGAATAGTGTTTCAAATCCACCTATTTTGGAAGAAAGTAAACCGATTTAGAGGGGCATTTACTCAAAAAATAGGGTCGTAAGCACCGCCTATACCCGAATCTACGCCCTTGTTAGGCTTGATTGCGAAACTGTGCAGGAGTTTTTCCTGTATTTCGTTTGAAAGCCGTATGAAAAGCGGAAGTAGAATTGTAACCAACGCGCTCGGCAATTTCGTCAATTTTGAGGTGGGATAAAGCAGGGGCGGCGAGTAGGCGTTTCGCTTCCTCGACTCGATGGTAAGCCAACCAATCAAAGAAGCTTTGTTGAAGTCGGTCGTTGAGCACCTGCGACAAATGATGTTGAGATACCGATAAACGCTGGGCCAGTTTGGGAAGCGTAAAATCGTTTTCGATGTAAGGCTTTTCACTTTCGAGTAGCTGTTGCAATTTTTGCAAAATCAGCTCGCCGTGGTCTTCCGATAACGACGATTTTTCATACTTTTTTTTGGGCTCACCATCAGCATTTTCTACCTGAAACAAGCTGGAATGGCTCATTACAAGATAACTCGTGACATACACGTAAAACGTCACCAAACTTCCCAATAAATAATCGCCTAAATCCTCTTCAAACGTCAGTTTTACCCCAATAAACAACAGCGGGAATAAACACGATAACAGCGTAAGATTACGGAGCGGCGTAAGGGGAGATACTTGTTTTAAGGTGAAAAAATCCAGCTGATTTTGGCGAAAACTACGGATAATTTCTCGGAACGTTAGCCCAATGTACAACAGCATACTCACTAACGTAAAGTCGTTGACGTGTTCACGAATATGCAAGGGGTCTTCGGAGTGCCACAAGGTAGCGTCACGAAAAGGAAGCTCAGGGTGCCAAGCCTCGAGGTACGAATTGTATTTGTAATCGAGGGGTTGGTGTTGCCAAAACACGGAATAGAGACACCAAAAGGCAAATGGTAAAAGATGCCAACCGTAGCGATGAGGGAGTCGCCCATGAAGCCGAGCGTAAACGAAAAAAAAGGGTAAGAGGGCTAATAAAAAGTTGGTTGGCTCAGCGAAATTATCAGCCCAAAGAGTTTGAAACTGATAGTTGGTATAACACAAAAATACCTCTAAAATGGCCGACGAAAAAGCCAGCATCGTCCAGCCCATCATTCGATTGGCAACAGATTTTGCCCGCTGCCCCGTCAGAAAAAGCCCTCCCAGCAAGATGCCCTGAATGACACCGAGAAGAATAAGGATGGCAAAAAAGTCAATGCGGATGGGCATAGTGAGGGAAGGGTTAAGGGCAGGGGGCATCGAGAAAGTAAAAAGCTAATTTTTTTCCCTTATCCCTCTGCACCATGCCCTCTGCTATATTATCTCCAACGCTTATATTGGTTAATCAAGCCATTGGTGCTGCTATCGTGCGATTCGATAGGCCAGTCGTTTTGGAGTTCGGGATAAATCTTATTGGCCAATTGTTTACCCAACTCTACGCCCCATTGGTCGAAGCTGAAAATGTTCCAAATCACGCCTTGGACGAAGATTTTGTGCTCATACATCGCAATCAAACTGCCCAAAACGCGCGGCGTAATTTTCTTCACCAAAAACGAGTTGGTCGGACGGTTGCCTTCAAATACTTTGAATGGAGCAATCTTCGCAATTTCTTCTTGTGATTTTCCACCCAATTCTGTCACCACTTCGTCCAATGTTTTACCATTCATTAATGCTTCTGTTTGGGCAAAAAAGTTGGATAATAGCATTTTATGATGCTCGCCAAGCGGATTATGGCTTTGGGCTGGCGCGATAAAATCGGCAGGAATCAGCTTGGTACCTTGGTGAATCAATTGATAAAACGCGTGTTGTCCGTTGGTGCCAGGCTCTCCCCAGATGATAGGGCCCGTTTGGTAGTCAACGGCTTCGCCGCTACGGTTTACGTATTTTCCGTTCGATTCCATGTCTCCTTGTTGGAAATAGGCCGCGAAGCGGTGCATGTATTGGTCGTACGGCAAAATAGCGTGCGTGTCGGCCCCAAAAAAGTTGTTGTACCAAATTCCCAAAAGAGCCAAAACTACAGGAATGTTTTTCTCAAAACGTGCCGAACGGAAGTGGTTGTCCATATCGTGTGCCCCCGCTAACAATTGCTCGAAGTTTTGGAAACCAATGTAGCAAGCTATTGATAAGCCGATAGCCGACCACAACGAATAGCGGCCACCCACCCAATCCCAGAATCCAAACATATTGGCAGGGTCAATACCGAATTTTTCCACTTCGGTACGGTTGGTCGAAATCGCTACGAAATGCTTGGCGACGTGGGCGCTGTCTTTCGCAGTTTCCAAAAACCAACGACGCGCCGAATGTGCATTGGCCATTGTTTCTTGGGTCGTAAACGTTTTTGAAGCAATCATGAACAAAGTAGTCTCAGGATTGAGCTTTGCCACTGCTTCGGCAATGTGGGTACCATCCACGTTCGATACAAAATGAACATTAAGTCCTTTTTTACCGTACGATTTAAGGGCTTCGGTGACCATTACTGGACCGAGGTCAGAGCCGCCGATACCAATATTTACAATGTCAGTGATTTTCTTTCCAGTAAAGCCTTTCCATTCACCGCCGCGAACTTTCTCCGAAAAACCTTTCATTTTGTCCAATACTTCGTTGATATCGGGCATTACATCTTTGCCGTCCACTTCGATAGGGGTATTAGAACGGTTGCGAAGGGCTACGTGCAACACCGCACGGTTTTCGGTAGCATTAATTTTATCGCCCGTAAACATTTTTTCAATGGCGTCCGAAAGTTGGCACTCGCGAGCAAGGTCGCACAAGTACGCCAATGTACGGCCATTAATACGATTTTTAGAGTAGTCAACGACGATGTCACCCAAGCGCAACGAAAATTTCTTGAAGCGGTTCGGGTCTTCGGCAAAAAGTTCTTTAAGGTGCTTTTTGCTGATGCTTTTGTGGTGAGTTTTGAGCTTTTTGTAAGCCGCAGTTTGGTCAAAAGGAATGGCTTGTAACATCTGTCTAATGATTTTGATTGAATACGCAAAAGTAGGATTTTACATATCTTTTTGCACATTTTTTAAAATTCTGCCCTAAAAAACAAACAAAATCCCCCGAAAAATAGCGCATTATCTACTTTTCGGGGGATTTATCGAAGTGAATCCTTTAAATTCCGCTATTGGTGGCAGCATCTACATTGACCCTTCCCCAACCAAAATTGCTATTACGGCTGGGATAATAACTTGCCGATGAGGCCAATTTGCTCACTACTTGGTCGCGGGTCAGTGAGGGGAATCGTGCCCAGACCAAGGCAGCCATACCCGCCATCGAAGATGTCGAAGCTGACGACCCCCCCACGGTTGCAGGGGTATTGCTATTTTCAGTGGGCAATGTCATTACGTGGCGGCCTGTGCTGATGCGTTCCATCACCACCACAAAATCCACTTCACTTCCTTTGTGGCAATCGTCACAAGCCACGTCATTGGCCAAATCTTTTACGCCAGTTACAGCTTGCACTTCGGGCATCCAAGCAGGGAAGATGACTCCCCACCAACCTGCCGACCAGCCAAACGAAGTGCCAGCGGCGCAAAATATTAGTTTACCCTTATTGTAAGCATACTTCACGGCGTCTGAAATCTGCGAAGACGAAGTAATCCGTCCCAATGACATACTTACGATTTTAATATCAGTACGGTCTCCTGCTAAAGTAAGCGCGTCTGATACCCCTTTTACTTCACGCGATTCGTCAATCATCACGTCGGCTACCGAACGGCAAGTGACCAAACTCGCATTGTAGGCAATCCCCGCTGCTTGTCCGTCGGTGCCGCGGGGAGCCGCGGCTACCCCTGCCATGGTAGTACCGTGTCCGCAATCATCGTTGGGAGTTTCGGCAGGAGACCAAGGCCAAGCTTTGGGAAGTTTGACAATTTTCTCAATGGTTCTTCCCGACGAACTTCCTTGATTAAACGCTGCCCCAAGATTATCTTGGGTGGGACTCGCCCCTGTATCAATCACTAAGATTTTTACTCCTGTCCCCGTACTTTTAGTCCACGCTTGTGCCACCCCGTGAAAAGCATGGTGCCAAGAAGCTTTAGCATTGGGTGAGGTAGTGGTATAATCTACCCCTGCTACCAAATCATTGGCCGCATTATAGCCACCACAGCCACTTCCTGCCGCTACTTTGGCACGGCTGCTGGCGTTGTTGGGTTCATACCCCATAGGTTCGGCATAACGTACGAAGCCCGAAGCTCGAAGTTTTTTAATCGTGTTTAGATTTTGAACTTTCACACTCATCACGGGTAATACATCTTCTTCAAAAACTAAAAGTTCTTCTCTTTTCAAGTCAGGATTCGTACGACGCTCTTCGTCAAAAATCAACTCCAGCACTCGTTCTTTTGCATTAACCCACTCTTGTTGACTCACGTCAATTTGGTGAATAATTTTACTTAAATCCTTGTCAATCTTTTCGGGTTTAAAACCCACCGAAAGAACCTGATCTGAGCGTTTGAGGGCACTCCAGACTAATTCGTCAGAAGCAGATTCCCACAAAAATTTTCCTTGCTGTTGAAGTTTTTGAGTAATAAAACCATCAATGGCTTCAACCGACATTGGTTGGTCAAGTTTCGTAATGGTTGTTGGTTCCTGGGTAGGCTGACACGCATAAAACGCCAGCCCCGTTGCGAGGAGTATGTATTGTTTTTTCATAAAAGTTAAAGAATTGGTTTAGAAATATATCCAAATATAGAGATTTGAAGTTACTTTATGAAAGCCTGTTCATTTATTAAAAAAAATCATCAAAATGCTCGCCTCCTTCCTAACTGCCGAATGGCGCAAGCTGGCCATGGCCAACTATGCCGTATCTCCTGATTTGTTGAAACCATACGTACCCAAACACACCAAGTTAGACCTGTGGAACGGCCAATGCTACGTTAGCTTGGTAGGTTTTTTGTTTGATAATGTTCGGTTAAAGGGCGTTTCTATTCCTTTTCATACCTCCTTTGAAGAGGTAAACTTACGGTTTTATGTTCGCTACCGCGACGAGCAGGGAAATTGGAAACGAGGTACTACCTTTATCAAAGAGATTGTACCCAAATTTGCGGTAAGCTGGCTTGCCAACCTCATTTACCACGAACCTTACGTGACCATGCCAATGCGGTACAACTGGCAAGAGGCCCACGACGAACTCACGGTAAAGTACGAATGGAAACACAAAAACTGGAATCATTTTGAGGTAACAGCTGATAATCAGGTCGTTGAAATGCCTATTGAAAGCCAAGAAGAATTTATTACCGAACATTATTGGGGATACACCGCTTACAGCCCCTCTGTGACTTCTGAATATGGGGTAGAGCATCCTCGCTGGCAAGTTTATCCCGTCAAAATCTATGACATTGAGGTGGATTTTTCCGCATTATACGGTGACGTATTTGGTTTTTTAAGCAACCAAAAACCTGATTCGGTATTACTCGCTGAGGGTTCGGCCATCCAAGTTCGTTCAGCCCGAAAACT
>JBGAUP010000120.1:0-3161 GCA_044228585.1 Runella sp. | reverse complement strand
TTCATAGCAGGCTATAAACAATTGGGTGAAATAAAGGTTTCTACGGAACTCAATCTCCACTACCCAGTAAAAACGAAGGAGAAGATTTAATAAAGGTACTGAAAGAGGCATTTAAGTAAATAAAAAGAGCAGAGTTTAGAATTTATAAGTTATGTTGTTTGCAGCTTAAGTAATAGAGACCAAAGGGACTTAGCCCCTCACAGTAGTAATAAACTCGTCGCTGTGGGGGTCAATTTTTCCACTTCGCTCAAAGCCGTAGAAAGCTGACAAGTGAGCGAAAATCAATAAATCAAAATACAATCACACCTTTGGCATTCCTGCCAGCGTGCATGTCGGCGAAAGCTTCGGAGAGCTGGTCTAAGGAGTAAATTTTAGTGACCATTTTGTCCAGAATGAGGTCTCCTTTGGCATAGAGTTGCTGGAGAATAGGAAAATCAATCTGCGGACGGGCTTTGCCGTAAAGCGGGTTGATATAGATTTTGTCCCATTCAAACAGGTTCATATCAATGCTGATTTCTTGCTCAATACCGCTGACTTGACAAGCTACGCCGGCATTGCGTACCATCGCCAACGGCGCAGCCCCGAGTTCGGGGATAGCTGTACATTCAAAAGCATAATCAGCACCACGACCGTTTGTCATGGTTTTTACTATCTGGGCGGCTTGCAGCAATCCTTTGTCTGTTTTCTCGGCCAAAATCGTATGGGTTGCTCCGTATTCTTTGGCCATTTCGAGACGTAAGGGGTTGATGTCCACCGCAATGATTTTAACAGCTCCTGCAATTCTTGCCCCTTGAATCACGTTAAGTCCTACACCACCCGTTCCCAACACTACGACCGAACTGCCCGTTTTGACTTTGGCGGCATTGACCACCGAACCGTAGCCCGTCATAACCCCACAACCCACAATAGCCGCCGACGAAAAAGGCATCTCTACCGTGATTTTAACGCAAGCCGCTTCCCGCACAAGTGTATATTCCGACATAGTCCCAAGGCTAAAAGCGCGTTCAATGGGCTGTCCATTTAGTATAGTAGAGGTGAGAGTAGCATGTCCGCCTGAAGCTTTATTGCCTGCGGTGACTGGCGAGTTCACTTCACAGATATGCTGGTTGCCCTCTTGGCACTGGAAACACTGGCCGCACGGAATCGCCCAATTTAACATGACTTTGTCGCCTACTTGTAGTGTGGTGACATTAGGTCCTATTTTTGTCACAATCCCCGCCCCTTCGTGTCCCATCACGAGGGATTTTCCCCACGATTGCGAATCCCAGTCGGTGTGACAGATACCTGCGGCTTTGATTTGTACCAAGACTTCATCACCTTGAGGCTCGGCTATTTCGAGCGTTTGGATTGAAAAATGGCCGTTACCGTCAGCGATGGCCGCTTTGGAAAGAATCATTCTGAGTTGGAAAAAGGATAGACGGATGAACGGATAACGGCTTTCTACTTCGCTTGCGGATATTGACTCAAATCGGGGCGTTTGAAATCGGTGAAAATACTTTCGGGGAGTTTGTCAAACACCATAATATCAGTAAGGTCACGGTCACCGCGCTCGCCTGAGATAAAGATTTTTCCATATTTTTTGTAGTCTATCCACGGGCGAATAAAACCTGGCTTCTCAGCGTCAAATTTGGGATAATAGGCCCATTGCCACACCATTGGGTTGGTCTTTTTAACCCATACCTTATATTTGTTGTCGGGCGTATTGCCTACGCCTTTGAAAGTGAGCTGAATCACATCGGCTTCTACCCCATCTTGGGTTTTTTCTTCCCCCAAATATTTAAGCGTCACCCCCGAATCTTTTAGTTTGAAGGGCATCAGCAACCAATAACTATCATTTATCCAAGCCCCCTTACCCGCACGGAGATATTTGGTGAGAGAGTCGGGATGGGTTTGTTCTTGGCCATATTTAAAAACTCGTCCTTTGCCATCGTTGATATTAACCAGTATAGTTTGGTCATTGTTGACGTTGTCAATGCGAACATTTCCCGTCCACTTATCCCAAATCAGTTTACGATTATTGAAGAAATTCCAAGCGATATAGTGCGTTTTATCCCAATTTTTACGCCCGCCCATATTTTCCATTACTTGGTCGGCAATTTGGATGGCTTTGGCATCCGAACCTGCTTCATCAAAGCCAGCAGCGGGAGGGTTCTTTTGGGCATAACTAACCGATAAAACAAGGACGCATAAAAAACTAAAGGTGATTTGCTTCGTCATTGGTAAGAGTTTTTGTGATTAAAATACCGTAAAATACAGGTTCTACCCAGTGAATTGATTTTTATCATCAAGTTAACTGATTTTTGTCATAACATTTTAGTATTTATCAAAACAATTTTAGGGCATCAAAAACAACGCAAAAAATGAGAGCCATTTTAGTCCCAGTTGATTTCTCAGAAAATTCGCAAAAAGCAGTAGAGTTTGCTCAGGAAATAGCCGAACGTTACGATGCGGGCATATATTTAGTACACGCCTATCATCCTCCCGTCGTTGACCCTAATCTTCCTGCGGATACCTTGTTGATGTTGGCCGAAGAAACTGAAAAAATTAATGCTGAAACGCTGGCAAAGTGGGAAAGTGAATGTAGAGCAGATGGTTTTGCGTGCGAAAGTAAATTAGTTTATGGTGCAGCCTCAGAAGTAATTCTGGACGAAGTTAAAGCCCAAAAACCCATTTTAGTGGTGATGGGGCGCACGGGTAAAGGAGGTTGGTTAGACAAAATATTGGGTAGCGTAGCATCGGCAGTAGCCGCCAAAGCAGCGTGTCCCGTGTTGGTATTGCCTCCCCAAACGCACACTAAGACCGTCAAAAGAATTGTGTATGCCACCGAACTGGAAAGACCCGAAGAAAATGCCTTGGGATTTGCCTTCAATTTGGCCGAGCATTTTAAGGCTGAATTAGACCTTGTCAAGGTAGATTCGCCATTGGATGTAAATGTATTTCCCGATGAGCAATTTGTAAATGATATAAAGGCTGTATTCGGTGAGAAAAAGTATGCTCTTCAAACCATTGAAGACGAATCGGTAGTAGGTGGCATTCAAAAGTATGCCGACAAACACCACGCAGACTTGATAGTGATGGCAACCCGCAAGCGCGATTGGCTATCGGGGCTCATTAATCCCAGCGTATCAAAGAAAATGGTCTTGGCCACGCACATTCCGATA
>JBGAUP010000119.1:0-16516 GCA_044228585.1 Runella sp. | reverse complement strand
TAATCCCTGAGCAGAATCTCGTCGTTATCAGTGGCTCAGTGCCAGGTGCGAAGAATTCGTTTGTAATCATTGAAAAGTAATCAATCGCAACGGCGAATCAAGACAATGGAACTTTCAGTTTTAAATATAAAAGGACAAGCTACTGGTAAAACAGTTTCTCTTTCCGATGAAGTGTTCGGCATTGAGCCCAACGAACACGTAGTGTATTTGGATGTAAAGCAATATTTGGCTAATCAACGTCAAGGTACTCACAAGTCGAAAGAACGTGCAGAGGTTTCCTACTCGACCAAAAAGATTAAGCGTCAAAAAGGTACAGGTGGAGCGCGTGCAGGCTCAATCAAATCGCCAGTATTTGTAGGTGGAGGGCGTGTATTTGGCCCAAGACCACGTGATTATAGTTTTAAGCTTAATAAGAAAGTGAAAACGTTGGCTCGTAAGTCGGTACTTTCTGCAAAAGCTAAGGCAAATGGTATATCAGTTTTAGAAGACTTTACTTTTGAAGGACCTAAAACAAAACAGTACCTTTCAATGTTGAGTGCTCTTTCGCTTGGTGGTAAGAAAACGCTTCTTATTTTGCCAGACTATGATAATAACGTGTTTTTGTCAGGGCGTAATATCCCAAAAACAAGCATCACTACTGCTGACGAGGTAAATACTTACGATCTCATCAACGCAGAGATATTATTGATTAGCGAAACTGCGGTATCGAAATTAGAAAATCTCTTGAACAAGTAAGATAATGAGTGTACTCAAGCGACCGATATTAACCGAAAAAGCTACTGCGCTCAGCAACTTGGGTAAGTATGTATTTGAGGTGTCAAAAACTGCCAATAAGATCGAAATTGCAAATGCCATCGAAAAAATGTATGGTGTAAGCGTGGCAAGCGTAGATACTATGCGTGTTATCGGCAGAAAAAAAACCAGAATGTCACGGGGTAAGGCTATAAGTGGTATTACTTCAACGTATAAGAAAGCCATTGTGACACTGAAAGCAGGCGAGGTAATTGATATCTATGCCGATATTGTTTAAAAATCGTTGAAGTAGCAAATAACTGAAGAAAAACAATGGGAGTCATTAAGCTCAAACCAACAACTCCAGGTCAGCGCTACCGTACGGCTCCGTCGTTTGACGAAATTACGACCGACAAGCCAGAAAAAAGCTTGTTAGCCCCTATCAAAAAGACAGGTGGGCGCAACAGCCAAGGACGTCGTACAGCTCGTTACATTGGCGGTGGTCACAAGCGCATGTACCGTATCATCGATTTCAAGCGTAATAAATTGGACGTACCAGGTACTGTAATGACAGTAGAATACGATCCAAACCGTTCAGCTCGTATCGCATTGGTAGAGTACCAAGATGGTGAAAAACGCTACATCCTTGCTCCACAAGGAATTGCTGTAGGACAAACAATTATCTCTGGAAGCGAAGTAGCTCCAGAAGTAGGAAACGCTCTTCCGCTTGCTGTGATGCCAATCGGTACAATTGTCCACAACGTGGAATTGCACCCAGGCAAAGGAGGTCAGCTCGTTCGTAGTGCGGGAACTTACGCTCAGTTAGTAGCTCGTGATGGTAAATATGCAGTATTGCGTATGCCTTCAAGCGAAATGCGGATGGTTCTTGCAGTATGTAAGGCAACGGTAGGTTCAGTATCTAACCCCGATCACATGAACGTGAGCCTTGGTAAGGCAGGTCGTAAGCGTTGGTTAGGTATTCGTCCACGTGTACGTGGGGTTGCGATGAACCCAGTCGATCACCCAATGGGTGGTGGTGAAGGTCGTGCGTCAGGTGGTCACCCACGTTCTCGTACGGGCTTATATGCGAAGGGTAAAAAGACCCGTACTCCGAAAAAGTATTCTAACCGTTTGATTATTAGCAAACGTAAAAAATAATCGAAGATAAATGGGACGTTCGATAAAAAAAGGGCCATACATTGACTTCCGTCTGCAAACCAAGATTGATGTTATGAATGGTGCAGGAAAAAAGTCAGTCATTAAGACGTGGTCAAGACGCAGTACAATCTCCCCAGATTTTATTGGTCATACTTTTGCAGTACACAATGGTAACAAGTTTATCCCAGTGTACGTAACCGAAAATATGGTTGGGCACAAGTTAGGCGAATTCTCTCCTACGCGCAATTTCCGTGGGCACATTGCCAAAAAGGACAAAGGTAAGCGATAGTAATAGTCAAAAGAAAATGGAAGCAAGAGCTATATTAAGAAACGTACCCACTTCACCCCGTAAAATGCGGCTCGTTGCCGATATGATTCGTGGGCAAAAAGTGAGCCGCGCCCTGGCAATTTTGCAGTATCAACCACAAGCTACCGCGCCAGTATTGAAAAAGGTTTTGATGTCGGCAGTAGCCAACTGGCAACAACTCAATGAGGATGCCAAACTTGAAGATGCTGAACTTTACGTAAAGACAATCTTTGTGGATGGTGGTGCGATGTTAAAACGCTTGCGCCCGGCTCCTCAAGGTCGTGCCTATCGCGTTCGTAAGCGTTCAAATCACATCACAATTGTGGTAGATGATGCAGCAGAAGTAATCCAACAAGAAGCCTAAAATTTCAAAACGAATGGGACAGAAAGTTAATCCTATAGGTCTGCGACTCGGTATCGTCCGTGGGTGGGAATCAAGTTGGTATGGCGGACGTGAGTTTGCTGACAAGCTGATTGAAGATGAGCAGATTCGTAAATATATCGCCGCTCGTATCCCAAAAGGCGCTATTTCTAAAGTAGTAATTGAGCGTACTTTGAAGCGCATTACACTTACAATTCATACGGCTCGCCCAGGTATTGTAATTGGTAAAGGTGGAAACGAGGTAGATAAAATAAAAGAAGAATTAAAGAAGATTACGGGCAAGGATATTCAGATTAATATCTATGAAATTAAGCGTCCTGAAATAGATGCTAAGTTAGTAGGAGAATCAATAGCCCAACAATTAGAGAACCGTATTTCTTACCGCCGTGCCATGAAGCAAGCTATTTCTTCAGCGATGCGAGTAGGTGCTCAAGGTATCAAAGTTCGAGTATCTGGCCGTTTAGGTGGTGCCGAAATGGCTCGTACTGAAGAATACAAAGAAGGACGTGTTCCTCTTCATACACTTCGTGCCGATATTGATTATGCTATTTCAGAAGCTTTAACTGTTTATGGCAAAATAGGCATAAAAGTATGGGTATTTAAGGGCGAAATCTTTGGTAAGAAAGATTTGTCACCAATAAGCGGAGGTACTGCATCTGCCGAACGTAGTGGCGGAAACGACCGTGGCGGAGATCGTGGAGATCGCCGTAGAGGTGGAGACCGTGATGGAGATCGCCGCAGAGGTGGTGGTGGAGACCGTGACGGGGGTGGTGATCGTCGTGGTGCTGGCAACGGCCCTGGCGCTGGCAAAAACCGGACTAACAACCGTAATAAGAAAAAGTAATTATCGAAAGCAACGGGTCTTTATTGACGCCGAATAATACTGCTGAACCATGTTACAACCGAAAAGAACCAAGTTCCGCAAACAACAAAAAAGTAAAGGGTCTGAACAAGGTATGGCCACCCGTGGCCACCAGATCGCTTTCGGTACGTTTGCCATTAAAGCACTTGAGCCAGGCTGGATTACAGCTCGCCAGATTGAGGCAGCTCGTATCTCCGTAACCCGTGCAATGAAACGTGAAGGTCAAGTGTGGATTCGGATTTTTCCCGATAAGCCGATTACCAAAAAACCACTTGAAGTACGTATGGGTAAAGGAAAAGGAGCACCAGAGTATTGGGTGGCTCCTGTAAAGGCGGGTACAATCCTATTTGAAGCTACGGGTGTGTCACTCGAGTTAGCCAGCGAAGCCCTTAGGTTAGCTGCTCAAAAATTACCCGTGAAGACTAAATTCGTAGTTCGTCGCGATCATCAAGAAGAAGCAGAATAAGTATTAGTCAAATGAAAAATAGTGAAATAAAAGCGCTGACGGTAGAGCAATTGCAGCAAACCCTCGCAGAAGAGCAAGATCGTCTCCTCAAGTTGAAGTTTGCCCATGCCGTATCTCCGATTGAAAATCCGATGCGTATTCGCAATACGCGCCGCCTGATAGCCAGGTTGATGACGGAATTGTCGGCTAAAAACAAAGCCGCAAGCGCGTAATAATGGTCAGGAGACCCCAATTGTAAAATAACCGACACAATGGAGGCAGCAGCACAAACAACCGTAGAAAGAAATTTACGTAAAGTCAGAATTGGCCGCGTAGTAAGCAACAAGATGGAGAAATCTTGCGTTGTTGCGGTCGAGCGTAAGATAAAGCACCCAAAATACGGTAAGTTTATGAAAAAAACTACCAAATTAATGGTGCATGACGAAAGCAATGAGTGTGGTATCGGTGATACCATCAAGGTTATGGAAACTCGCCCACTCAGCAAGAATAAGCGTTGGAGATTAGTCGAAATCATTGAAAAAGCGAAATAACAATGGTACAGCAAGAATCAAGACTGTCTGTTGCCGACAACAGTGGTGCTAAGGAAGTACTTGTCATCCGCGTTTTGGGTGGAACAGGGAAACGTTATGCCTCTATCGGTGATAAAGTCGTAGTGACAGTTAAACAGGCAATTCCTTCGGGCAACATAAAGAAAGGTACAGTTTCTAAGGCTGTTGTTGTTCGTACCAAGAAAGAAATCCGTCGTAAAGATGGCTCTTACATTCGATTCGAGGATAACGCCGTCGTATTACTCAACAACCAAGATGAACCGCGTGGTACCCGTATTTTCGGCCCCGTTGCTCGCGAGTTGCGTGAGAAAAACTTTATGAAAATTGTTTCATTGGCACCTGAAGTATTGTAGAAGCAATGGAAAGAAAATATAACAAACAACCCAAATTGCACATTCGTACTGGAGATTCAGTAGAGGTGATAGCTGGTAACTCAAAAGGCCAGTCGGGTAAAGTCATCAAAGTTTTGGTTGAAAAGCAACGCGCTATTGTGGAAGGGGTCAATATGATTACCAAGCACATCAAACCAACGGCTGCCAACCCCCAAGGAGAGCTTAGAAAGACAGAAGGCTCAATTCACATCAGTAACTTGATGCTTATTGATTCGGCGACAGGAAAAGCGACACGCACGGGACGCAAACTCAATGAGAAAGGCAAACTACAGCGCTATTCTAAGGAAACGGGTAAGTTTATCGCTGATCCTTCTAAGTAAATTATTGCCCTGTAAACTTAAAGAAGTGGGTCGGAAATCCACGAAATTACAAAAAAATGGCAACTACGAGATTAAAAGAAAAATACGTAAAAGAGGTCGTTACGCATTTGCAAGATAAATTTCAGTATAAGTCAGTAATGCAGGTGCCGCGTCTCTCAAAAATCGTTATCAATAAAGGTATCGGTGGCGCAGTATCTGACAAGAAATTGATAGATGCTGGTTTAGAAGAAATTACCCTCATTGCAGGCCAAAAAGCAGTTGCTACATTGTCCAAAAAGGCGGTTTCAAATTTCAAGCTTCGTGAAAAAATGCCAATTGGTGTTAAAGTTACCCTTCGCGGAGACAAAATGTTTGAGTTTTTAGACCGTCTAACAAGTATCGCCTTACCACGTGTTCGTGACTTTCAAGGAATTAGCGACAAAGGTTTCGATGGCCGTGGTAACTATACATTTGGAGTAAAAGAACAAATTATCTTTCCTGAAATACAAATTGATAAAGTAAATAAAATTTCAGGGATGGACATAACATTTGTTACAACCGCCCAAACAGACGAAGAAAGCTACGAGTTGTTGAAGGCACTCGGTATGCCCTTTACAAAAGGTAAAAAATAAGAATATCCCTTTTTCAACGAAATAAGGAAATGGCGAAAGAATCCGTAAAAGCAAGAGAATTGAAAAAGCAAAAGCTGGTTGCTAAGTATGCTGAAAAGCGTGCTGCCTTGAAAGAGGCTGGCGACTGGGAAGGTTTAGACAAATTGCCTCGTAGTTCTTCGGCAGTTCGTTTACACAATCGTTGCCGTCTAACTGGCCGTCCACGTGGATATATGCGCAAGTTTGGAATTTGCCGTGTCGTGTTCCGTGAAATGGCTTCACAAGGAAAAATTCCTGGTGTTACCAAAGCAAGTTGGTAAATCGTTTTTGTTTTCAAAATCAATTCCGTAACTTTGCAGCCCTTTTACGGAAGGGCCGCAGCAAATCAGTAGAGAAATGTTAACCGATCCCATAGCAGACTATCTGACGAGAATCAGAAACGCCATAAGGGCGAAGCACCGGGTTGTGGAAATACCTGCTTCAAATATCAAGAAGGAGATTACCAAAGTACTCTACGATAAAGGCTATATCCAAAACTACAAGTTTGAGGATAATGGCCCGCAGGGTATAATTAAGATAGCCTTAAAGTACAACCCAGTAACAAAGCAGTCTGCCATAGTTGATTTGCAACGTGTTAGTAAACCAGGTCTGCGTAAATATTCTGGCGCAACTGAGATGCCACGTATTCTGAATGGTCTTGGCGTTGCAATTGTATCTACCTCTAAGGGGGTAATGACTGACAAAGAAGCCCGTGTACTTAACGTGGGTGGAGAAGTACTGTGTTATGTTTACTGATAAAACACCGAAAAGAAAATGTCACGTATAGGAAAAAAGCCGATTACGCTACCAGCAAACGTTACGATATCTGTGTCGGATGATAATGTTCTGACCGTAAAAGGTCCTAAAGGAACATTAACTCGTGGTATTGACCGTGATATCAAGGTAGAAATAGAGGGCAGTGAACTGACAGTTGTACGTCCAACCGAGCAAAAACGTCATAAGGCACTGCACGGACTCTATCGCTCGCTTATCAATAACATGGTTACTGGTGTAAGCGAGGGATACAAGGCTCAATTAGAGATAGTAGGGGTTGGTTATAAAGCCTCTGTTAATAATAACATTCTTGAATTAAGTCTTGGTTATTCACACGGTATTTTCTTCGCTGTTCCTTCAGAGGTGAAGGTTTCAGCAACAATGGAGAAAGGACAAAACCCTAAGGTGTTCTTGGAATGTATTGACAAGGAACTATTGGGACAAATTGCAGCCAAAATTCGGTCATTCCGCAAAGTAGAACCTTACAAAGGTAAAGGTATTCGTTTTGTGGGTGAGCAAATCAGACGTAAAGCTGGTAAGGCTGCTGCTAAGAAGTAATCAGTAATCTGAAAAATTGTAAGCAATCATGGCTGCGTAAAGCGAAAGACAGCGTATTACACCGGATTCGGAAAAAAGTGGCTGGCACTACAGAAAAGCCCAGACTTTCGGTATTCCGATCAAACGCTCGCATTTATGCGCAAGTAATTGATGATACAAAAGGTCAAACCTTGGTCTCTGCTTCATCTATTGAACTTGATGCTACGAAGGCGAGTATCAACGCAGAAGATGCAAAAAAAGTAGGGCTTAAATTGGCCGAGAAAGCACTCGCAGCGGGCGTTAGTGCGGTTGTATTCGACCGCAATGGTTATTTGTATCATGGCAAAGTAAAAGCATTGGCAGACGGCGCTCGCGAGGGTGGTCTCAAATTCTAAAGATATGTCAAACAGTATCAGACCTTTGAAATACAACGAAGCTGACCTTAAAGAAAAGGTGGTAGCTATCAACCGTGTTGCCAAAGTAGTAAAAGGTGGACGTCGTTTTAGTTTCTCAGCAATTGTGGTTGTCGGAGACGGCAAAGGAGTCGTAGGTTATGGTTTGGGTAAAGCCAATGAAGTAACAGATGCGATTGCGAAAGGAATTGAGGATGCGAAGAAAAACCTCGTGCAAGTTCCTCTTTTGAAAGGAACTGTTCCTCACGAAATGCACGGAAAGTTTAGTGGTGGTTTAGTGTTTGTCAAGCCAGCAGCCCCTGGTACTGGTGTAATTGCAGGTGGTGCTATGCGTGCAGTATTAGAAGCAGCAGGTGTACACGACGTGTTAGCTAAATCAAAAGGCTCTTCAAATCCGCACAATGTAGTGAAAGCAACGATTGACGCCCTTTTAAAGATGAGAGCGCCTCACCAAGTCGCGTTTCAACGTGGAATAAAGTTGGCCAAAGTGTTTAATGGATAATCTTTTGAGAACATGTCAAAGATAAGAGTTACACAAATTAGAAGCATGATTGGCCGCCCAGAAAACCAAAAGCGTACTTTAACCGCTTTAGGTCTTGGCAAAATCAATCGTAGTATTGAGATTGAAGTGAATCCTGCCTTAGCTGGTATGATTCGCAAAGTAGATCATTTAGTGAAAGTTGAAGAGATTTAATCAGCGATATAGCAATGAATCTTAGCGCATTAAAACCAGCTACAGGCTCGGTAAAAACAAAAAAACGCCTCGGTAGAGGGCATGGACAATCACGTTCTGGATATAGTCAGAAAAGTCACTTTGAAGGAGGGCAAATGCCACTTCAAAGACGTGTCCCTAAATTTGGTTTCAAAAATATCAACCGTGTAGAATACAAAGCACTAAACTTGGATACTATTCAGGCGTTAGTTGAAAAAACTAATGTTACAGTAGTTGATAAGGAAATACTTTACAATAATGGATTAGTATCTAAAACTGATCTAGTAAAAGTACTCAATCGTGGCGAATTAAAAGCTGCAGTTGAGGTAAAGGTTGATGCTTTCTCGAAAACAGCAGTGGAAGCCATCGAAAAAGCGGGTGGTAAAGCAGTTACATTATAATCTTAATTCAAAGGATTTTTGTAACTTTGCCTGATTTTTTCACGGGTAAATCTAAAAACGCATGAAACGGTTTATACAGACCTTAAAGAATATCTTTTCAATTGAAGAACTGAGAAACCGAATTCTCTACACCCTTCTTTTGATTGCTGTTTATCGTCTTGGCTCGTACATTGTACTTCCTGGAGTTGATAGTAGCAAACTTGATTTTGAAGCGCAAGGTCTTTTGGGCTTATTAGATACATTTTTAGGCGGGGCTTTTACCAAAGCATCAATATTTGCCTTAGGTATCATGCCTTATATTTCGGCATCAATTGCCATTCAGTTGTTGACAATGGCGCTCCCCTATTTCCAAAAAATGCAAAAAGAGGGAGAGTCTGGTCGGAAAAAGTTGAATCAAATTACGCGGGTACTTACGATTTTTGTTACGATAGCTCAGTCTGTTAGCTATCTGCAAACAACAATTTCAACAGATGCGTTATTGATTAGCCGTGCTGCTTTCACTATATCTTCTGTCTTTATTCTGACTGCAGGTACTATCTTTTGTATGTGGTTGGGTGAGCGTATTACAGATCGTGGAATCGGAAACGGTACATCCATGCTGATTATGATTGGAATTGTCTCTCGTTTTCCGAAGGCAATTATACAAGAAGCTTCTTCTCGAGGTAGTGGAGGTGCGTTGATTTTCGTAGTCGAAATTGTTGCCTTGTTTGTTGTTGTAATGTTCGCGGTGGCACTCACACAAGCGGTTCGCCGTGTTCCTATCCAATATGCAAAACAGGTAGTTGGTAATAAGGTGATGGGGGGGCAAAGACAGTATTTGCCTTTAAAGCTCAATACTTCAGGAGTAATGCCGATTATTTTCGCCCAAGCACTGATGTTTATCCCATCTTTAGTTGCTGGTTTGTTTGCTGAGAAGAGCGACTTTGCAAGTTCAGTTGCGACAACTTTCAATGATTACACCACTTGGCAGTATAACGCTCTATTTGCAACATTGATTATTGTATTTACTTTCTTTTACACAGCTATTGCCATTAGTCCTCAGCAGATTTCTGATGACATGAAGCGTGGAGGTGGGTTTATTCCTGGGATAAAACCTGGATTAGCTACTTCTGATTTTATTGCTACTGTTCTTGATCGTATTACATTACCAGGAGGTATATTATTGGCTGTAATAGCCATTCTACCATCCCTTGCAAGTATGACGGGTATGACTCGAGAGTTCGCTCAATTTTTTGGTGGTACTTCTCTCTTGATTCTGGTAGGGGTTGTTCTTGATACATTGCAGCAAGTAGAGAGTTATTTACTAATGAAGCATTACGAAGGGTTAATGAAGTCGGGGCGCGTAAAAGGGCGGACTGAAACAGTAGCGGCGTAATGACGAAGATGATTTTTCTTAAATCAGATGAGGAGATTGCTCTGATCAAAGAAAGTGCTCAAGTCTTGGGTAAAGCTCATGCCGAAGTAGCCAAGTGGATAAAACCAGGTGTTACAACCAAGCAGTTGGATAAAATAGCCGAAGAGTTTATTCGTGATCATCACGGATACCCTTCTTTCAAAGGTTACAATGGATTCCCATCATCGCTGTGTATCTCATTAAATGAAACAGTAGTGCATGGATTTCCAAGTCAGTATCAGTTGCGCGAGGGCGATGTGATTTCAATAGACTGTGGTGTAAAGCTTAATGGATTCCATAGTGATAGTGCCTATACCTACCCAATAGGTAATGTAAGTTCAGAAGTAATTAATTTACTTAAAAGAACAAAACAATCGCTTTATCTCGGTATTGAGCAAGCAACAGAAGGAAAACGAGTAGGTGATATAGGATACGCTATCCAGTCTTATGTAGAAAGATTTGGGTATGGGGTAGTGAGAGAGTTAGTAGGACATGGTGTAGGTAAAAGTTTACACGAAAGCCCTGAAGTACCCAATTATGGTAAAAGAGGGCAAGGACCAAAGCTAAGAGAGGGGATGGTCATTGCTATCGAACCGATGATAACTCTGGGTAAACGAGCCGTAGTGCAGGAAAAAGATGGTTGGACAATTAGAACGACTGACCGTAAGCCCGCTGCTCACTTTGAACACACCGTATTGGTGCGGAAAGGGAAGGCTGAAATTCTGACTACCTTTAAGTATATTGAGGCAGTAACCGAAAACACGACGTTAATGGTAAGCGTCTAAAACCACTTACCAAAAG
This sequence comes from Runella sp., assembly GCA_044228585.1. Lineage (GTDB taxonomy): Bacteria > Bacteroidota > Bacteroidia > Cytophagales > Spirosomataceae > Runella. The sequence goes on along the minus strand of JBGAUP010000119.1, from coordinate 5,689 downwards.
AGTATATGGCGAAACAAGGACTCATCGAAGTTGACGGAATTATAGTTGAAGCACTCTCTAATGCTATGTTTCGAGTACAGCTCGAAAACAAGCACGAAGTGATTGCGCATATCTCTGGCAAGATGCGGATGAATTATATCAAGATTTTGCAAGGTGACCGAGTAAAATTAGAAATGTCGCCTTATGATTTGTCTAAGGCTCGGATTATTTACCGATATAAATAGTAGTAAATTGATTGTAGGTGGCAGGTTGTAAATATAGATAAAAATCCAACATCTCGTTTTGGCAGACCTAAAACCTAAAATCCAAAATCAAATACGAAAATGAAAGTAAAAGCGTCTATTAAAAAGCGCAGTGCTGACTGTAAGGTGATTCGCCGTAAAGGTAAACTTTACGTTATCAATAAGAAAAATCCCAAGTACAAACAAAGACAAGGATAATTTAAGATATGGCACGTATTGCAGGTGTTGACATTCCAGACAAAAAACGTGGCGAAATCTCGTTGACTTATATCTACGGGATTGGACGTAGTTCCGCTCGCAAAATTTTGGAAAAAGCTGGAATAAACTACGACAAAAAAGTAGCTGAATGGTCGGACGAAGAGTCGAACGCTGTTCGTGGAATCATTAACGGTGAATTTAATACAGAAGGCGCTCTTCGCTCAGAAGTCCAGTTGAGTATCAAGCGCTTGATGGATATTGGTTGCTATCGCGGTTTACGTCACCGTAAAGGATTACCTGTACGTGGTCAAAGAACTAAAAATAATAGCCGTACTCGTAAAGGTAAGCGTAAGACTGTGGCTAACAAAAAGAAAGCTACTAAGTAATAGATAATCGTTAATTGTTATCCGTTATTCGTTCTTTAGAAGCGGATGACAGATAGCTAACAATTGATAACGACAAATAAAATGGCTCAAAATAAGCGTAAAGATAAAGCAAAAAAGCGCGTTGTACAGGTGGAGCAGGTGGGTCAAGTCCACATTAGAGCTTCATTTAACAACATCATCATTTCGATTACCAATTTGTCAGGCCAAGTAATTTCTTGGGCTTCGGCAGGTAAGATGGGCTTTAAAGGTTCTAAGAAAAATACGCCTTACGCGGCTCAAACAGCCGCCCAAAGTTGTGCGCAAGTAGCTTACGACCTTGGAATGCGTAAAGCGGAGGTTTTCGTAAAGGGTCCAGGTTCTGGCCGTGAATCGGCTATCCGTACGGTTCAGAATGTAGGTATCGAAGTTACCACTATCAAAGATATTACTCCGCTACCGCACAATGGTTGCCGCCCTCCCAAGCGTAGAAGAGTTTAGTTTTTAGTTTTTTATAACGCCGTAAGAACAATCTGCAATTTGGACACTGGGGTTGCTGGATTGTTCCTACGGTAATTTTTGTGTTTAAAATAAATAAAATCAAATGGCACGGTACACAGGTCCAAAGTCAAAGATTTCGCGTCGTTTTGGTGAGCCTATCATGGGCCCAAGCAAGGCGCTTAACAAAAAGAATTATCCTCCAGGCCAACACGGTCGCGGACGTCGTAGCAAGAAGTCAGAATATGCACTTCAATTGCAGGAAAAACAAAAGGTAAAATATACCTACGGGATTTTGGAACGTCAATTCCGTAACTTGTTTCATCGTGCAGCAGTTCGTGAAGGAATCACGGGTGAAAACTTACTTAAACTTTGTGAAGCCCGTCTTGACAACACAGTTTATCGCTTGGGTATTGCACCTACTCGTCGTGCTGCTCGTCAGTTGGTAACTCACAAACATATCACTATTGACGGTGAGGTGGTAAACGTACCTTCGTTTTCTCTACGTCCAGGCCAAGTAGTTGGAGTTCGGGAAAAATCAAAATCACTTGAAGCCATTGCTGATAGTTTAGCCTCACGTGCTGCTACAGCCAAGCGTTTTAACTGGCTTGAATGGGACAATGGTATGATGGTGGGCAAATTTGTACAGTATCCAGAACGAGATCAAATTCCGGAGAATGTCAACGAGCAAGCTATCGTCGAATTGTATTCAAAGTAATCTTTAAATCAGTACAAAACCCATTTGAGGTGGTTTGCCACGTCAAGGGTTTTGTTTTTGTATGTTTAGTAAAACATACTTTTTTGCGGCTTATTGCCGCTCTTCGGACTCTAAAAAAACTGCTAATCCTATGTCTATTTTAGCATTCCAAATGCCTGACAAGGTCGTAATGGAAAAAGCCGACGACTTTCACGGGTTGTTTGAGTTCAAGCCGCTGGAAAAAGGCTTCGGTGTAACCATTGGAAATGCGTTGCGTCGTATCCTACTTTCATCGCTGGAAGGTTACGCCATTACAAGCGTAAGATTTCCAAGTGTACTACACGAATTCTCTTCCATTGAAGGTGTAGTAGAGGATGTTACCGAAATTGTGCTGAACCTGAAAATGGCTCGCTTCAAAAAGATTTCGGAAATGGTTGACAATAAAATAACGGTAAGTGTTAAAAACCAATCGGTGGTAACTGCTGGCGATATTGCCAAATTTACTTCTTCGTTTCAGGTTTTGAACCCAGATTTAGTTATTTGTCACATTGACGACCAAATTACCTTTGAGATGGAAATTCTCATTGAAAAAGGTCGTGGTTATGTACCCGCTGATGAACCGCGTAATATGGAGTTGCCTATTGGTCATATTCCAATAGATGCGATTTATACGCCCATCAAAAACGTGAAGTACAGCGTAGAAAATACGCGCGTAGAACAGAAAACTGACTACGAAAAACTACTTATTGAAGTTACTACCGACGGGTCAATTCACCCAGAAGAGGCTCTCAAAGGAGCGGCTTACATCTTAATTCAACACTTTATGTTATTCTCTGATCAGACGATGACGTTTGAAACTCAGAAGAATGACGAAGTAAGTGAAGTAGATGAAGAAATGTTACGTATGCGTAAGCTGTTGAAAACTCCATTGGCAGATCTTGATTTGTCAGTACGGGCTTACAACTGTCTTAAATCTGCTGACATTAAGACACTTGGTGACTTAGCCAAACTCGAAGTCGCTGATATGATGAAGTTCCGTAATTTCGGTAAGAAATCATTGACGGAGTTGGAACAACTTGTTGCTGAGAAGAACTTAGTGTTCGGTATGGACGTAGCTAAGTATCGTTTAGACGAGGATTAATTTTGTTCAGACCTTCCCCATAACGGGGAAGGTCTTCTTTTATGTATTGTTCAACCGGTTAGTATTCTGAAGCGCGTAATACCGCCGCTCGAAGCTAATCACAAACTCAAACCAATGAGACACGGTAAAAAAGACAACCATTTAGGGCGTACCGCCTCACACCGTAGCGCTTTGTTACGTAATATGGCTTCGTCGCTAATTTTGCACAAGCGTATTGAAACTACTTTAGCTAAAGCAAAAGAACTCAAAAAGTATGTTGAGCCTATTTTGACAAGAGCTAAAGAAGACAACACGCACAACCGTCGTATTATCTTCTCTTATATTCCAGAGAAAGATGTAATTAAAGAATTGTTCAGTACGATTGCTGATAAAATTGCGGATCGTCCTGGTGGCTACACTCGTATTATCAAATTAGGCACTCGCCAAGGTGATGCTGCCGAAATGTGTATGATGGAGTTGGTTGATTTCAACGAAACCCTAATCGCATCAGTAGAAGAAAAAGCAACGAAGACACGTCGTAGTCGTCGTGGTGGTAAGAAAGGTGCTGCAGCTGATGCTCCAGTAGTGGAGGCAAAACCAGTTGCTGTCATTGAAGAAGTAGTCGCTGAAGGCAATGAAGCCGCTGCTGATGACATCGAAATAATCGAAGGAATTGGCCCTAAAATTGCCGAAGCACTTGCTGAGGCTGGGGTAACAACTTTTGCTCAATTGGCAGACATGACTCCAGAAGCGATTCAAGAGATTGTATCGGCTGCAGGAATCGGCTCAAAAAGCCCTGCTACATGGCCACAACAAGCAGCCCTTGCTCGTGATGGTAAATTTGACGAATTGAAAGCTTGGCAAGACGAATTAAACGGCGGCCAAGAATAACTTTTCTTAGAAGTTTTATTAAGAAATGAAGAAAAGCTAAAATACAAAAGGGGTTAAACGAAAGTTTAGCCCCTTTTTTTTGAAATTTGCAGAATTAACTACTCAATACCAACTAAAAAATGGGTTCTCAACAACCAGCACTCTTACTTCTCGAAGATGGAACAGCCCTCAGAGGCTTGGCTCTTGGCAAAATTGGTACCATGGGGGGCGAAATTTGCTTCAATACGGGTATGACGGGTTATCAGGAAATATATACTGATCCCTCTTACTTTGGTCAAATTGTGGTTAACACCAATTCGCATATTGGTAATTATGGAGTACAATTGGAAAGTGAGGAAGAATCCAATTCCATTAAAATTAGTGGGATGGTTTGTAATTCCTTTTCACGGATTTTTTCCCGTAAAACAGCTGACTTTTCATTACAAACCTACTTTGAAAGTGCTAATATTGTAGGTATCAGCGAAGTAGATACTCGTCAGTTGGTACGTCATGTACGCCAAAAAGGAGTAATGAATGCCATTATTTCGTCCGAAATTTTGGACGAAAAACTTTTGATGGAACGTTTAAAAGAAGTTCCAAATATGGATGGCTTGGAACTATCTTCGGTAGTTTCTACTAAAGAGCCCTACTTTTTTGGGGAGGAATCAACGGCACGTTATCGGGTAGCGGTGATGGATTATGGCATCAAAAAAAGTATTCTACTCAATCTGACCCAGCGCGGTTGTTATTGTAAGGTATTTCCTGCCAAGACTCCTTATGAAGAAGTAATGGCTTGGAATCCCGATGGGTTCTTTATTTCTAATGGCCCAGGAGACCCTTCTTCTATGCCTTATGCAGTACAAACTGTCGAGAAGTTTTTAGAAACCAATAAACCCCTTTTTGGAATTTGCTTAGGGCATCAGATATTGGGCTTGGCCAGCGGTATTTCAACCTACAAAATGCACCATGGTCATCGCGGATTGAATCATCCCGTTAAAAATTTCCAAACAGGTATGTGTGAAATAACGTCTCAAAACCACGGTTTTGCAGTGAGCCCCGATGAAATCGAAGCGCACCCTGATGTAGAAGTAACACATATTAACCTCAATGATAAAACGATTGAAGGAATTCGTAGAAAGGATAAGCCAGCGTTTTCGGTGCAGTATCACCCCGAAGCCTCACCTGGTCCGCATGACTCACGCTATTTATTTGAAAATTTTGTGCAATTGTTTGAAGCATAAGGGTACTGCTATCTTGCACTTTGGTAGTGATTGAAATCGCTGTTATCAGTATTTTGAGCCGCACTTTCGCTTTAGAGAGTGCGGCTTTTGCTGTTAAACCCTTTATTAATTCATGAGAAATTACCTTTATACCCTCTCTATCATCGTGGGAGCTACCTTAGCTATGTTTTTTCCACAGGTATTTACCCAGATTGGAGATTTTCAACTCAAAACACTCATTCTTCCCCTACTCCAAATCATCATGTTTGGGATGGGAACAACCATGAGTCCCAAGGATTTTGAAGCCGTAGTAAAATCACCTAAAAGCGTAGTAATTGGTCTTATCTGTCAGTTTACTATTATGCCGTTGATAGGTTTTATATTAGCTACAAGTTTTGACTTTCCTCCTGAAGTGGCAGCAGGTATTATTTTGATTGGTTGTTCACCCAGTGGTTTGGCTTCCAACGTGATGGCTTATATTG
>JBGAUP010000118.1:0-16715 GCA_044228585.1 Runella sp. | reverse complement strand
TCGATTTACAAAAATTAATCTTTCAGCGGCGGGTTTTTCGCGCTCATCAAACAAAGTAATATGGGTAATTCCATCTACTAAATTAGCTCGGGGAATATTAAACAGCAAAGTTTTCTTTTCCAAAGAAGCTTTAGCCACATAAGCAACTTCCCCACGCGTATGCGCAAACAAGGCTAATTCTCCTTGCGTCCCTGCGGGTTTATTATGACGCACAATGACCCGTACATTTTCTTTATTCGAGAGATTATCCACCGTAAGCACAAAGCCCTCAGGCTGAATTGCAGGAATTGGATAGTTTAGGTATTGACCATTAGGCTTACGCACCTCAATTCGGTACTGCTGCCCAACTTCTGGTTTAAAACTAAAGAAACCCATCCCCAAATGATAAGACGAAAACCCTGCAAGTGTATCATTGGCTTGGTTGATAATTGCACCCGTTATTTCAACGCCTTTCCCCAATGCGTTGACGGCTTTGAAAGCAATTCTACCTTCAATACCCATCACTAAATCTCCCCCTTCAGGCATAAATTGCACATCAATGTCGTCGGGATTCGGGGGAAGTGTGGCAGCAGCCATATCAGAACGAAACACGCGTACATCACGACGAAAAAAGAAGTCTTCGTCGAAATTTCGCATCCAATTGGTGTAAGCACGTACCTGATATACACCTGCTTTGAGCGAATCACCCAACGACAATTCGCCCTGTCCCAAACCGCCGTTAAGTTCTACTTTTTTCAGTAGAAGTACTTTCCCACTACCTTTATCCACCAAATCTACGTACAATACCTTGCTAACCGAATCGGCAGAATGACTGACTCCGTTGGTCAAATAGGCTTTAAACCAAATCGTCTCGCCCGCCGAGTAGTAAGGACGGTCTAAATGAAGGTAAGCTTTTTCTTGGGGATATAAGCGCTGATACTTTTCAAATTTAACCACGATTTTATCCAGCCAATTATCGTCGAAACGAAAAGCACTTAATCCTAAAATGGTGGCAAAAAAGGCAATAAATAGGCTGTTGCGAAGCATGACAAGAGAAGTCTATTGAATTTTGGCAATTATAAAGCAGAAACCACAAAGTATTCGACAAATCTTAGCTTTTTTATTAAACGGTTCAAACTCCACGCTTTCTCTATTTCACAATCAATACTTGCTCATTCATTTGGTACCTTCCCGCCTTCACTTGCAAAATATACACACCCGTTGGTAGATGATTCGCTTGGAGTTCACGGATTTGCCCCCCTGTATTGATCCTAAAACTCTCTTGTGCCAACACCCGCCCCGTTAAATCAAAGAGGTAAGCCTCCCCAGCCATACTCGTCGTGCTTTCAAAACGATAACTAATCTTCTCAGTAGCAGGATTAGGAGCAACTACAAGGTTAAACAAATTAGAATTGGTAGCAATGGAAGCAATCGTATTGTAGTCAAATTTGCACAAAAAAACCTCGCGTCCTTTCAGAGTAATGTTTTTTTGCCAATTTTGATGAACAACTCTAAGTTCCGTCAATTGCGTGTCAGAAGTAGCATAGGGATTTTGAGCCGCAATTAGAATTTCATTTCCTTTGACTACACCCCGCCAAATCGCTGATTTTGTTTTTGCATTTTCAACCGCAGGTTGAGGAATCACTAACTCATAATCTCCCTCAAAAAACGATTTAAACTGCGAAAGCCGATGCAAGGCTGCAATAAAATGCTCATACACGGTGTAGTTATCTTGACGCGTATTCTCAACGGGACCTTCCCAGAGCCATAACCCCTTTGCTCCCGAAAAAAATGGAAAAATAGCCGTAGCTTCAGCCACGAAGTTAGGCACAAACGGAATTGTAGGGTTGAATGCATCGTGATAACGCAGCCACACAAAGGGAATAATGGGCTTATCTGACCACGCCCGATTGGCTTCAATGACAAACAAAAGATAAGCAAGATAGTCTTTGCCAAAAGGCGAGGTATTGTAATCGTAATAGTAATAACAAGAAGGCGTCAAAAAATCGAGTTGATGATAAAAAGGCCCGCCTACTTTGCCCGTCAACGTATCACGCATAACGTGAAGCAAAAAATTAGGGTCTGTTGTCCAATCTTTCCAAGGGGTAACGGTCATTCCAAGCCAATTATTAAAACTTCCCCTAATCAACACATCGCTATAACTACCGACTTTGGTTGATGATAGCGAACGAGTACGCAGAAAATCCACGGGGGCGGCATAGAGTTTTTGCATATCACGTTTGTAGCGTTCGGTAAACTGCGCATCCGAAAGATTTCGGTAGTTTTCGGGAACACGTTGATTGGTTTTAATACCCAAAATCTCGCGGTCAGTGTCATGAATCCGCTCAATATCCAAAGCAATGAAATCATAAGCAGGAATATTTCCTCCCCGCGAATCGTCAAAAGCGTTAGCGTAATTACGCAGTTGATTGTCCCAAGTAGTTTTATACAAATTCAGGTCATTGGCCCAAGGGCTTTCCAAAGTACGTTCTGCCCAAGGCTGGGTATTTGCGTCGGTGGCTACGTGATACCAAGTAACGGCGCGTTTCCCTAAGGGCAAAGTAGAACTTTCAGTCCCTGAAAAACTCGCCAAATGACTAAATCCGTGTTTTAACGGCTGTGATTGGGCATCGCCAAAACGAGGACCTTCATAAACAAGCGTAAAAGGAAGCGTAAATTCAGGAAATTTTTCCCACTCAATAACGTTGTTTCTCTGGACGGGTGTCCATTGTAAGGATGACTGGCACTCTTGGGCAAAAGAAGTTGAGAAACATCCTACACAAATCCCTATCCACCAGCACAAATTAAGACGCATATCGAAAGATATAAGAGAAAAACGTTAATTTTGAGTGCAAATTTAACCCGTAAATGGTAGCTATGAAAAAACCAATGTTCTTTTATTCGCTCTTACTCACCTTTTTTTTGGTAAGCTGTGACCGAGAAAATAACGGGACTACACCAACGCCAGAAAAGACGATAAGTATCCTGACCACCAATCCGTGGAAAGTAGAAAAAGTTACTGATTTAAATGGCAATGTCATCAATACAAGTGCCCTTCCTGATGATGCAAAGAAATTTTTCGGGGTTAATATTCAGTTTTATGATGACAAAACGGTAAAAGCCATTGACCCCGTTGCAAGAAATGTTGTCAACGGAGGTTCTTGGGATTTATTAGACAATGAAAAAACACTCGATATAGACATTAAGGATTTCAAAGGTACATATCCCATTAATAAACTTGAACGTGCACGTATGAGTCTTCGCCATACCACGGTTTTCAATGGATTAAGTTTTAACGTCTATCTCGAATTAGTTCCTGCTTTATAGATGCAATCTCAACCACTCCGTTTTGAGACGACACCCAATTTTTATATCATTGGCGAAGGGTGGGGCAATCCAACAGCCCCACCCATTATTTTGCTCCACGGGGGGGCGGACAAACGCACCATTCTTGGGGCGATACTGCTCGTAAATTGGCCGAACATGGTTGGTATGCCATCAGCTACGACGCTCGCGGACACGGTGCAAGCAGTTGGTCAGCCGATGGCAGCTACCTCACCGACGCTTTAGTAGCTGATTTGAAAGCAATTATCCACCAAATCGGAGGAAAGCCCGCGCTCATTGGGGCTTCGATGGGTGGCATTACGTCTTTGGTCTTAGACGGAGAATCTCAAGACGCTTTGGTATCTGCAGTTGTCTTAGTGGACATTGCCCCCAAAGCCGAACAAAAAGGAATCGAGCGAATTTTTGCCTTTATGAGTTCGCATTTAGAAAATGGGTTCGGTTCATTGGAAGAAGCAGCCGCAGCCGTAGCTGCTTATTTGCCGCAACGGGCCAAAAACTACGACCATTCACGATTAGAAAAAAATCTCCGCTTCCGCAACGGGCGATACTACTGGCACTGGGATCCCAATATGCTAAAAGTTTGGAAAAATGCCACTCCCGATCAACAAATTGCCTACGAAGAACGACTCTTCGCGGCAGCTCAAAATCTAAAAGCCCCTACTTTGATTGTCCGAGGAGGTATCAGCGATGTAGTAAGCGAACGCGTTATGGCAGAATTTCTGGATGCCGTTCCGCACGTACGTAGCATGACTGTATCGGGGGCAGGCCACATGGTCGCAGGCGACTCCAATCACGCTTTTACCAACGCTGTAATTGCTTTTTTAGAAGAGGTATATCCTGTGTGAAAGTCCATAGTCAGCAGTCCACAGTATCAATTGCTTTTTTAATGGACTATTGACCGTGGACTATCGCCTACCCACTTTTTAATCTTTTACTTTTCCCCAGCCCAACGTCGCCACCATCCAATCAGGAAGGTGCGTTTGTTTCTTTCGTTTTTTAAGATTCAAATAAATACCTAACTTCTTGACAATGGGGACTTTATGGGTCTCTACAAACTCAATCAAGGTACCATCGGGGTCTTCCACGTAAGAAAAACGCCCTGCTGCTTCACCCATATCAAAGGAATCGGCGCTATCTACCGTAAACGGAAAACCGTTGGCTTGGCAGCGTTTTTTGAGTGCGTTCATATCGAGTGCATCAAAACACAAGTGAATAAACCCTGCATCACCCCAGTCGCGGTCTTCAAATATCTTACGCGGAGCTCGGTCAAGGGCTTGAACCAACTCAATTTCTATTCCCCCAAGAAGTTTACCGAAAGCACCTGCTTTGCCAAGCGTTTTACGAAGCAATACCCGACGAAACGTTTGATTGTCAGAATCTAAAAATTTAAAATCTTCGAAATTTCCCGTTTTATCATAAACAATTTGGTCTATTTCCAGCGTGTCGGCATAAAACTTTATGGCTTTGTCAATATCGCTCACGCCAATCACTGCCCCACAAACACCTCCAGTCAAAAAACCATTGGGACGAAACCACGACTCCCCCGAAACGATTTGCAAAAGGTTATTGCGACAATCTCTCAACCAAAAATGGGGGCGTTGTTCGGGCGATATACTTTGAGACGATTTTTGTTCATCAACGCCTAACTGACCATAAAACTTTGGTACGTCCAAGCACTTAATCTTGATAGAAAAAATGCCTAAATCGCCCAATTTAGGCTCAAAAATTGGCTCGACTGGAATACGGTTTTTGTACTGCCAAATTTCTACCCCACCTCCCCCAGCCATATTAAGGGCCATGATAGCATGACGTCGGCGCACTTCGCCAGAAGTGTAACAGGTCATTAGTTTGGCGTCTGCTTCATCATTAAAAATAGGTACATTCAGTCCAAGGTTTGTCTATACCATTTCCACGTTTCGTTGGCGTTTGGCACACCAATACCTACTTGTTGAATACCACTAATAGTTCGTTCATGCTGTTCGAAGTGGGTAAATTAAAGGGACTAAGATACAAGTTTTTTTAAAAAAGGAGAGAACAATTCAACAATTACTACTCCCCCATTCGTAATTCGGTTTAGGCCCCATTGTTATTACCAAAACTCCCCCTTTCATCACTAGATGGTGGGTAAAATAGGCTTTTTTGTAAGGCTTACCGTTAAGAGTTGCAGACTGTATATAGCTATTGGCTTCTAAATTGTTGGTAGATTTAATCGTAAATGTTTTTCCATGGGTCATTTTTAAGGACATTTCTCTAAAACTTGGGCTTCCAATTACATAAAAAGGTTTTCCTGGACTAACAGGATAAAAACCCATCATGCTAAATACCAACCAAGCCGACATTTGTCCGCCGTCTTCGTTACCACTCAGCCCACCCGCATCGGTGGTGTATTCTTCCCGAATCAACTGACGTACCCAACGCTGGGTTTTCCAAGATACGCCCGCAAAAGCGTACAAATAAGCCGTATGATTTCCTGGTTCGTTCCCATGCCAGTATTTTCCTTGCTCAAACATGGTGTCTAACTTAGCAATAAATCGTTCTTTCCCTCCTATTTGATTCATCAATCCCGCTACATCATGCGGTACAAACCACGTATATTGGGCGGGTGAGCCCTCAGTAATGAAAGAAGCTCGTGCCGCAAACGGGTCGAAGTTACTACTCCAACGTCCATCGGCATAACGCCCCCGTGCCCAACCCGTTGCGGGGTCAATCACATTTCGATAATTCAAAGCCCGTTGACGAAGTATCGCATAATCGTCCGTATGACCCAATACCTTCGCCAGAGTACTGAGACAAAAATCATCGTAGGCGTATTCAAGCGTACGCGAGGTTTGTTCTCGCTTGTGAAATGCTTGCCAAACGGAGTCTTCAAGTGGCACATAATTGTATTTCAAATAACTTCCCAAGGCCCGCCGTCCCTTTCCTGATTCATAACTTTTGGGGTCTGGATTAGGGACAAAAGCATTCTGACGTAGGTATTTATATCCTGTTTTTACGTCAAACCCCCGAATACCTTTGGCGTAAGCATCTGCCATCACCGATGCCACGTGGTCGCCAATCATAGCAGCCGTATAGTGGTTCCAGCACGGAAAAATCGGCATCCAGCCGCCTTGTTCGGCTTTCTTGACCAACGACTCCATCAAGTGAGACGACCGCTTAGGCTCCAGCAACGCATGAAGTGGCATGGCTGCCCTAAACGTATCCCATAAGCTAAAATCGCAGTAGTAATCGAAACCGTTGGCCGTATAAATCTGATGCTCATCGGCAAAGCCTGGATAGCAGCCGTCCACGTCAGAAAAAAGCCGAGGCGTATGCTTGGTATGATAAAGCGCGGTATAAAACAAGGTTTTGTCATTTTCATCCCCTTTGATTTGTACCCGCCCCAATTCTTGGTTCCAAGCTTGCTCGGTTGCTTTCTGTACTCGCTCAAAGTCCCAATGAGAAAGCTCCGTTGTAAGGTTTCGGCGCGCCCCTGCCACATCAGTAAAAGAAGAACCTACCCTTACTTTCACCACTGGGTTGTCGTCTATATTCAATTCGATATACGCTCCTACTCCCTCCCGTTTTCCATTTCCCTTGGCTACTTTTGCTTGTTTCTGAACGGCGTTCGATTTCCAAGTTCCGTAAGATTTAAAGTCATTCTGAAACTGCAATACATAAAACCCACTAAACCCCGCTGGTTGTCCCGAACCTTGATAAATGCGATGAACTGGATTGTGTACTATTACTTCTCTCCGCTCAGGGATAATTTCTACGTACCCTTCTCCTTCGTCGCTGTTGGGCTCAATCAATAAAAAAGCGGCCTCTTTTTTACGAAAGCTAAACCGTAACAAACCCGTCCGTTGAGTGGCAGTAAGCTCCGCTTTAATTTGATAATCAAGCAGTTCTACCGAATAATAAGCAGGAGTCGTACGCTCTTGAGAATGAGAATAAGCCGAAGCGCGTTCTTCGGGTGCTGTGCGCAAATTCCCCGAAAGAGGCATTATCGTGAGACTTCCATAATCTTGTACACAACTCCCGTTTAGCCAGTGAGTAGCGCGAAATCCGTTGATTTTGGGGTCATTATAGTAGTAAGGAGCTACGCACTTAGTCTCGGTAGCGCGGGTTTGGGGAGTCCAAGTAGTCATGCCATGTGGGCGACCAATAGCGGGAGCAATCTGTCCGCGCAATTCACTACTGGATTCGCTATGACGACGTGCGCTTTCGGTAACGGCAGGAGCTGAGCCAATGAGCGGATTGACGTATTGAATGGGTGTTTTTTGAGCAAAACAAGTAAACGACAGAAAGACAAGAAGGAGCGTTCGATTCATGCGAAAGTAGCTTTAGCGATAAAAAAACCAACTTGCGTTTTTTTTACTGTATAAAGCCCAAGTTAAGATAACAGAAATAAACTTTACCGTAGTTTGGAGTACCTATCCGTCATTTATCCTTCACCAATGGATTTCATGAACTCTTCCACGTACTGCTCGCCTACGGGAATAATGGCTTCGCCAATATGAATTTTGAGGTTACGAACCGACTGGATTTTGTCCAAAGAAACGATGTAGGATTTATGAATACGCATAAACGACTGGGATGGCAGTTTTTGTTCAATACCCTTCAAAGTCATGCGTGTGATAACGGGATGACGCGCCGAAGTAAGGTAAATTTTGACATAATCTTTGAGGCCTTCAATGTACATAATTTCGTCAAAACGAATTTTTACTAAAGCATAATTGGCATTAACAAAGAAATGAGTGGACACCATCTCTTGGGGCGAATGTTGGCGGAGTTTAAATAACTCATAAGCTTTGTTGGCCGCTTTCAAAAATCGCTCAAACGCGACGGGTTTCAACAAATAATCTACCACGTCCAAATCAAACCCTTCAAGCGCGTACTGTTCGTAAGCGGTAATAAAAATCACCATCGGGGATGAATTCTGTCCCTGCAATGACTTCAAAAACTGGACGCCCGTGATGCCAGGCATCTGAATATCTAAAAAGAGTAAGTCAGCATTTTGTTCGTGCAAGATATCCATCGCTTCAAATGCGTCTTGACAGCTTGCTACCAATTCTAAAAAAGGGACTTGACGAATGTTGTCTTCCAACAATTCGAGCGCTAACGGCTCATCATCAACCGCTATACAACGAAGCTTAGGCATATTATTTCAACGTAATTTCTAAATCCGTCACAAATATATCCTTATCCTTGATAATCTTTAGAATATGTGATTCTGGATAGAGTAATTCTAAGCGCCGCTTCACATTGGCCAGCCCAATCCCAGAGTTGTTGTCTTTGGCTTCAATAAAATCACTATTATAGCGGTTTTGCACCCTAAAGTGTATTTTTTGGGAAGAAGTCGAAAGCGCAATCTGAATGGAAGGTTCTCGAATCAGCCCTGTTCCGTGCTTAAAAGCATTTTCTACAAACGGAATCAACAGCATCGGTTCTAAAGCTAATCCAGAGGCAACTGCATCAAAATCCATACTTACTTTTACCTTGTTACCAAAACGCATCTGTTGAAGTTCGACGTAGCTTTTCAAGTAGTTGATTTCTTTTTCAAGCAAAATTTTTGAATCGTCGGAATCATAGAGCATATAGCGCAACAAATCCGACATTTTGACAATCATGGGTTCCAATAAATCTGATTTTTTGCGCGCCAAAGAGGCCAAGCTGTTCATCAAATTGAACATAAAATGCGGGCTTATCTGCGAGCGCAAAAACGAGAGTTCCGACTGTAAGCGTACTTTTTCCTGTTCGTTTTGCAAACGGTGTTCTCGTTGATAATCGGCCAATAGTCGAAAACAAGTACTGATTCCAAACGCGGAAATCAGAGAATAAAAAGTAGAATACGTAAACCAAGTGCGTGGTGCAAATCCCATGAGCCAATAGCGAAAGAAATAAGTAATCGTCAACACTAAAATCAAGGCCAATAGCATCACAAGAATATACACTCCCAAGCCTCGTTTTTTGAAAACCCGTGGCAGTAGCACCTCAGAATTGGTATAAAACAACAAGACCGAGAAAAATTGGCTAAAGTAGAAAGTAAACTGCCAAATACGGTCCCGTTCCGCTTCACTTAGCTTAGGTTGTGTCTCCGCCGAGGGTTGCTGCGATTGAATCAGGATAAAAGGCAAGAAGATAAAACAAGCCCAAAAGAAAATATGGGTAACAATGACTAAACTTTGACGCCATCGAATTTTTTGAACAGGTGGTGGGGCGGGGAGAGAAACTGCCTGAGAGGTCATAACAATCTAAGAACTTTGGGTAATTAATAAGTAAATAAATAGGTTAAGTGCTGCTGAATTTATTGACATTTAATTTGTCAGTACTGAAAGTTACTAAGAAAATCAGCAAAAACTACCCGCGAAGCGACGTTTCTTGAGAATTATTAGACGAAATTGGGTCAACTTACCCCCAACTCTATCAATTTTCGATGATAGGGTTGCTTCATTTTTTCGGGAATTACCGCCAAGATTTCGGTTTTCATGGCTTCAATAAGACCACGTTTAAGGTGGTGGCGCAGTGTCACCAAACTCACTTCTCTCACGGGGATAGGGTTCTGAAAACGGCGAATCTGCTCTCGTTGCTTGGCCGACAAATCGCGTAGCGATAACTCAGGCAGAATCGTCACCCCGCCGTAGTGTTCTACCATTCGCTTGAGGGTTTCGATACTCCCCGATTCGTACTCAAAATTGCGATTATGGGCATTTTGTTTGCGCAATTCACAGATGTTCAATATCTGTCCCCGAATACAGTGCCCTTCTTCTAATAACCATAAACGATTGAAATCAATGTCTTCTGACAAAATATACTCTTTTTGGTAGGCTGTTTCCGACTCCGATACGTACGCTACAAATTCTTCATAAAATAATGGCTGCTCAAAAATCCGATCGTCTTGTAAAGGAGTCGCTACAATCCCCACATCAATCAAATCTTTATTCAATTTAGAAATCAAATTTTCGGTCGTCAATTCGATGATTTTGAGCTTAACCTGTGGGTATTTTTGAATAAAATTTTCCAAAAACAATGGTAACAAATAGGGGGCTAAGGTCGGAATAATCCCCTTGTATTCGTCCACCATCTCTTTGGTTTTGAGGGCTCCGCGGAGTAAGCTACGCGCTTGCCGAATTACGACTTCTCCTATTTCAGTGGGTACAACGGGCTGCTTGCTACGGTCAAAAAGTTTCACGCCCAATTCATCCTCCAATTTCTGCACTTGCATACTAAGCGTTGGTTGGGTCACGAAACAACTCTCGGCAGCTGTCGCAAAATGCCGATAGGTATCAAGTGCTATTAAGTATTCGAGCTGCGTAAAAGTCATAGATTTTTTCTATAAAAACACAAAGATTATTGACATGACTCATAAAATAAAAAAGAAGGTACGACAATCTTGGGAGCTACTCCTTTTTATTTCCGTAACTCAGTTAAAATAATACCAATCTTCGGTAAGTGGAAAGAAGATAAAGCAAAAAAAGCTTGATAAGTTTGTCTAATTTTAAAACCATTCCGCCCATGACCTCATTCTTATCTCAAACTACTTTTACCAAAACCGTAATTACTCAAATTACAGGATTGTTATTTTGCACTTTGGGTACGCTCCATGCGCAAGGTACTTTGGAAGACTATCAACGTTCGGAAACGTTGAAAATTCGCTTAAAAGACAAAGTATATAACGCTCCCACAATGGTCAATTGGTCCAAGAGCAGTCAATGGGCTTGGTATTCGATTCAAACACCACGCGGAAAAGAATTCATCGCCGTCAGTCCTAAAAATAAAACTCGTCAGCTGGCCTTTGACCACGAGCAATTAGCCCAAAAACTCTCGGAAGTGGTCAAAAAGGAAATCAAGCCCTATAGTTTGCCTTTCAGCAGCTTTACCTACGGCAAAGACGACCAAGACATTGAGTTTAGTGCCGAAGGATTTGTTTGGACGTATGGACTTACCTCCAATACCTTACGCAAAAAAGAACCCATTCGTCCCGAAGAGCGACGTTACTGGGGTGCGGGGGGCAACGAACAAAACGACAAACCTGTTTTTTCGCCCGACAGCACTTGGACGGCCTACATCAAAAATTATAACCTGTACGTTCGCTCCGAAAAAACCAAGAAAGAAACTCAACTCAGTTATGATGGTTCCGAAGGCGATTACTATTCGGGCTACGTGCAGTGGTCGCCCGACTCAAAAAAAGTGGTTTCCGTCAAAGTACGCCCTAACCAAAAGCACCTGATTTATTTTGTGCGCTCGTCGCCCGAAGACCAACTACAGCCCAAACTCGAAAGCCGAGAATATCTCAAACCTGGCGATGCCCTACCCATACGACGCCCTCAATTGTTTTTGGTAGAAGAAAAAAAGCACCTTCCCATTGACGATGCCCTGTTTAATCATCAGTATAACATTTCTCGTGTAGAATGGCGAAAAGACAGCCGGGCTTTTACGTTTGAGTATAACCAACGCGGCCACCAAGTCTATCGTATTTTGGAAGTAAATGCCACCAATGGTGCCATTAGAGCACTGATTGACGAACAAAGCCAAACTTTTATTGATTACAGCGGCAAACGCTATCGTTTTGACGTTGCCGATGGCAAAGAAATCATTTGGGCCTCTGAACGCGACGGCTGGAATCACCTTTACTTGTATGATGGAGTGACAGGAAAAGTAAAAAAACAAATCACCAAAGGCGAATGGGTAGTGCGTAACGTAGTGAATGTCAGCGAAGAAAAACGAACCATTATTTTTGCGGCAAGTGGCATGAATCCGCAGCAAGACCCGTACTTTGTGCAGTATTACCGTGTCAATTTTGACGGAACAAATCTGACGCCCCTGACTTCGGAAAACGCCAATCATACAGCATCATTTTCGCCTGACAATCAATACTTTGTTGACAATTACTCCCGCGTGGATATGCCTCCCTCAACGGTTTTGCGCTCGGCTGTTGATGGTTCAATCCTCATGGAATTGGAAAAAGCGGATATTTCAGAATGGCAAAAAGCGGGCTGGAAAGCACCCGAAGTATTCACCGCCAAAGGCCGCGATGGCAAAACCGACATCTGGGGCATCATCATTCGACCCACCAATTTTGACCCCAACAAAAAATATCCGGTCATCGAAAACATTTACGCGGGGCCGCACAGCTCGTTTACGCCCAAGTCGTTTATGACCAACAACCGTTCGATGTTTGAACTGGCCGAATTAGGATTTATCGTCGTACAACTCGACGGCATGGGTACTTCCAATCGCTCCAAAGCTTTCCATGATGTATGCTGGAAAAACCTCAAAGATGCGGGCTTCCCCGACCGTATTTTGTGGATGCAAGAGGCTGCCAAAAAATACCCTTCACTCGACCTCAGTCGCGTAGGTATTTACGGCACCTCGGCAGGTGGGCAAAGCTCAACGGGCGGGCTGCTGTTTTATCCTGATTTTTACAAAGTGGCGGTTTCCTCCTGCGGCTGCCACGACAACCGTATGGACAAAATTTGGTGGAATGAACAATGGATGGGATACCCGATTAGCCCACACTACGCCGAATGTTCCAACGTGACTCATGCCGACAAACTACAAGGAAAACTGTTGCTCATTTTGGGCGAAGTTGACGACAATGTTGACCCCGCCTCTACCATGCAGTTGGTCAATGCCCTCATCAAATCCAACAAAGACTTTGATTTTTTGATGGTTCCTAACATGGCTCACTCCAACGGCGGCGACTACGGCGAACGTAAAAGGCGGGATTTCTTTGTACGGCATCTATTAGTCGTTGAGCCTCCTGCTTGGACTTTGCCACTAACCACGACGGGAGGAGGCAAATAAAAAGGAAATTACTTCAATTTTAACATCTCACTACCTGCCAACAAAAAAGCGCCTGTCCCAAAATTTTGCCAACTGTCTTTATCAGCGGGCTTAGGGTCGAAACCAATGTTTTGTACCCAGCCCACTTTCCCCGTTTCTTGCTGGCAATCCTTGAGAGCAGCCCATGCTTTTTGAACAGCGGGTTTGTAAGTTTTAGCATCGAGATGACCATTGTTGATGCCCCAAGCCAAGGCATAAGTAAAAAATCCACTCCCACTTACTTCACCATGTGAAAAATTTTCTGGGGCTAATAAACTTGTGCGCCAAAGGCCATCGGGATGTTGCAGTTCCAATATGCGTTTTGACATCGTTTTGTATAAGTCCACATAAAAATCGTGATGTTTGTAGTTTTTGGGCATATCTTCTAAAATCATGGCCAAGCCACCCAACACCCAGCCGTTGCCCCTCGACCAGAAGATTTTACGTCCATTATTTTCTTTACGGTCGGTGGCTTGGCCTTTCCATAAAAAGCGATTATCTCTAAAAAACAGCTTCTCTTCGTCATCATAAAGCAGTTTTTTGGTTTCGGCATAGTACTTGTGCATTTCGTCGAGATACTTTTCATCTTTTTTAAGCTTCGAGTATTTGGTCAATACAGGTGGCGCCATAAAGAGGGCATCGCACCACCACCACAAAATCACCTGTTCGGCATTGCCTTTGCCTACTTTCCAGTCTTGTGGTTCAAACAAATGCGCCTGGATAAAGGCATCGGTTGGGCCAAGTTGCACTTCATTGTTACCTATTTCTTTGAGATACAGATATGCATTTGAAATGGCCACATCGTCGGCATGATAGAGACGATCGTAAGTTTTCCATTGATTACGATTACCCATGTCCACCAATGCTTTCAAGAAAATGGGGTTTTGGGTGGATTGATGGGCTTTCATTACACCCGTATAGTAGGCCCCATTGGTCCAATCGGTGGGTGCTTTGGCTTGAATGGGATTTGCTTCTTGCCAAGCCAACGCCTTGAGCATGGCTTGTTCGTCGGTAGAGGTTTGTTTGCTTGCGGTTTGTGCAGTTTTGCACGACGACAAGTACAAAAGAGGTAAAATTAGCGAAAGAGTAAGAATCAGTTTTTTCATTTTACAATCTACTTTAGTTTATCTTAAATGCTTTTGATTGGTCAAAAATTCGGTCATCAATATTAAAACTCCGTCAAAAGTTTCCATGGGTTCATTTATATTTCTACAAAACGGCAGAAGAAGCCCTACGGAAAGGTAAAAAAAGCCGCTGTCGTACCATTCTTGGGGGTTATTTTTGTTTTTTTATAGCTAAAACTTTGGCCTTCGCCGATATAAACCGATTGTATTTGTTCTTTTTCATCCAAAGTAGCTACCGCATAGCGTCCATTGAATGAGATACCCAGCTTCTCGTCGGTAAAGGTGGCATTGGCACTTTCAAGTATAAAGACGTATTGGATAATGGTTTTGCCATCCAAGTTACTACTGATTTTCAACCCCTTAAATTCTCCTTTTTGGGTAATTGATTCTACCGATTGCACACTACCATTCGTTTGAGTACCTTCAAAGGGTTCATATACCACTGCAAAAGGCTGCTGCCAAGCTTCTCCTTTTTTGCGAATAACCAAGGTTTGTCCATTTTTATCAGCATAGGGACGAGCTGCTTCTTTCGACAAAGGCGACAGGGCGGTGGTATATTCTCTATCGGCGGGGTTATTGATGAAGAGCCTCATTTTGATAGGTTCTTTTCCCAACTTCTGGGCCGTGAAGGTAGCAGTCAAGCCCTTGTCATCTGGTACTTTTACTGTTTTAACATCTTTGAAAAAATGCCAGCCGGGATGTCTAAACTTCCTATTTTTGACCCATTCTTTGTTGGCATTGGCAGTATAGCGGTTGTCGTCTTTTGCAAATTCTAACGGTTTTTCGTTTGATTCAAGCACAAGTTCTTCGCCCAAATTTCTGTAGATATAATCATGGTATTCGTTGGGCAACGACGATTTTGACCGAAAAACATCCACATAAAAACCAGTTGTTGGCGAGGTACGGACGATACCCAAAGTACGTTCTTGGATAGCCTCTGCTTTGTCGCCTTTGTCATCAATAAATCGACTAACCGAAAAAGAATGATTTGTGGAAACAGCTTTCTCACGGGGTTTGGGCTCAACTGAAACGGTTTCAACACGGTTCTGACCCAAATTTACCCACCCACCTTCGGTTTCGGAAGCACCATTGACAATGACCGTATTATTGGACGCAAATAGCCGATAATAATTTTCATGCAAATCGGTTTGATACGTTCCTCTACCAGCCTTTGTACCTAAGACATAGCCCTTGCCGTAGAGTTCCATAGACATACCCGTGGCATGTCCGTGTACATGCGCCCCCCCACCTACAAATGCCATGAAAGCATCTTTGGGGTCATTGGTTGTACTAAGATTTCGCTGAAGGGTCATTCCAGCAAAGGGCAGTACATCTGTTGTGGGCAAAGGGTATTCTTTTATTTGGCCTTCGATTTCAGATACATCCCAAAGCAAATGCGTAGGTTCACGATAGACTTCTGCTCCATATTCTCGCTTGCGGAGTTTCGATCTGTCGTATGAGTTATTCTGAATATGGGTTTTGAGCAATGCCCCAAATTCATCAATCAACATTTTGTTTTTTGAAATTTTGCCCAAAAGATACGCCATTTCGTAGGTGTCAAAATCGGGGTGGTATCCTCGATGACTATCGCCAAAAAGAACCGTTTCTTTTGTATTGGGATAGGTCAAATAATAGGACATTGACAAAGCCTTCGGAATCTGAGGATATTTATTTCCTAAGTCTAAACTGGCATCGTAGCGCGTCAGAAGTGTCATGAGATAGGTAGAAAGCCTCGAAACTTCGTTGGCATAGCCCAAACTTTCGGGCCAAATACCTCCGTTTTGATTGTAGAAATTTGCCACTTTCAAGAGGGCATCTTGGTTAGGTGTGTTTTTGGTTAGGTAATACTCCAAAAATTCATACCTTTCCTTTAAATCGCTCAAAGCCAAAGCATTGCCTACCAAACTCGACGATTCGAGTACAGGCCAATTACAATTAACAATGCCTTGTTCCAAAGCTAATTTAATATACGTTTTGAAAACTTTTTCTGCCTTTTGAATCGAAAAATCTGATTTTGAATTGGTCGAAACATTAAATGGTTTTCCCCCTTTTTGAATAAAACTAAAAACGAAATCGTAGGCAATGGGCAACTGAGCCCCAATCTCACGTGCTTCACGCAGGTGGTCGTCTAAGTAAATATAGCCACCACCGTTGTGGCCACTTTCGCTTGGCGTAAGTGGGGCGAGCCCCTCTACCATTGTATAAACCACATCTAAGGCCAATTGGGCGTAGGGTTCTTCGTCTGTCAGATAATAAATAATGCCGCAATCAATGGCCGTTTGTAAATAGCCCATCAATGCCTGTCGTTTTTCTGGTTCTAAGCCTCCATTGCTTTTAAATTGCAACATTGGGGGCATCGCTCCATTGGCTTTTGACCAGTCTAAGGGCATTTTGCTTAGGTATTTTTTGGGGTCGGCTTCATGGTTTTTCAGGTCTGGGTCTAATCTACTTTTGAATTGATTGTAG
>JBGAUP010000117.1:0-19057 GCA_044228585.1 Runella sp. | reverse complement strand
TTATCTGAAACGTATTAAAAACGACAATCGCCAGACAGATGTAGTACTTTTTTTAGGAGACAATGCCTATGCAACAGGAACCGACGAAGAATTTCAAAACAACTTTTTCAACATCTATCAGGATTTTTTCTTCAAGAACAACGTACTTTGGACTGTTCCAGGCAATCACGAATACTACTCTGGCGCACAAAACAAGCGCGAGATAGCCTATTTTCAAATTTTCTCACTTCCACAAAATGCCGAAGCAGGGGGTGTTCCCTCTGGGTCAGAAATGAACTACTCCTTTGACTACGCCAATGTACATTTCATAGCTTTGGACTCCTACGGAATTGAACAAGACCGCTATCGCCTCTACGACACCCTTAGCCCACAGGTAGAATGGCTCAAAAAAGACTTAGCGGCCAATCGGCAACCCTGGACGATCGTGATATTTCATCATCCACCCTACACCAAAAACTCCCATGACTCTGATTCTGAGGAGGAATTGGTCTTAATTCGTAAAAATCTAACCCCTATTTTAGAACGTTTTAAGGTAGATTTGGTACTAAGTGGACACAGTCACCTCTACGAACGCTCGCGCCCTATGCGCAGTCATACGGGTTTAGCTACCTCTTTTCGTGAAGACCAACATCTGACCAATCTATCTTCGGGGCGTTATGATGGTAGTCCCAATTCCTGTACCTATATCAAAAACGGCGGGGATGATGGAGTGATTTATGTAGTGGCGGGTTCGGCAGGGCGAAACAATGGACTCGATGGCCCTGCCCACCCTGCCATGCCTTTCAAAAACTATGTCAATGGAGGCTCCGTAGTGGTGGAAGTAGAAGACAATCGCCTTGATTTTGAATGGTTGTGCAATGATGGTATTGTCCGTGACCAGTTTACCATTTTTAAAAATGTTAATAAAACAGTCACGATCAAAGCCCGTCACGGTGAAATAGTTAAGCTAACACCCTCTTGGAAAGGCACTTACGCATGGTTAAACGGAAGCCGTCAAGCAAATTTTAGCTTTACACTCACCAATGATACAACATTCACTGTACGCGATAGTTTGGGGTGTTTGGAAGACCGCTTTAAAATAGAAGTGGCCGCTAAACCTGTTATTTCAACCGAAAAAATACCCAAAACCGTCTGTGCGGGTGATAAGTTGACTGTCCCTTTTACCGTTTCTAATACAGATGCCACAAAATGGCGATATAGCCTTCAACTCTCAGATGAGAAAGGAAATTTTACAAATTCAACTATCTTGAATAATAGCGAAAATAGCCCTTTTAATATAAATATTCCACTTGATTTACCAGCGGGGGATGGCTACCGCCTACGAATTATGGCCAATGTCAAGGGCATAGACGATGTTATCTCGTCACCTTTTGCCGTACATCAAAAACCACGCGCTCTCCTCAGCGGAGAAGCGACCATCGAAGCTGGAAAAAATACCAATCTATTACTCACTTTTTCAGGTTCAGCCCCGTGGACGTATCGGCTCTCCGATAATAGTACCGCAACAACTTCTACCAACCCGTTAACAGTTTCAGTAAACCCTTTGTCAACAACGACTTATACGCTGAGCTCGGTAAGTAATGTATGCGGTGAGGGCGAGGTGAAGGGCAGTGCCCGCGTTACGGTTGTTCCAAGAATTACCACTAACTTATCCCCCTCCCAAATACTTTGTAACGAAACTCAATTTGATTTACCTTTTAGCATTACGGGGACATTTGAGAATCCCGTCAATTATGAAGCGCAACTTTCTGATAAAGACGGTAGTTTCTCCAATCCCCGCATTATTGGAACCGCTACTCAAAGCCCAATCAAAGCTACCATTCCATCCGATATTGCTTTTAGCGGAAATTATCAAATTCGGGTTTATCCGTCACAAAACATCGCAGCCTACTTTACACCCAGTACCATGTTACCGCTAAAACAACGCGCAAAGGCTACTATTAGTGGTGATACCATTATAAAGTTAGGAGAACAAGCATCACTTATACTTCGCTTTGAGGGTCAATCACCTTGGACTTATGCCCTTTCTGACAATGCAACCAATACTGTCGCTACAACCCCTTACAAAATTTCAATAAATCCTGAATTATCAACTACTTACACACTAAAATCGGTTTCAAATATCTGTGGGAATGGCACAGTAACTGGCAGCGCACGGGTCAACGTGGTTGTAACGGGGATAGAAGAGGAGGAAGACGCACTAAAAGTATTCCCCAATCCAGTTCAAACGAAAATTACTATCGAAATAAAATCATTTCGCAACCCCTCATTCGATTGGGATTTGATTGATGCAACAGGAAAGGTAGTAAGAAAAGGAAATTTGAAAAGGAGCCAACGCAATCATTTTGAAATAGATTTCATAGACTTGCCCGTTGGCGTTTATGCCCTTCGGATGATGTTGGGAGAAGATAAAGCGGCTGTTCGAAAAATAATTAAGCAGTAACTTTAGACTTGTTTCGACGCAACTTACAAGATTCCAAATACCGAAAGTAGGTTTCTATAACGCCCAAATCGGCCTCTGCCCAATCTAACTTATGGATTTCATCCAAGCGAACCCATTTGTACTGTAAGTGTTCGGTCAAAACAATCGGAGAGCTTAAAATACGGCAAAGGTAAGGAACAAGACAAATGATTCGGTTTGTATCTTCTTTGTAGGTAGGGGCAAGGCGTATTCCGATTTCGATTTCAACGCTCAACTCTTCCATAATTTCTCGGTGTAATGCTTCTTCCTCGTTTTCGCCTTCATCTACTTTTCCTCCAGGAAACTCCCATTTTAAGGGGAGCGACATACCACTACTTCGTTGGGTACTAAAAATCTGCCCATCTTTTTCAAAGATAGCGCAGGGAACAACAACAATTTTTTTCGATATTTCTGGTGGGATAGCCATACTTAGCCATTTTTTTAACAAAGAAGTTGTTTAGTTGAAAGTATGTCTAAAATTAATCATTGCCGAAGCCATTAATAGCCATGCTTTAAAGTTTCTTTTAGCTAACTGTTCAAAGCGTACAAGGATTCTTTTATAAGATCTAACCAAGCAAAAAACCACCTCTATTTTAAATCTAAAAGCATAAATATAATCGCCCATGTATCGATATTCGGGCATGATTTTCTTAGTATTTCGCTTGTTTTGCTTGATGTTAGCTACAATTTTATGCTTTTCAATGAACTCGCAGAGACATCAAATCCATCGGCATTAAGATGAGACATATTATAGTCAATAAGCTGTTCATCAAGGATTGAAGCATTTTTTTGACATTCCATTTTCAAAATTAATATGATGATTACCATCAATACAATCTGAAATGGCGTTGTACTTATTATCACAAATGACCAAATACTTTTTGCTCTTCTTGCGCCGTTGCCATTTAACATTTTCACCCCTTTTTTGACGGAGTGTGAGTGCCATCTAATTGTAAATTCAAGAGCTAATTTATCAGAAATAATTGAAGTTGAAGATTCCCATCTTTTCCATTTAGCATAATGATAATAAATATTTTGCCAAGTAACCAATTGATTGGAACTCCAAACAGCCAGATTTCAATTGTAAAATCGTATTGAAAATATAATGGTAACTTACTTTCAAACGATTATGACCAATTTTATGGGTCAAGTGTGGTAAAATGTAAGTCTCAAAATATTCTGAAACATACAGGTAACTTATTCATAGGTTTTTTTATGATAAAGATACAAAGTTACGACGGAAAATCATTTCTGGTTGGTTTTTTTATCAAACGGTCAAAGGATTAACAAATATTTATAGTTTGCATCCTCAATGAATATAAGTTTCTGTGTTTCTTTGCTTGCTTATTTTTACAGGAAATGTTAGAAACCAATAAATTCCAGAAACCCGTAGCAACCTTATTCAAACCTATGTTTACTGAAAAAGATCTCCAACAAATTTTCAAGCAAGGTATCGCTCTTGATACAATCCAACAGCAGATTAACCATTTTGTCACTGGTTTTCCCTACTTAAAAGTACTCAAAGCCGCCACCGTAGGCGATGGCATCGTTCGTGTCAACGATGACGAACGCGACGCGCTGGTCAATGCGTTTGATGCTCAGTCAAGTAGTGTTTCATTGCTCAAGTTTGTTCCTGCTTCAGGAGCGGCAACTCGGATGTTTAAGTCGCTATTTGCCTTCAAAGACGACGGAAAAAGCGACAAATCTATTCCCGAATTCTGCGACCGTATTCGTGATTTTGCTTTTTTTGAGGATCTCAAAGCGGCCATGGCAAAAGATGGAATAGACATGGAAGATGCCATATCAAATGGTGAATATCAACTCATTACTGATTACCTCCTAAGTCCTAAAGGGCTTGATTACGGCAATTTGCCGAAAGGGCTACTAAAATTCCACCATTATCCCGACGGAGCTCGCACGCCCGTAGAAGAGCATTTTGTAGAGGGAACAAACTACGCCAATGCGGGTGGTAAGGTCACGTTGCACTTCACGGTTTCACCCGAACACCGTAGCCGTTTTGAAGCCCTGATTGAAATAGTAAAGCCTCAGTTTGAGGCAAAATTTGGCGTAACCTATGACGTGAGCTTTTCTGAACAAAAAACCCGCTACGGATACCATCTCTGTCAATATGGACAATTCGCCTTTCCGAAATTCCGATGGCAGTTTGTTATTCCGTCCTGCGGGTCATGGGCGTTATTGGCCAACTTAGACGACCAAGATGGCGATGTAGTATTCATCAAAAACATTGACAATGTAGTGCCCGATAGTCTGAAAGAAACTACGATTGTCTATAAAAAGGTGTTGGGAGCCTTGTTATTGAAATACCGCCAACAAATCTTTGACTTCTTAGCTCGTATTGAAGCTGGCGAAAGTGGCGATGATTTAATAAGCGATTTGACAGATTTTTACGAAAAAACCCTGTTTACATTGCCTGCACCTGGCTTCCACGCACTCTCAAACGTAGAAAAATTGGCCTACTTCGCACTGAAATTAGACCGTCCCGTACGCTTATGCGGCATGGTTCAAAATGTAGGTGAACCTGGAGGAGGCCTTCGTAGCCATCATCAATCCCGACGGAACTACTTCACTCCAAGTGGTAGAATCGGCACAAATAGATATGAGCGATGCCGCTCAAAAAGCCCTTTTCGATACCGCAACGCACTTCAATCCCGTTGATTTGGTCTGTTCATTGCGCGGCTATAAAGGCAAAAAGTTTGATTTAATGAAGTATCGTGACTCAAATACGGGCTTCATTACCCAAAAGTCGAAGGATGGTAAAGACCTCAAGGCCCAAGAGCTGCCTGGCCTCTGGAATGGCTCTATGTCGGACTGGAACACGGTTTTTGTAGAAGTGCCGCTTATCACTTTCAATCCTGTAAAAACTGTCAACGATTTGTTGCGGAAAGAACACCAAGCTTAGTTTGGCAATCCCTTGTATCGTCAAATGGTAATGCGTACTACTACCATTTGACGATTTTTTTATCAAACCACTTTTCTCCTACTTTCACCCGAAAAATATAAGTACCCACGGGAAGCACTTGGAGTGTTGACCGTTTCTTCATAAACCGAACGAACAGACCAAGTACGACTTTGCCAAATACGACCCTGAAAATCCACCACCTGCCATTCAGAAGCATCAGGAATCGCAATTTTTATATTCAGCCGCTCGATAATAGGATTAGGAAAAGCATCAATATTGTCTTGAATAAGATCATCTAAGCTCGTAATAATGACATTGGCCACTACGCTTCCCGACACTGTGCCTTCTCCACAGGTATTATTGACTGACTTGAGGGTATAAGTTGTAGGTATCATAGGAGCTACGCTCAGAATAACGGGCGTAGAAAGTGTATTACCCGATGTATTGTCGGATAAAACATAGCTCCACGGAGCATCTCCACTAAATTGAATTACCAAAAGCATTTCTTCCCCTGGCTTCATGGGCAAGGTATTTCCCCCCACTCAATACTGCCGTAGGAAGACGCCCCAAAAAGAACGGGGCAGTAGGCACAGTAACAATACTCGGATTCCCCACGACAATCACTCGAATTCGATAACTCCCTCCTGGAAGAATACCACCTGGGATAGTTGCCACAAGTGGACTGCGGCTGCCCATCCCTATTAAGACAGGATTTGTAAAATTGCCAGTACTATCCGAAAGTTGCGCTTGGAAGGTAGTATTAGGAGGAAGTGTTCCGCCAATACCAAACTTAACCTCTACGTCCTTTCCCGCACAAACCGCAGTGGTAGGATTATCGGTTACTAAACGAGGGATAACTGTTACTAAAGCACTTCCTGATGTGCTACCTTCTCCACAAAGATTTCGCACGGAGTTGACCAAATAAGTGGAAGTCAAGGCTGGTTTTACATTTATTATAAAAGGCGTACGGTCGGCAGTGGCCGTAGTACCATCCGAAAGTCCAAATGTCCAAGGTCCTTCTCCCGTGAAATTGAGGTTTAACGGGGCATTTTCGCCGAAATTAATCGTTGGATTACCGCTTATGATAGCAGTAGGGCGAACCTTTACGGCAAAAGCAGGACTATTGACCAAAGTGGCATTGGCACTCGCCACCACCCGCAGACGATAACCCGTACCTGCTGTAAAATTAATAGGAATCGTAATATCAATAGGACTACTACTTCCCGTATTCAAATTACGAGGAGAGCTAAAACTTCCCAACGCATCGGATAGCTGCACAGTGTAAGAAACGGGCGTTTCAAAACTACCCGCAACCGTAAACGGCAGACTAATATTTGTTCCAACACAGACACTTCCCAAGGCCACATTGGCTACACTGATTCGAGGAATCACCGCATGAGCGCACTACCTGCCACATTGCCTGTACCACAAACATTACTGACCGATTGTAGGGTATAAGTTGTAGAAATGGAAGGAGTAACACTAACTAGAAGGCGTAATAGCAACTGTACCTGTTTGATTATTGGATAATTTGTATGTCCAAGGCGCGTCTCCTGTAAACGAAATAGTTAAATTGGTACTTTCACCAATCGTAATGGAAGAACCTCCTGATAAAGTAGCCGTAGGTAGTGGTTTCACCACAAAAAAGCATTACTAACTACCGTCGTAGAAGTTGTACTTGCTATTACCCGAATCCGATAGCCTGTTCCAGCCACTAAATTTGTGGGAAATGTGACGTTTATTGGACTCACTGTACCCGTACCTATATTGACAGGAGTAGTAAAACTCCCCGCTGCATCTGAAAGTTGGGCCGTATAAACTACGCCTCCACTCCCAAACGCCCCTGTGAGTGTAAAGGGAACCGTAGTTGTAGCTCCCGCACACACACTCGTAGCTGTAAAATCAGTTGTAATGCGTGGGATAACCGTTACTGTTGCACTTCCCGACACAGGCCCTGTACCACAAATATTACTCACCGACTGCAAAGCATAAGTGGTTGTAACCATTGGTTGTACAATTCCACGAAGTGGATTAGACGACGTAGTACCCGTATTGGTATTGGTAAAAGTATAAGTCCAAGGGCCATTTCCACTAAAAAAAAGAGAAAGCGTAGCTGTACCTCCTACATTGATGGTAGTATCACCCGTTAGGGTAGCCGTGGGGCTTTTCAGCATCATAAAAACTGCCGAAGGCGTAGAAGTCACACCCGTAGTATCAGTAATAACCCGTAAACGATAATCCCCACCAATAGCCGCCGCAGGAAGTGTAACCGAAATGGGGCTTTTCGTACCTGTACCGAGCGACGTAGGACTATTGAAAGTTCCACCGATATTAGACAGTTGTACAATAAAGGAACGCTTGGTTGGATTAATGAGATTAGAAGCGACAAACGAAACCGATACACTTGAACCCGCACAAGCCATTGCCCCACTGATATTATTGGTAACAACCGTTGGGTTTTGGGCCTGCAAAGGCTTTGGCCCAAATAGAATAGTGAATAACCCAATAATATATCTAAACAATCTCATGAATCGCTCATCCGTTTATTGTTATACGAAGAAAGCACAAATAGCGTATAACAAAAATCCCTCCAATTATACTTTTTCACTTAGCAAATATACAAGACCCTAAGCGAGAATTTCGTACTTTCGCCCCAATTATAGAAAACTATGTCCATTCGGATACAACACCTAACAAAAATATACGGCAACCAAAAAGCCGTTAATGATGTAAGTTTTGAGGTAAATCCTGGCGAAATCATGGGCTTTCTGGGACCTAACGGCGCTGGGAAATCCACCACCATGAAAATCACGACGGGTTACCTCGCGGCCACAAGCGGAAGCGTAGAAGTTTGTGGTTTTGCGGTAGCACAACAGTCCATGGAAGTACGCCGAAATATTGGCTACTTACCCGAACATAATCCTCTCTATACCGATATGTACATCAAAGAGTTTCTGCGGTTTGTGGGGGCTTTGTACGACTTAAAAGGTGAAAAACTAACCCAACGCATTTCAGAAATGATTGAAATCTGCGGTTTGGAGGTAGAGCAGCACAAAAAAATTGGACAACTCTCCAAAGGTTATCGGCAGCGGGTAGGGTTGGCGCAAGCCTTAATTCATAACCCGCCCGTCCTGATTTTGGATGAAGCTACCACAGGTTTAGATCCTAACCAAATTCTTGAAATTCGGAATCTGATTAAAACAGTTGGTAAAGAAAAAACGGTGCTATTTTCATCGCATATTATGCAAGAAGTAGAGGCTATTTGTGACCGTGCGGTGATTATCAATCGTGGACAAGTAGTAGCCGATCGCCCCTTAGCCGATTTGCAAAGTTCGGGAGTAACTTTGGAGGAAGTTTTCCGCCAACTTACCACGCAATAGCCCCTCTTTTTTTTCGTTTTGAAACGAAACACCCATTTCTTTCGTAATCAATCAAAAATCGTTTTTAAAACAAGACCATGAGAAGAACCTATTTAATGATAGCTTTTGGGTTGTTATTTACGCTATCAGTAGCTGCCCAAACGGCCAACCCCGATGCCCCCCACCCGTTCGACCGACGAAGCCGCCTCTATTAAATTGTTAAATGAACCCCACGTAAACAACCTCAACGCCTCCGTCGGCCATTGATACAAATCAAGGTTAGGGGGAAGTATCGGTATCTTTCTTTGGAACAGTCACCAGCATTGGAGTATCACCTGTGGCGGGTTTTCAGGCAACAGAGCGCTTGTTCTGGGCGGGGGCTTGAGTTCACCAATATACCCAAGTTCGTTATTCTCCCACTGTCAAGAGTAGTTATGACAACTACGGTGGGCGCGTTTTCGGGATGTTTAATGTTTATGAAAGTATTAATATCAACGCCGAATACGAATCGCTCAATGTCCAATATCGTGATTATTTAGCCAATGGGATAACGCGTCGTAAATGGATTAATTCGGCGTTGGTGGGAGCCTCTTACTCTACCCCGATTGGAGGCCGTTTTATCCGCGCTTTCAATTTGATGGTATTGTACAATCTAAGCTATAATAGTCTCGTTAACCCATCCTACCCTCAGGAAAATATTTATCCTAATTCCAGCCCGTTGGTCATCCGAGCAGTGCTGTTTTAGGAGCAAAAAAGGCGGTTAGGAAAATTTCCAACCGCCTTTTTTTGTAATAGCGCACAGCACCTCCCCTACTCTTTCACCGCCGCAAACTGCGTCAACCGATGCCCCATTTTGTCATGTTTAGTGCGTAAATACCCTTCATTGTGTGGATTAGCAGCCATCTCAATGGCTATTGAATCTACTATTTCGAGGCCGTAGCCCATCAAGCCAACGCGTTTTTTGGGATTATTAGAAATCAATTTAATCTTACTTATTTCTAAATCGCGCAAAATCTGCGCCCCTACGCCATAATCTCGTTCGTCCATTTTGAAGCCTAAAGCAAGATTGGCATCTACTGTGTCCAAACCATTTTCTTGAAGTTTGTAGGCTTTCAACTTATTAATAAGCCCTATGCCCCTTCCTTCTTGGTTCATATACAACACTACGCCTTTACCAGCACGTTCTACCATTTCCATGGCTGCGTGCAATTGTGGCCCACAGTCGCAACGGCAAGATCCAAAAATATCACCCGTAGTACAAGAAGAGTGCACGCGTACCAAGACGGGTTCGTCTTTTTCCCACGATCCTTTTATCAAGGCCAAATGTAACTCTCCAGTATTTATTTGGCGATAAGCAATCATGTCAAAATGCCCCCATTCGGTAGGCATATCTATGGCTATTTCCCGCTTAATGAGTGATTCTGTACGAAGCCTATATTCTATTAAATCCTTGATAGACACCAGTTTCATCCCAAACTTATCGGCCAATACCCGCAGTTGTGGCAAACGCGCCATCGTACCGTCTTCATTAAGGATTTCGATGAGTACACCCGCAGGCTGAAGACCCGCGAGTTTTGCAAAATCAATCGCGGCTTCGGTATGCCCTGTGCGACGAAGTACGCCTCCAGGCATAGCCCGGAGCGGAAAAATATGACCCGGACGTCCCAATTCTTCGGGTTTTATATCAGGATTTACCAAAGCTTGAATTGTCTTTGAACGATCGGAAGCCGAAATGCCTGTGGTACAACCATGTCCTAACAAATCAACCGATACGGTAAAGGGGGTTTCGTGGGTAGAGGTATTATCGCCCACCATCATTTTGAGTCCTAATTCTTCGCAACGCTCCACTGTCAGGGGGGCGCACATCAAACCACGACCTTCTTTGACCATGAAATTGACCATTTCAGGGGTGGTTTTTTCGGCAGCACAAATGAAGTCGCCTTCGTTTTCACGGTCTTCATCATCCACAACGATGATAATTTTTCCATCCCGAATATCAGCTATTGCCTCTTCTATGGAATCAAGTTTGATGGAATTGGTATTATTATTGCTATCCATGTATCAAATAAAAATAGTTTGTTAAAAACAACGTTTTATGTTTATAGTTTCGTCTAAGTTTAATTTAGAACGTATTACTCCTTGTTATGAAACAACGGTGGACAAAGATACGTTCTTTGAGTGGAAGCAAAGCAGAAATCACATATCCATGAGATTATATCTTTTATTTATAGCAACAATTGTCGCGTTTGGGGAAACTTATGCACAAACGACGCAGGATTATTGCGATCCTGCCCAACGACCTGCTGGGGTTCCCTTCGCGACTGGTGGCTTCACCGTCAATAACTCAAACACCATTGTAAGAGGTTGTGCTCCCTTTCAAGTCACGATTCAAAGTACAGCTGCAATCAACGACCAGTATATTTACGATTATAAAGGCGGGAATCCTGAGTTAGCTAATTCTGGTAGTATCCCAAATAAGGTACACACTTATCTTAAACCAGGAGTTTACAAAATTTTACAGCTTGGAAGTGGCACTTCAACAACGAATGGAAGCACCGGCTCAATAGCCTGCCAAACGGTAGAAGTCTTTGCAGCTCCCAATTTTACCGTAAAAGCCTGCAGCGGACGCAAAGTACAAGTGACGATTCCCGATGATTCTACCACCAAACAGTATGATGAATTTATCATAGATTGGGGTAACAATTTCACTTCCAAAGCCCTCAAAGGGGTAACTTCTTACAGTGCCTATTCGGCGAGTACCAATGCCGTTACTATTTCAGTATCTGGCTCTGTACGTGGGCAATCGCTGGGATGTACTAAGTCGGCTTCAGTAGTACTAAATACCACCAATTTATCGGCAGTAGCCATTCGTAAAGTCACTACCCGCACCGACGGCACAGTAGATGTGCTCGTCAAAGGCACGCAAGGCGCCACGGCAGAAGTTCAAATAGACGAAGGTTGTAAGGGTACTTATGTAAACACAGGTCTATTGATGACTTCTAACGATACTACTACCCTCTCTATCAAAAATA
This sequence comes from Runella sp., assembly GCA_044228585.1. GTDB lineage: Bacteria > Bacteroidota > Bacteroidia > Cytophagales > Spirosomataceae > Runella. The sequence continues at coordinate 7,285 of JBGAUP010000117.1, read as the reverse complement.
TTGATGCCCTAAAAAATACCTATTGCTTCCGGCTGAGTGCCAATGATGGCTGCGACAATGCCGCCACAGTTTCAAACGTAGTGGCTTCAACTAATTTAGAAGTAGTTCCCCAAAATCGCCAAAATGCTTTGACGTGGAAAGAATATCCGAGAGCCGCAGAGTTTCAGAACTATCGTTTTGTACGCAGTGGTGCCAATTTCGGAAATGCCATTAGCAACCAAACCACCACTTCCAACCTTGACCGTAACGTGGTTTGTAACCAACAATATTGCTATCAAATGACCGTTACTTTGACTGGAGGCGCAGAAGCTGTGTCACCGCTCCGTTGTGTAAAAGCGATTTCAGACGAAACCCCCTCAGCAGTTCGTAACGCTTTTGTAACGGTATTAGAAGATGAGCAGAAAATAGAAATCCGCGCCGATTTACCTGCTACAGGAACCTCTACGACCTATAAAACCATCTTCTTACGTGCCGAAAACGGCAGCACAGACTTCAAAGAAGTGGCCATTAAGGACAATACCCTGACTTTTAAGGATGAAACTGTTAACCCTGCTGCTCAGTCTTATTGCTATAAAATCCAGTATGAAAACGCCTGCGGTAACCGCTCAGAGCCTACTGAACCCATTTGCTCGATTCGGTTGTACTCCAAAACAAACTCGACCGTTGATTGGACAGCAGAGTCACCATTTCTAACGCCTGTGAATAGCTACTTTTTGGAAATTTTAGATGAGCAAGGTAGTTTAGTTACTCAAGTGCCTCTGGGAGGGAATACCAGTTTTAATCCCGATACTTATAATCCAGACCAACAATTGTTTCGCTATCAGATATTAACCTACAATCAAAATAGAACACAGCTTAGTTATTCTAACTCCTACGTTTTTACCCGCGATGCTATTGTTTTTATCCCCGATGCTTTTTCACCCAATGGCGATAATGTCAATGACACTTTTGCGCCCAAAGGGCAATTTGTGGATAAATCTCGCCTGATTGTGTATAATCGTTGGGGGCAAGTACTCTTCGAAACCGACAATGCTCTCCAAGGTTGGGATGGTAGCATCAATGGCCAACCTGCCGTGGAGGGAACGTACGTTTATCGCCTCGAAATCACCGATTCGGTAGGGAAAAATTTTGTCAAAACGGGTACATTGCTTTTGGCACGTTAGACCATAGAGCGATATTTCTGTTCAAAATTCAACAAATATCGATTTCCTATCGGAATTTCCCATTGGCCTATTTGGAGTTTCGATTTCTGAAAAGAAGTGATTTCCTGCAAAGCGACAATAAAAGAATTATGCACTCGGCAAAACCGAGTGGAGGGTAATTTTGCCTCCATAGCTTTTAAGTTGAGTCGCGTCAAAATAGGTTTAGGTTGTTGTTTGGTAAATATTTTGACATAATCCTTCAAGCCCTCTACGTACCAAACTTCATCGAAATAAAGTTTAATTTCTTTGTACTCTGAAAATACAAAAAAGAAGCCTCTTTCGCTTGAAATAGGTAAAAGTTCTTCTTTTTGGCGAAGCATAAACAGCTCGTGTGCTTTTTGAGCAGCTCGCTCAAATCGTTCAAACGGAATTGGTTTGAGCAAATAATCCACTACATTGAGTTCAAAACCCTCCAGTGCATACTGCTCATAGGCCGTTGTAAAAATGACCATCGGCGGATTGCGAATCGCCCTCAAAAACTGCGTTCCAGTGAGGGTTGGCATTTGAATATCCAAAAAAACTAAGTCAACCGTGTTAGAGTTGAGCCACACAGAAGCATCCAAAGCACTCGAAAACGTGGCAATTAATTCCAAAAAAGCAATTTTCTTTATGTCATCCGAGAGAATTTCGAGCGCAAATGGCTCATCATCAATGGCAATACAGCGGATTGGGGTCATGCGTTTAGTTGTAATAAAAGTTCTACCCTAAAAATAGTTTGTTTGTGCTCAATCTGTAAAACGTGGCGATGTGGGTAATGCAACGCCAAACGCCGCTTTACATTCTGAATACCTACGCCCGACTCGCCTTCTTTGGGAAGATTGTTTTCAAAAATGGGATTTTGGGCAAAAAATAATAACGAGTTTTCTGAAACCCTCATCCCTACCATAATTTCGCTTTTATGCTGGCTATGCAAGCCATACTTAAACGCATTTTCTACAAAAGGAATAAACAATAAAGGTTCAATTTGGTATTTTTCTATCGCACCTTCACAGATAAATGTCACGTTGTCTTTATCGTTTAAGCGCATTTTTTGAAGATCAATATAATGCTGTAAATGACTGATTTCTTGGGACAACGGCACTCTTTCTTGGTTGGTTTGATAAATCATATATCGTAACAACTGCGATAATTTTACTACGGCATCTTCGGCTTTGTCCGATTTTTGGCGCGTAAGCCACCTGATATTGTTGAGGGTATTAAACAAAAAATGCGGACTAATTTGGAGCTTCAAGACGGCCAATTCTGCGGCTACTTTTTCCAGTTGAATTTGTTGTTTTTCTTCTTGTTCGTATAGGCGCTCGCGTACGAGTGCGAGCATCGAACTAACCAATGCCACAAACGAAAATGACAAAAAAGTAGAGATTTGATGCGGCAGAATCATATTCATGGGGGGAGGTGGGCTTGGCATATTCATATCGCCCATAGGTTGTGGGGGAGGCTGGGGAAAAATAGGAACTGGCTGAAAAACGAAAAGTCGAAGCAGTAGTTCTGGAACTAACAAACAAATAAACAGACCAAGGATAAGTGCCACAAAAAAAAGTGTGACTTTTTTCTTTGTCAGTAAAATAGGCGTAAAAATTTGGAGGTTTAGGTAGAAAAAGGCTATCAACAAAACATCTTCTACGAGTTTGGTAAGAAAAAATCCCTTAAAATGAGGGTCTTCATTGAAAGTAGAAAATGGGAAAAACAAAAACGGTGAAAAAATAAAAATAACCCATCCTAACAGATGCAACCAAAAGCCGTAGCGTTCGAGGTATTTCATCGCTTGATTTTTGAGCAATATAGTTTTTTATTTTTGACTATTATCAATGTGCCTATCAGTCAGGCGATTGTGTAGAAGTATTTGCCTGACTTAACAATTTCTTAATATTCTTCTACACAATTCCGCTGTCTATCTGCACTCGCAACAGTTGTCGCCACGTGTCACGTTTTTTGAGGGTAATGACCATTAAACGCTGCCATAAAGATGAAAGTATCTCAGATTTTATTGTTGTTGATGCCTTTGGGCATTGGATGCTTAGGACAATCGCAAACCCAAGTTGTAAACGCAAAACCAAATAAGCCGAATTACGCATTAGTATTTCCGCAAAACCGAGTCAATACTTTGGAAATTACCATGACTAAAAGTGATTGGGATAGTATTAATGTGGACATGAAAAACAAATTCGGGAATGAGTTTGGCAAAGGAGGAAGGTTTCCTGGGGCTGGTATGATGTCCAAAGAGGGTCAAAAAAAATCTATGCCCAATACCCAACAAGGCTTCCCGCCAAGAATGGTAGGGCAGCAGGGGGAAGGAGGGGTGCAATTTGGGAGCGGAGAACCCAATTATCGGGCTGTAACCTTAAAATTTAACGGTAAGGTGTGGACTAAAGTAGGTTTTCGGCTCAAGGGCAATTCAACATTGATGATGTCGTGGGGGCAAGGTTTGTACAAATTACCATTTCGGCTGTCGTTTGATGAATTTGAAAAACAGTTTCCTGAGGTTAAAAATCAACATTTCTACGGTTTTAAGGAGCTTTCGATGGCTCCTGGGGCCAATGACAACTCATTGATACGAGAAAAAGTAACTGCCGATATTTTCCGCGAAGCGGGCATTCCTGCGGCTCAAACGGCTTTTTATAAAGTCTATATTGATTTTGGTGAAGGTCGCAAATACTGTGGCGTTTATACCATGGTGGAGGTAATTGACGATACAATGATAAAAACGCAGTTTGGCGACAAATTAGAAGGGAATATTTACAAACCAGAATCCACCTTTCAGCGATTCAACGCCAAGCAATTTGAGAAGAAAAACAACAAAAAACAGGCTGATTATAGCGATGTAAAAGCATTTATAAAAGCCCTCAACGATTCTATTCGGACAACCCAACCTGCGCAATGGCGGGCCAACTTGGAAAGTACGTTTAACGTACAACATTTTCTTAAATACTTGGCTGTCAATAATGTTGTCACCAATTGGGACACCTATGGTGGCATGGCACATAATTTTTATTTGTACAACTCGCCCTCTAAAAAACTCACTTGGATTCCGTGGGATAACAACGAAGCCATGTCAACGCGCGGTTTAGGGGGAGGAATGCATCCCCCAATGGCAGGCATGGGTACTATTCCATCCGAGGGCTTTATGCCACCGCCAAACTCTCCACCGATGGGCGGCAAAGGCGGATTTGGAGCGGGGGTTTCGTTGGATTTAGCAAGCGCAGGCAAAAACTGGCCTCTGATTCGATTCTTAGCCGACGACCCAGTTTATTTTTCTCAGTACAAACTTTACGTCAAGGAGTTTACCGAGAAAGTATTTACCCCTACTAAAATGCAAAAAGGCTTTGCCACAAATCAAGCACTTATTGCTCCTTTTGTGGTTGGCAAACAAAAAGAAGAAAGACCCTATTCACAATTGCGCAACGAAGCTGATTTCCTGAACTCATTAGAGCAATTGAATCAGCACGTTATCAATCAAAACAAGAAAGTAAGTGAGTTTTTGGAGAAAACTCCTGTGAAAACTAATTAACCCCAATCGCAACGAATTAAACTATTACAACGTAACAAATTATTAACAACCCCTAACAACCAGTACCACTATGAAATCTATCCGCTTAATTTTAATGACAGCTTTACTTTGTGGAGTCATTGCTTCCTGTAAAGACAAAAGCACCGACGTGACACCCGACGACGGGGTTGCGGTAGCGGCCAATCCTGACTGGACTACCGAATCTCATAGCAACGATGTTGACCCTAATTATGACATAGTGTTTCCTCAAAATCAAGTAAATACGCTCGAAATTACAATGACTGCCACCGATTGGTCTGCTATTAAGACCGATATGCAGGCCAAAAGCGGAACGGCCTTTGGCGCGGGTGGAGGCAATACCCCTGGAGGAAACCAAGGACCTCCTCCAGGAAATGGAGCCGCACCTGGTGGTAATGGCGGAGCGTTAGACTTAATATCTGGCGACCCTATTTATGTAGCCACTACCATGAAATTTAACGGAAAAACATGGAATAAAGTGGGTTTTCGTCTTAAAGGCAATTCAAGCCTTTCTTCTACGTGGCGGGCAGGCATTTATAAATTACCTTTCCGTCTGAAAATGGACGAATACGAAGATACCTATCCCGAAATCAAAGACCAGCGTTTGTATGGATTTAAGGAACTTTCAATGTCACCTGCTTATGCAGACAATTCGCTGATTCGGGAAAAAGTAGTGGCCGATATTTTTAGAATGGGCGGTGTCGCTGCTGCCCGCACTGCGTTTTATAAAGTATATATCAACTTTGGCGATGGCGCAAAATACTGTGGAGTTTATACGATGGTCGAGGTCATAGATGATACCATGGTGAAAGACCAATTTGGCGAAAAAAAGGGCAACATATACAAACCAGAGTCAACCTTTCAGAGTTATGTTCAATCTCAATTTGAGAAGAAAAATAATGAAGAAACGCCCGATTATAGCGATGTACAAGCATTTGTAACTGCCCTCAACAGCGCCGACCGCACCACCAACGCAGCCCAATGGCGCACAAACCTCGAAAAAACATTCAACGTAGATAATTATCTCAAATACTTAGCTATTAACAATACCATTGTCAACTGGGATGCCTATGGTGCAATGGCACACAATTATTATCTTTACAACTCTCCCACCAACAAATTGACTTGGATTCCGTGGGATCATAATATGTCTATGACTAATACCGTCGGAGGAGGAAACCAACAGGGCGGAATGGTAGGTGGTGGTGGACGTTCGGCGGTGTCATTGGCCATGACCGAAGTAGGTACGGGTTGGCCGCTCATCCGATTTGTAGCTGCCGACCCTGTTTATTATACCAAATACAAGCAGTATGTACGTTCATTTACAGACAACGTATTCACCACCAGCAAAATGAATGAGCTTTTTGAGAGATATACTACCCTCATTACCCCCTACGTGACTGGTACAGAAAAAGAGGTTTCTCCTTATACCAATTTGACCAATACCACTGCATTTACTACCGCACTTGCTACCCTCAAACAGCACGTAGCTACTCGTAATCAAGATGTTAATACTTTTTTAAAATAATGATTGGATGAAACCGTCACTCACCATCTTGCTCATTTTTATCGCGGGTTTGGGTTTTGCGCAAAGTAAAAAAGAAATCAAAAAATATGACATTGTAGCCGTCACTGAAACCATCACTGAGGTCGTGGATGGAAAGGAAGTAACCCGCACCGACTCCTACAAAAAGTTTGACAAAGACGGCAACGTTCTCGAAGAAGCCAACTATGACAAATACGGCAAATTACAGGAGCGAATCGTGCGGGTATATGACCGTTTTGATAATAAAACCCAAGAAATTACTTTTGATGCTACCAACCGCCAAATCAAACGCGAAACGTACAAATACGACGAAATGGGAGAAAAAACGGAGGAAGTAGAATACAACACCAAAAACCTTGTAGTCAGTCGGTCAGTGTTTATAACCGACCGCCGTGGCCTCAAATCAGAAAAGAAAGTGTATGACAGCAAAGGGAAACTTACTCAAACTAAAAAATACCGTTACGATGACTAACGAACCGTTTGGGGAGATTGCGCAAAAAGTGATTCAGTTTGAACCTATTTCATTGGCCGAAATGGAAACCGTAAAATTAATGAATCGCACCGATGCTAAGTTTCTGATTCCGCTGAAGACATTACCTGATATTTTGGAAGATTTGCGTCCGCATTATCGTCTCTTAGAAGTAAATGGTCATCGCCTTGCAGATTACGAAACGCTGTATTTTGATACTGAAAACTTGCGACTTTATCACGACCATCAGTCGGGGCGGCTCAATCGCTACAAAGTCAGGCAACGTAACTATGTGCAGTCTAATTTGATTTTTACGGAAGTAAAATTCAAAAACAATAAGGGCCGTACCATCAAAACCCGTGTGCGTCAGCAACAACTGCCAGGAAATGCGCTGGAAGAAAACGTATTGGGATTTTTGATGCAAAAAACCCCCTTCGACCCCGCCGATTTGCAGCCCGTTTTGTGGGTGGAATATACCCGCTTGACGCTCGTGAGCCGTAGCACTTCTGAACGATTGACCTTGGATTTAAACCTTACCTTTC
>JBGAUP010000116.1:0-17010 GCA_044228585.1 Runella sp. | reverse complement strand
TTTTCCTAACGAATCCCCATGAAAGCCATCATTATCACCTCTTATGGTTCACCGTCTGTCTTGCAAATTGAAGAACGCCCAATTCCTGAAATCGGTGCAGATGAAGTCTTAATACAAGTAAAAGCAGCAGGAGTAAACCGCCCTGATATCATGCAAAGAATGGGGAATTATCCCGCCCCAGCAGGTGCTCCACAAGACATTTTGGGCTTGGAAGTTGCAGGTATTGTTAAGGCTTGTGGCGATGCTGTAACCCAATGGAAACCAGGCGATAACGTATGCGCTTTGGTAGCTGGGGGAGGTTATGCAGACTACGTAAATGTGCATTCAGGGCAATGTTTGCCGATTCCTGAAAAGATTAGCTTTGTAGAAGCAGCGAGCTTGCCCGAAACTGTTTTTACTGTTTGGCACAATGTATTTCAGCGTGGCCATTTGCAAGCAGGTGAAACGCTCCTGATTCACGGCGGAAGCAGTGGTATTGGTATCACGGCCATTCAGTTGGCAAAGGCATTTGGAGCAAAGGTTGTAGTAACCGTAGGCTCGGAGGAAAAAGGACTCGAATGTATGAAATTAGGGGCTGACCAGTACATCAACTACAAAACCACCGACTTTGAGAAAACACTCGCTGTCACAGGCGTTGACCTCATATTAGACATGGTGGGCGGTGACTATTTTGACAAAAATCTCAACATTCTGCATCCCGAAGGCCGATTGGTGTACATCAACGCCATGAGTGGAAACCAAGTGCCACTCAACATCATGAAAATGATGCTCAAACGTATCAGCATCACAGGTAGCACCTTGCGAAGCAGAGATGTAACTTTCAAGAGTGCGTTAGCCGCCGAAATTCAGCAAAAAGTGTGGCCTTTGCTCGAAAATGGACAGTTTAAGCCTCAAATTTTCGCTACATTTCCCTTCTCGCAAGCCCCACAAGCACATGAATTGATGGAGAGTAGCAACCACATTGGCAAGATAATGCTGGTGAATGAAAGTTAATGCAGCATCAGCCCTTTTTTGTGGAAGTAAATAACCCCTTAGTTCTATTTGATTGCTGAGTTTTTCTGAAATATTTGCGTGTTAGAAATGAAGAAATCGTAACTTTCTTTGGTGAAAACCGTCGTCATATACCTCCTTGTTACCTTTTTTCCTACCTGTTTATTCGGGCAGTCGAGAGGGAATGGAGGTGTGTTGGGAGATTCTGCGTTAAGCAAAGCCAACAGCTACGTTGGCATAGGCAACAGCTATTTTATAAAAAAAGACTATACGACAGCCCTCACTCATTTTGAAAAAGCCAAACCGCTTTTTGCTGAATTAGGGAATGATGTCGAGCTGGGAAAGCTCTTGAAAACAATGGGGGATGTCTATGCCGCTAAAAGTATGTTTCGGCAGTCGTTTGATCATTATCGTGATGCCATCGCTTATTTACGAAAAACAGGCCAACTCAAATTGTTGAACGAATGCCAAGATGCAATGGGGAAAATTGCGCTGGATTTTGGCCAAACCACGGGGGCATTGGGACATTACAAACGTTCTTTGGCGGTTAAAAACAGCCTCAACGATGCCGAGGGCATTATGAGTACGACGGCAAAGCTCTCAAAAATTTACCTTTCCCAAAAACAATACGACAGTGCCTTTTATTACAACCAAGCAACGCAACGATTGGCCAAAACAAACGCTGAGGCCCGAACCGATGCCGCTATTGACGAGTTTATTATCCTTTCGTTTCAGGGAAAATTGACCGAAGCCGCTGCTACCAAAAAATTGGCAGAGCGGCTCGTAGCCCAACAACAAAACCCGACCCATAAAATCAAATTGTTGGCGGCCACTTCCAATTATTACCTCGCTCAGAAAGATAAAGTGATGGCAGGAAAGTATTTCGACTCGGCGGCGGTGTCTATCGAAAAAGCCCGAAGTCCAGAGTTGGCCGTGACAGGACTTAGTCTGTTGGCCGATATGAGTTCACAAAACGAAGACTACAAAACGGCTTTCAGGATGCAGAAACTGATGGATAGATACAAGGATATTTTTCGCAGCGAACACATCGAAACCATCAGTGCTGAAATCAAAAATACCACCGAAGCCCGCTTAAAAGAACAAGAAATTGAGTTTTTAAACCTTCAAAAAAAACTGGCAGACGAAAAGTTAGACAAAACTGAACTGCTACGCTTGGCCCTAAAACGGGAGAATTTATGGATTGACTCCTCACTCAAAAGCCAACTGTTATTGACAAATCTAAAAACGAACGAGTCGAATCTTCGTAATGAGCAACTCAAAAAAGAGCGAGAATTAAGCCAATCGTTGAGTCGGGAAAACCAACTAAAACAACAGCTATTGAACGACGAACGCCAGAACAAACAACTACTTTGGCTGGGCATGGCGGCGTTGGCATTGGCAGGTGGAGTGATTTTTTTGCAATACAAAAAGCAAAGCAACAAAAACCAAATTATTCAGAAGCAAGCTGCTGAATTGGTGGTATTGAACAAGGAAATTCACCACCGAGTCAAGAACAACTTGCAGGTAATCAGCAGTATGCTTGATTTGCAGTCGCAAACCTTGAAAGATGTCAAGGCCCGAGGTATCATCAAAGAGGGGATTCAGCGGGTGCAGTCTATGGCCTTTATTCATCAAAATTTGTATCAAGGCAATGCCATTAACAGCGTGAATATCAACGAGTACATCAAGATGCTGTCGGTGCATTTGTTTCAGACCTACAACATCCAACCCGATAAGATACAGCTTCATACCCAGATTGAAAACCTGAATTTACATACCGATACGGCCATTCCGCTGGGCATGATTCTGAACGAACTGATTAGCAATGCCCTCAAATATGCCTTCAAAAATGCGGAAAGAGGGGATATTTGGGTAACGATGAAGAAAAATGAAAATGAATTGCTACTGCAAGTAAAAGACAACGGTGTGGGCTTGCCCAAAGGCTTTGACCCTAACAAAACCACCACCTTTGGCTACGAAATCATCAAGGCTTTTTTGCACAAAATGAAGGCTCGCATAGACATTGATGGGAGCAATGGCACCAACGTTGAGTTGATTATCACAAAATTTAAAACCACCGACTGACATGACGGGCATACGGGTACTGATTATTGAAGACGAACCGCTCATTGCCAAAAACATTGGCATGTACCTCAACAACCATGACTACGAAGTAGCTGCTTTTGCTTACGATGTAGAGGAGGCCATGTATCAGCTCAAACGCCAACCACCTGATTTTGCAATTATTGACATCAATTTGGAGTGTGAAAAAGACGGTATAGACATTGCCACGTACATCAACCAGCACAATTTTATCCCCTTCATTTTTCTAACTTCCTACTCTGACAAAGACACCCTCGACCGAGCCAAAAAGACGAACCCGTCGGGTTTTATTGTAAAACCCTTCAACGAAAAAACCTTGTATGCCACCATCGAAATTGCCTTGGCCAACCACGCCACGCACACCAATAAGCACGTACCTGCATTATCGTTAGATAAACTCAATCGGTGTTTGCTTGCTCCTTTTACCGAGCGGGAATTTGAGGTTATCAAGAAAATTTATGAAGGCAAAACCAATCAGCAAATGGCCGATGAGTTATGTATTGCCATGAATACCCTCAAAAAGCACATCAACAACGCCTATTTCAAATTAGAGGTAACGAGCCGCACCACTGCCATTGCCAAATTGCGGGAATATATGTTGAAATAGCTGCGAATTTCACCCCTTAGTTCTACAAGCTTTTCTTGGCATCTTTTCAACTTTACAGCGTAATCTTTAATACGTTATAAAATGAAAAGCCTCCCTTCTTTTTTGATTTTTTTATGCCTGTTAGTGGCTTGCACCAAAGAACAAGCCAACGATACCACGCCCAAAACAACTGATTTTAAAGTAGGTAAAAACCGCTTCACCATGACCGTTGATGGCGACGAACGAGAGTACTTTGTGCACGTCCCTTCCAACTACACGGGCAAAACTGCTACACCTATCGTGTTTATGCTACATGGCACGAGTGGCGACGGCGAAGAGTTTTATACCAATTCGGGCTGGAAAGAAATAGGCGAAGCCGAAGGGATTCTGACGGTTTTTCCGTCGTCGTGGCGATACTGTATCATTACCGAAGGTGAGCAGAAAAACACCACCAAGTGGAATTCGCAACCTGCCGAGTGGCAACCTTGCGCAGGACAAAAACTCCGAGACGATGTCAAGTTTTTGTCAAATATCATTGCCGAAATGAAAGCTAAGTTCAGCGTAAACGCCAAACGCATTTATTTGGTAGGTTTCTCCAACGGAGGACAAATGGCTGCCAAATGTACGATTGACATGAGTGACCAATTTGCAGCTATCGTACAATCGGCTTCCTCGTTTTATTTAGACACTACGTATGCCCCCAAAGGTAAAATACCCACTACGTTTCAAGTAGGCAGTGCCGACTTTGGTCCTGGGGAGATTAAACCCGCTATTCCAATGCGTACGTTTGAAAACTCGCTTAAATCCAGGGCCAACCGAAACGGGCGTGTCGCCTTTACGCACGTAAGCAGCTTTGGACTCAACCCTAATTTTACCATCAAAGGCGACACCAACGTGGCTTCTATCGCCACCTATACTTCGCTCACGCCCAATTCAACCGTCAATTTCCAGTTCATTTTCGTCAACGGCCTACGGCACTCCTATCCCAACGGCACCAACTTTCCCCTCAATGCCTCCAAACTCAACTGGGAATGGCTCAAACAGTATAGTTTACCCTAATTTTTCAATCAATTTTCAATCCTCAAAAAATCATCCTTATGAAACTCAAATTAGCCTTAGCAATCATTGCTACTTGTGGTGTTCTTAGTGTGCAAGCGCAAGTAAACACCCGTCAGAAAAACCAAAAAGAACGTACCCAACAAGGGGTAGAAAGCGGCGAACTCACCAAACGAGAAACCAAGAAAATCAAGCATCAGCAAGACAAAGTCAACGACTACGAAGCCAAACTCCGCAGCGATGGCGAACTGTCGGACAAAGACAAGGCCAAGCTCAATGTAGCCCAAAACAAATCATCGAAGAGTATTTACCGAAAAAAACACAACAAGCGGGATCGGAATTGAGCTAAAAATAACCCTTCCAAGGTTTAAAACCTTAGAAGGGTTACACACTGACTCCTAAAACTGCTTAGTTCTTTGCTACTTCTTTTTTCAACACCATCTCCACATCGTTGCCCATGATGTTCATTTTGAGTTTGAGGGTTTCACCCTCCAATTTACCTGTCACTTTGTTGTCTTGCTCCATGATATAGATAACAAACTCAATATCAGTACCTTTTACTTTCCCATCTTTAATTTTAACTTCATTTCCTTGTGGGTCGCTGGTCGTACCTGTCAGCACTTCCCCTTCAGCTTTGAATACATAGGCAATATCGTATTGATCCATGATTTTACCCGTCCATTTGCCGTTGATGTCTTGGGCAAACGACACAATCGTCATGGTGAAAAACAGGGCTACGGTGGCGAAAACTTTCTTTAACATGATTGTAAGTGGTTTATGTGAGGTGAATTTGAATTATTGCATTTGCATTCCGTCCATCGAAGATGGGTTATTGCTATTTTTCTTGAACAAACTCATGTCCATTTTACCGAAACGAATCGAAAGATTGAGTTTAATCATTTGGGGATTGGTGAGGCGATAATACGATTGGGCAAATCCTTCGCCGTACGATACTTGTCTATTTCCTCTGGTGCGGAAAACATCATTGAACGACAATGTAAGAGAGGCCAAATCCTGTTTCAAGAAGGTTTTCTTTACCGCAAAGTCAACGCCATAAAACGGTTCGATGTAGCCTTGCGACGAGCTTTGGGCTTGCATCATCGGCGGCCCGCCAAAACCTTGGTTTTGAGTTACAGGCAGGTTGGTTTTGCCTTGGTAGTCGCCCGAAAGTTGAATCACCCACTTTTTAGGAAGGTTAAAATTGTTGTTTAACTTTCCAAATACCGTCCAAAGGGCATCGGTAGCAAGGCTGTTGTCAATGTTGTCGGTATTGATTTTTGAGTTATAAAAATTGACATTGGCCGTCAAATCCCACCACTTTTGTACCTTGTTGGTATAAGTAAACTCCACGCCGTAGTTGATACTCGAATTGGCATTGATGTAGGTATTAATCAAATCAAGCTTGCCGCTAATGGGATTGATTTCTTGGCTCAAATACCTTGTAATCAAATTATTGGTATGCTTGTAGTAAGCCGATGCCAAAAACGTAGCCGCGCCTTTTGATTTGCTATACGACACCTCTCCCGAAGTAGTAAACTCGGGCACTAAGTTGGCATTTCCACGGGTGATGTTGAGGCTATCGCTAAAATCTACAAAAGGAATCAACTGGAAGAAATTGGGGCGGTTTACGCGGCGCGTAACGCTCAACTGCACTTGGTCAGTTTTGGAGATGTTTTTACTGATAAACACCGACGGAAACAAGCTAATGGGGAAGCTATTGCTGAATTTTTCGCCCGTGTTCAACAATTTGCCGTCGTAAGCCGAGCTCTCCGCCCGCAAGCCTACTTTGTACGAAAACACCTTTTTGGCTTTGCCCGACACGGACACATAAGCGGCATAAACGCTGTTTTTGCTGTCGTAATTGACCGAGGCCGACGAAACGTTTTTATACACTTCCGACCCCACGGCTTTGAGCGAGTTGTCGTTGATATTTTGGAGATTGTTGATTTGTGCCCGAAGCCCCGTTTCGAGCGTTACTTCGTTTTTGAAGGGTTTCACATAGTCGGTTTGTAAAGTCATAAACTGGTTACTCCCTGACCCCACGTTTTTCTGAATTTGCGTCCCTGTCAATTGGTTAGAGGGATTAAAGTAATTGGTTGTATAGATGGCGTCGTTGGCGTTGGTTCCCCCGAAGTAGTTAAAATCTGCCGACCACTCCTCTCCTGCGGTGGGGAAGTTGTGCTTGATTCCCAGTTGTAAGCCTTTGGGTTTAAAACTCCGTTCTGATTCCGACACTCGGTTGCTGGTGGAAGTGTTTATGCCCGACGTACTACTAATCCAAATGTCTTCGGAAGGGCGAAATTTTCCACCCGCCAGTACTCCCCCTGCGGAAAGCGTCGTACGGTTAGAAATGTTGTAGTCTATGCCCAATCGCCCGAAGGTCATCATACCTTTGGTTTTGCTCAAAATATCCTGCTCTATCGAGCCGCTTGTGCCTCCAATCGTGCTACTGCGTTCGCTGTTGCCTTCGGTATTGTTACGCATCCGCATGTTCATGGCCATGAGCGAGACGTTGATTTTCTTTTGGCGCACATTGAAACTTCCCATCGCATTAGAGCCTCCCAAACGGTCAATACCTGCGTTCAAAAACCCATTATAGCCGTTCTTTTTGTTTTTCTTCAAAATGATGTTCAAAATCCCCGCCATACTACCCGAAGCGTCGTATTTGGCCGACGGATTGGTGATAACTTCCACTTTTTCAATGGCATCGGCAGGGATTTGGTCGAGCGAGAGCGTCGTTGGGCGGCCATCAATAAAAATGGTTGGGGCGGCGTTTCTCATTTTTACGTTGCCGTCAATGTCCACTTGCAAGGCAGGGATGTTACGCATAATGTCCACAGCCGTACCGCCTGCGGTGACGATGTTTTTTTCGACATTGAACGTCTTTTTATCAATGTCCATTTCGAGCAGGGCTTTGGTCGCTGTTACAGTAACTGTCTCTAAGGTTTTGGTATCACTTTCCAGTTTCAGATTGCCCAAATCTTTTTCAAAAGCCGACATCATTTTGGCAATCAGCGCAGGGTCGGGCTGTTGGCCTGCTTTTGGAGGTGTCATGCCCTCCATTTTGGGCATGGCAAATGCTACGGGTAGTTCAAAATTTTTGTACCCAATCGAACTAATTTTCAACTTCAATTTACCCATAATCGGTACTTCCGTAAAGCTAAAATCTCCGTTCAGTTCCGAATTTTGGGCTTTTACCATCACGTCTTTGGGTTGCTTGGTGGTGTTGTCCATCACCGTTTTGAGTAATACCACCGATGCAAATTCAACGGGCTTTCCTTGCTCGTCCACTACTTTTCCGAAGACCCTTCCTTCGGGCATTTTCATGCCGTTGGGAGCGCCTCCCGTTGGCATTTGGGCAATACTTTGTAGGCTACAAATGGCTGCTAACAAAATGACTACTAACTTTTTCATCGTTTTCAGGAGTTAATTTTTCCGTAATTCGATGTAAAAGTGAAGACGAATAAAAAGATAGACAACAATTTGTATATCAACGCAACGGAAGTGTATATCTGCTTACAAAACCTCATAGGTTTCGATAATGGGAGACTTCAAAACCTATGAGGTTTCGATAGGTTTGCAAAGTTTTAATGTAAGAAGTCTCTGATTTTATCCACATACATTTTTCCAACGGGAAGTTCGACACTCGACAGCGTTACCTTGGAATGTTGAAAGGCTACGATTTTTTGTTTGTTGATGATGTACGAATTGTGGATTCGGGTAAAGTGTTTTTCGGGGAGTTTGGCTTCCATACCGCGTAGATTGCTGCGGGTCAAAAGCGGATGAACGCGATTGATTAAGTAAATTTTTACGTAATCTTTCAACCCTTCAATGTAAAGAATCTCCTCAAAAAACAGCTTCACTTTTTGATATTCAACACTGATTACAATAAAGTTTTCTTCGGTATCTTCTTGCAGTTTTTCGCGGAACAGTAGCTGGTCTTCTACTTTTTTGAGTGCTGCCGCCAAGCGTTCTTTTCGGATGGGTTTCATCAGATAATCAACGGCATTGAGCTCAAATCCTTCCACGGCGTATTGATGATAGGCCGTCGTAAAAATGACCAAAGGCGGATTTTTCAACGCTCGGATAAATTGCGTGCCGAGCATTTCGGGCATCTGAATGTCGGAAAATATCAAGTCAACGTCCTGTTTTTGAAGAAAATCAGGCACATCCACAGGGCTATTGAATTTCTCAATGACCTCTACGTTTTCAAAATCAAGTAGGTCGTCTTCGAGAATATTCAACGCAAACGGCTCATCGTCAATTAAAATGCAGGTAATTTTCATAGCACTCAAACCCGCACGGGCGACCCCGCCCAATGGGGGCTTTATTGATTAATATAGTTTCAGTATTACGTTAAGTAGCCCTCCAATTCCCAATGGGGCTTTATTGGTTATTGTCAATCTAATTCTAATCTCAATCGTACTTCAAACGCTGTTTCTGTCTTGCTAATAACCAGCTCATGTTTATTGGGATAGAGCAGTTCCAATCTTCGTTGGATGTTTGTCAGGCCAATCCCCTCGTTTTGAAGCGTATTTTTCTTTAATAAAATTTTATTTTTAGCCCCAAAAACAATCCCGTTAGGCAGTTTTTTAAACTCAAATCGAATATCGGGAGCATTTTTACTGTCAATGCCGTATTTAAACGCATTTTCGACGAAGTGGATAAACAAAAGTGGCTCAATCTGAAAATGATGAATCCCTTCTTCGACGTTAAAAACGACGTTTCCCTCGACTGGTAAACGCAGACTTTGTAGCTCAATGTAGTTTTTGAGATGGTCTATTTCTTTACCGATAGGCACTTTTGTATCCTGCACTTCATAAATAATATACCGTAAAATTTCAGCGAGCTTGAGAATAGATTCTTCCGATTGTTCTGATTTCTTACGTACCAACCAGCGAATGTTATTGAGGGTATTGAACAAAAAATGAGGGCTAATTTGCAATTTCAGCATGTTGAGCTCAGTAGCGGTTTTTTCCAGTTCAATCAAGCGGTTGAGGTCTTTCTGGCGTGCTTGTTCTTCATAGAGAAACATCAAGGTACTGCTCAAAATACACAACGCATAAATAATCGTAGGGCCAATAAACACTCGAACAAACAGGATATTTTTTTCTTCAAATTGCTTTATCTCGTCAATAGGATTGAGTTTGACCATCAAATAGGCAAGCAGAATGTAAGCCCCCAACACCCCAATGAGCCAGATAATGAAAGTAAGTCTTCCCTTCTCAAAAAAGTATTTTGGGGCAATGTAATAGCGATTGAGGTAAAAAGCCCCTGCCAAAAAGCTGATGTTCAAAAAATGCGTTTTTACGAAATACAGATTGACTTCCGAGGCTTTTTGAGGCTCGTACAAATAGCCAATGAAGGGCAAAAACAGAAAAACCGCCCAAGTGAGTATGTGAGATAAATAAGGTCGTATTATTTTCTTCATCCTACTAATCTTAAAATGCACAATCTGAGCAATCGGGTAGCGAGTGTACTTATTGAGTGATTGTTTGATTTTCGTAAGTTTTCATTTGAAAATCGTTAAACTTAATCATTTTCTTGCTATAATTTTGTAACGTTAAATGATAAAATTAAAAGTGATGGTTACCTCCCCTCGTAAAGATAGCGTAATAAAAACGGTATTCTTCCTGTTTTGTTTGATGGCATTTCAAATATCATTTGCTCAGCAAGACAGTACACAAAAAACCCTGATATTCAACGGTGTAATCAATGTAACCAACAACGGTTTTTCCAATATTCCGTCGTTTTCGTTGGGGAAACCCGCCACAATTATTAATATAACAGTGGGTGGACAAAGAACGAGTTTTGAGCCAGAGTTGCGTTTTTCGCTTGAGGGAAAGCCTTGGTCGTTTTTGTTTTGGCTAAGGCACAAGCTGATAATCAGACCAAAATACCAAATGACGGTAGGGATTCACCCTGGTTTTAATTTTAGATACGAAGATGCGGTCATAAAAGGCGTAGAAAGCAATTATACTGTTACCCGCCGCTACCTGACTGAGGAGTTAAATCAAAACTTTGTGATTAACAAATACATTAGTACGAGCCTTTACTACATGTATGGCCGCGGGGTGGACGTAGGAACAACCAAAAACACGCATTACCTTTCGCTTAGAGGGGCATTCTCAAATCTAAAAATTACGAAAAACATTACTTTACGACTTAATCCTCAGCTATTTTATTTGAAAACAGATGATAGAGACGGTTTTTTTGTAGCAGCCTCACTGGGATTATCTAAGAAAAATTGGCCTGTTTCGATTGGAGCAATGATGAATCAAAAAATCAAAAGCAATATTGTAACGAAAGACTTTAATTGGAATGTGGGTTTGAACTACGTATTTGGAGGAAATTATAAAAGACAGTAAAATTTGTAGTATGGAAACTGTTTAAAATCTTCTTTTAAAGCTGAATTTTAGTAGAAAACAATCCCCTATTTAGGTTTCGGGTCAAACTTACAGTCAGACCTAATTGTACAGAGGTCTGACTGTAAGTCTGACCCGAAAAGTAAAAAATCTTAAACAGTGTCATGGAAAAGGCTGAATCATTAGAAGAATTTTATAAACGAAAGTTTGACTGGATACCCGAGAATATTCGTAATGAAATCGGGCATTTCAATGTGTTTCAACATGAGCCAATTGAAGTCGGAAAAACAAAGCCACTTCCTTACAAAAGAAGAGATTTCTTCAAAATTATGCTTGTGGTAGGAGACATAGACATGCACTATGCTGATAGGGTGATTTCGGTAAAAAAACAGGCCTTATTTTTCTCAAACCCACAGATTCCGTATAAGTGCGAAAACTTAGAAAGAATCATAGAAGGTTCTTTTTGCATTTTCAACCAACACTTTTTTCATAAGTTCGGCGATTTGAACCAATATTCAGTATTTCAACCCAGCGGAAATCATGTGTTTGAACTCACCGATGAACAAGTGGAGCAAATAAAGCCCATTTACCAGAAAATGTTTGAGGAAATCAAATCAGATTATATTCACAAGTATGATGTCTTACGTAATTTGGTGTTTGAACTCCTGCATTTTGCCATGAAAATGGTGCCACAGACAACCTTGGACAAACAACAAATCAACGCTTCGCAACGAATTTCTACACTTTTCTTAGAATTAGTAGAACGTCAATTCCCGATTGATGAAAATCACCCAAGTATCAATTTGCGTTCGGCATCTGATTTTGCCAATCAGCTTAATGTGCATGTCAATCATTTAAACAGAGCCGTAAAAGAAACTACACAAAAAACAACTACTCAGATTATTGCCGAACGGGTTTTGCAAGAAGCCAAAATTATGCTAAAACATAGCAACTGGAATGTAGCTGAAATAGCTTATGCCATGGGTTTTACGGAGGTGACACATTTCAATAATTTCTTTAAGAAGCATACTGACGTTAGTCCAGTGAAGTTTCGGAAAGAATGTTAATTCATGGTCATTCGGTACTCCAACGGGCTTATACCTACTTTTTCTTTAAACAATCGGGTGAAATGTTGAGGGTATCGGTAGCCCAAGTCATAAGCGATTTGACTGATGCTTTGATGAGGGTCAACTATTTTTTCTTTGGCAAGGTCAATCACTTTCAATTGAATAAATTCTAAGGCCGTTTTGCCTGTTTCTTTCTTGACCAAATCACCAAAATAATTGGCCGATAGATGGAGCTTCTCGGCGCAATAGGTTACTGTGGGCAAGCCAATGGTTTGGGGCAGATTAGCGTCAAAATAGTCATTGAGTAAGGCTTCAAATCGAACCAAAATATCTTTATTGAGGGTTTCACGGGTAATAAACTGACGGTCGAAAAAGCGAACGCAATAATTTAAGAATAGTTCTATGTTGCTCACTATCAGTGTTTTACTGTGTTTGTCTATGCCATACTCTAATTCTTCTTTGATTTTTTTGAAACACTCCAACACAATCTGTCGCTCCCGTTCCGAAATGTGCAGTGCTTCGTTGACATCGTAAGAGAAAAAACCGTATTCGTTCATCTTACGCCCCAGCGACGTGCCTTTGATAAAATCAGGGTGAAAAACCAATGCCCAGCCGCTGGGCTGAACCCATATTTCGTCGGGCAAATTAAAGCCAAAAACCTGTCCTGGTGCGATGAAAATCAACGTTTCGTCTTGATAGTCGTACTGATTGCGCCCGTAGGTCATTTCTTCACATTTTACATCTTTCAAAAAGATAACATAAAGCTCTGACAAGTACCTGTTTGCCCTAATTTTTTCGGATTTCGATTGGTCTAACACACTCACCAACGGGTGCAAGGTTTCTTGCCCACGGCGAGAATTAAACTGCGTAACGCTGCTTAGTTTTTCTATTTTATCCATGATTTTCGGGTAGTCCTCCTAATGTAATGCTGAGTAATGGTCTGACGGAACGTCTGACCCGCAAGCAGCATAACAAGTTTAGCATACCGATTTTCGGTTAATGACTTCGACAAAGTTCCGAAACTTTGACAATGTTCAATACGCCTCTGTAAAAATGGTAAATGATACCGTAAAACGGGTAGGAGTCAGCTCAAAAAATGGGGGGAACTTTGTGGCATAAATAATTGAACCAATGCTTTCTATGAAAAAAGCCATCCTTCTGTTTTGTATTTTATTGTTTTCGTATGTTGCTTCTGCTCAAAACGTTGACACTGTCCCAACTCCTCGTTTTTTCAGAGGACAGATTACGGCCACCAACAATGGGATTTCGTTGATACCGAACTTTTCGCTGAATCGCCCTGCCGCTATGTTCGACTTGTCGCTGGGCAAAGGTCGGCTCAGTTTCGACCCCATGATTCGCTTTAGGCTGGATGGCAAGCCGTGGACGTTTGTGTTTTGGTGGCGGTATAAACTTGTTCAGCAAAAGAAATTTACGATGGGCGTGGGAACGCATCCGTCGGTGGTTTTTAGAGAGGTGTCGGTGGTGGATAATGGCATAACCAAAAATTTTATGTCGGCTCAACGTTATTTTGCTTGGGAGGCATCGCCTACTTATATCATCAATAAAAATATCAATTTCGGACTTTATTATTTAGGTTCTCATGGGCTAACCAAGGACATTGTACAATTTACCACTTTTGTAGCTGCACGGAGTAGTATCAATCTTCCTTTATCTCCAAAATTTACTTTAAACCTCATTCCGCAAGCCTACTACCTCAAAATGGACGATAAAGACGGTACTTATTACAATATTACTGCGAACTTATTCAAGCATAATTTGCCTGTGTCGCTCAATGCCGTGGTAAGCCAAGCCATTCAAACCGAGATTGGGGGCAAAGATTTTCTTTGGAGTGTAGGGTTGGTGTATAACATCAATAATACATACCTGAAAAGGCAATAAACTGTTTGATTTTCGTAACTATCTATTTGAAAATGGTTAGTCAGTTTTGGTAAAGAACCCGACCTTTGTCAAAAAACTAAAATTCCCCATCGGGAACAGGAGCTATGAAAAAAAGAACATTAGGAAACCAAGGACTGGAAGTCTCAGCCATTGGATTGGGCTGTATGGGCATGAGCTTTGGTTATGCCCCCTTTCCTCCCAAAGAAAACTCTATTGCACTTATCCGTAAGGCCGTTGAAGAAGGCGTTACGTTTTTCGACACGGCCGAAGTATATGGCCCCTACAACAATGAGGAAATCGTGGGCGAAGCGCTATCACCATTCAAAGGAGAAGCTGTCATTGCTACAAAATTTGGCTTTAACATCCAAGATGGCAAAATGGCGGGCGTAGATAGTCGCCCCGAAACCATCAGAAAAGTAGTGGAAGGTTCTTTGAAAAGATTAGGAGTCGAATGTATTGATTTGCTCTACCAACACCGAGTTGACCCGAATGTCCCCATCGAAGACGTAGCAGGAACGGTAAAAGATTTAATTCAAGAAGGGAAAGTCAACTATTTCGGGCTTTCGGAAGCAGGCGCAGCCACCATTCGTAAGGCTCATGCCGTGCAGCCAGTTTCGGCTCTACAAAGTGAGTATTCGCTCTGGACGCGCCAGCATGAAGCCGAAATCATTCCGACCATCGAGGAACTCGGCATTGGTTTTGTGCCATTTAGCCCGCTGGGTAAGGGCTTTTTGACAGGGGCTATTGACGAAAATCGCAAATTTGAGGCAGGTGATATTCGAGCAGTTATCCCGCGTTTTACGGAAGAGGCGCGCATTGCCAATAAAGCGTTGGTTGATGTGATTGCCGCTTTTGCCCAAAAGCACAATGCCACCAATGCCCAAATCGCACTGGCGTGGGTATTGGCTCAAAAACCTTGGATTGTACCCATTCCTGGAACTACCAAATTGCATCGTTTAACAGAAAATAATGGTGCAGTAAATATTCAGCTATCAGCAGCAGAAGTAGCAGAATTGACGAAAGCTTCTGAAGAAGTAAAAATTGTGGGAACGAGATACACGGAAGCAATGGAGAAAAGTACGGGGTTGTGATTACCTGTTTCCTTTTCAAGTTGCGTAATTTGTATATCTTTACAATAAGGCTTAGAAGATGCCAAATTGATTACTCTTTCTACCTGCCAACGCTTTTAGGAGCGTTACAAAAAGTGATAGATTTTTATAAGTGAAGTTGTTTCTAAAAACATCCTATCTATGACAACCCTCAACCGCCGCTCTTTCCTCAAAGCCTCTGCTCTTTCGGGCGGAGGGTTGTTGCTGAGTAGCTTTATCAAAGTGACAGACACCCGACCGCCAGTCGTTGACAAAGCTGAAACGCAAATGGTCTTCAACCAACTCAACGGTTTTGTGAAAATCACAGCTGATAACATCATCAAAATCATGTCGCCCAACCCCGAAGGTGGACAAGGGGTAAAAACCTCCATGCCGATGATTGTGGCCGAAGAGTTGGACGTTGATTTTTCAAAAATCATCATTGAGCAAGCCGACTTAGACACCAAACATTTTACCCGACAGTTTATTGGTGGCAGTCAGGCGATACATCAAGGATGGAAATCGTTGCGGATGGCAGGAGCTACAGCCCGCCAAATGCTCAGAGAGGCCGCCGCCAAATCGTGGAACGTCCCTGTGGAAGAAGTCAGCACCGAATTGGGCGTTTTGCATCATAAAAACTCAGGAAAATCTGCCAACTATGGCGAAATGGCAACCGCAGCAGCACAAATCCCTGTTCCGAAGGATGTAAAATTGAAAGACAAAAAAGATTTCAAAATCGTTGGCAAAAGCCAGCGAAATGTAGATTTAGAGAAAATAGTAACGGGCAAACCGCTTTTTGGGATAGACACCAAAGTGGATGGTATGTTGATAGCCATGATTGTACATCCACCTGCGTTTGGATTGACATTTAAGGCGATAGAAAATGAGGCTGTTATCAAGAAAATGAAGGGTATCAAGGGCGTTTTTCCTATCAAAATTTTTAATGACGATTACGAGAAGACCTTCTTCGATACCACCTCTTTCAACGAAGTTGTGGCCATAGTCGGCAGTAGTACTTGGGAAGTAATGCAAGCCAAAAAAGTCCTGAAAGTAGCTTGGAAGGAATTGGCAAGTTACACCCAAAGCCGCAATATGAACGGTAGAAAAGTGGTAGAAAAAATACCCGCAGGGCTCGAAAGTTCGACAGAGCATACGGCCAAGCTGCAGGAAGGCCTGACCAAACCTGCCAATGTTCGCCGCAAAGATGGTGACATAGAAACGGCGTTTACAAATGCCGCCAAAGTCATCGAACGTACCTATTCTGCGCCCTTTTTGGTGCATAATTGCATGGAACCCATGAATTTCTTTGCCCATGTTACAGATGAAAAGGCAGAATTAACAGGGCCGCTCCAAAAACCCGAATTTACTGAACAAGCCCTGTCGGCTCGATTGGGGATGCCGTTGGAGAAAATTGATATTAAAATGACCCGTTTGGGTGGAGGTTTTGGCAGGAGGTCGTATGCCCATTGGTTGATAGAAGCAGCGCTGATTTCCCAACAAGTAAAAGCCCCCATCAAACTCATTTACACCCGTGAAGACGACATGACAGCGGGGATTTACCGCCCTGCGTATTCGGCGAGGTATCGGGCGGCCTTGGATGCCAACAACAACCTGATTGGTTTCCACGTCAAAGTGGGTGGAATACCGCAATCGCCTTTGTCGGCCAATCGTTTTCCTGCGGGAGCAGTGGATAATTATTTGGCCGAAGATTTTACGATAGATACCAACCTCACCGTGGGCTCATACCGAGCGCCTCATTCCAATTTTATGGCTACCGCCGAGCAGTCATTTCTTGATGAAGTAGCCGAAGCCGCAGGAAAAGACCCGATTGCCTTTAGATTGGCATTGCTCAAACG
>JBGAUP010000115.1:0-17030 GCA_044228585.1 Runella sp. | reverse complement strand
ATACTGCCGAAGTGTATCTCAATGGCAAGTTTGTGGGTAAAAGAATTTTTGCGCCCTACGTTTTAGAAGTAAGCCAATGGCTACAAAAAGGGAAAAATGACCTTGAAATTCGAGTGTTGCCAGCACCTCTAAACCATTTTATTGGACAAGCAGCGGCAGGAAATAAACATTACCGTCAATTTAAAAAGTCAGAAGGGCAATTGATGTCGAATGGGTTGGTGGGTGAAGTGAGGATTTTAGAGAAAAAGAAGTAATCAAATTTCTAATAGGGTATTTGGTCCAAATTTTTCCAACTCAAAACCTGTGCAATGCTACGTTTTTGCACTTCGTCGCCGCCGTATATCAAATAACTCTCGGTGGGGAGCGAGCCAGACAAGGCTTGGAAATAGGTCAGACCATCAAAAAAATGATTGCTAATGGTTCGGCTCGATTTGATTTCTATGGGCAATAGTCGCCCGCCTTTATCGAGCAACAAATCTATTTCGTGCGAACCAGAAACGTTCCAAAAGTAGTTTTTAGGCGATAAATTTTGGTTGAGCTGGTTTTTTAGAATTTCGTTAATGACAAAATTCTCAAACAAAGCTCCTTTGGCAAAATGCCGATTGAGGTCTTCCACATGGCGAAGATTGAGCAAGGCACAAGCCAAACCTGTGTCGTAAAAATAAAGTTTGGGCGACTTGACGATGCGTTTATTGAAATTTTGGTGATACGGACGAAGCGTGTAAACGATGAAACTGGTTTCTAACACGCTAATCCATTTATTGACGGTTTGATAAGAAACGCCAATCATGTTGCCGATGTCTGATAGATTGACGAGTTGTCCGATGCGACCAGCACAAATTTCAAGAAATTGACGAAACGTACCCAAGTCGCCGACATTCAGAACTTGACGCACATCTCGCTCAACGTAGGTGCGAAGATAATCTTGCAACCAACCTGTGGGATTTAGGTCGAGGTCATAAATACGAGGATAGAAGCCTTTCAGGATATAATCTTCATAAGTGGGCAAGGCAAAGTGGGTTTGCTGAATTTCCTCCAACGAAAACGGCAATAAATTAAAAATCGCCACTCGCCCAGCCAAACTTTGGGCAATGCTGTCCATTAGTAAAAGGTTTTGCGAACCCGAAATAACATATTGGCCTGCAATTTTTTCTTGGTCGGTTATTACCTGAATGTATGAGAGCAGTTCGGGGGCATATTGTACCTCGTCAATAATGGCTTTTGTGCCAGCATTGTGAAGAAAACCTTTGGGGTCAGATAGAGCAAATTTCCGAAGCTCTATGTCTTCCAAATTTTGGTAAGTGTGGCTCGGGAAAAGCTGTTGGATAAGGGTTGATTTCCCACTTTGGCGAGGGCCTGTTACAGCGATAACGGGCATTTTTTTCGCCGAAAGGTTAATTTTTGAGCCTAATTTTCTGATTATCATATATTTGCAAATTAGATATTCAACTTCTAATTTGCAAATGTAAACAATAAAGATTTAATATTTACGATGTACTAATCATAAAAAAGATGAAAAATACCATTAAAAATGCCCTCTGTTTGTTGATGGTTTCAGTGATAACCTTGACAAAAAGTTTCAGCCAACCTATTTTGTCAGCAGGCAGAAACCAAGCATTTGACACCAACTGGAAATTCCAAAAAGGGAATAAATTGGACGCAAAAGCGGCTAATTTTAACGATGCCAACTGGCGGAAACTCGACCTACCGCACGATTGGAGTATTGAGGATTTAACTGAAAATTCAACGGATAACACCATTGGACTATCCAGTCTGGGACCTTTCTACAAAAATAATGCAGGAAAAAACGCCACAGGTTTTACCGTTGGTGGCACAGCTTGGTATCGCAAAACTTTCACGTTGGATAAAAGCACTGCTGGTAAACAAGTTTTTATTCAATTCGATGGCGTGTATATGAACTCCGATGTGTGGGTGAATGGGTATCACTTGGGCAATCACCCGAATGGCTATACCGCTTTTGTGTATGATTTGACACCCCATTTGAACCCTGCGGGCAAAAAAAATACCATTGCCGTACAAGTGAAAAATGAAGGCGACAATTCTCGTTGGTATGCAGGCTCTGGCATTTATAGGCACGTGTGGTTGTCTGTTTTAGACAAAAGCTATATCGAAAAATGGGGTGTACAGATAGTCTCTAAAAATGTTTCGGAACAATCGGCAGATATCCATATTGCTACAAAAATCGAGAATAGTGCATCTAATATCTCTGTCAAAACAGACATATATTCTACTGATAATAAATTAGTTGCCTCAAATACGAGCCAAATTTTAGGCAAAAATAAAATAGAGCAAACGATAGTTTTGAAGAACCCTAAGCTATGGGATACTGAAAGCCCAAATTTGTACAAAGCCAGAATTACGCTTCAACAAAACGGTAAAATCATTGACCAATACACACAAACTTTTGGGGTGAGGAGTATTCATTTTGATGCGCAAACGGGATTTACCCTCAACGGAAAAAGCATAAAATTCAAAGGTGGTTGTATTCACCACGATAATGGTCCGTTGGGAGCGGCAGCGATTGATAGGGCGGAAGAACGCAAGATAGAATTAATGAAAAAAAATGGCTACAATGCCGTTCGTTTTTCTCATAACCCATTCAGTTCTGCTTTGATTGATGCTTGCGATAGATTGGGTATGTTGGTCATAAACGAAGCTTTTGATATGTGGAGTACCCACAAAACACCCGATGACTACGCCAGTTATTTTAACGATTGGTGGCAAAAAGATTTGACTTCCTTGATTCAAAAAGACTTTAATCATCCATCGGTCATTATGTGGAGTATTGGCAACGAATTGCCCGAAGTGGTGGATAGTTTGGGTTATGAAACCTCAAAAAAATTAGCAGATTTTGTGCGAAGTTTGGACTCTTCAAGACCTGTAACGGCGGCAATTCCGTTTCACATTCCATTGATTAGAAGAAAAAAGTGGGATGCAACATTTCCTTCAATGGCTCCGCTTGATGTGGTGGGTTACAATTATGCTTCACAATATTACGAAAACGACCATAAATCGTACCCAAATCGCCTTATGATGGCAACTGAATATTTTCCGCCCAAAGCCCTCGAAAACTGGAATTATGTAGAAAAACACCCCTACGTTCTCGGAATGTTTAGCTGGACAGCCATGGATTATTTGGGAGAAGCAGGTTTAGGTTTGGCTCGTCTGAAAGACAAAACGGCAAAAGTCGGCGGATTTCAAGAAACATTTATGGCTCCCGAATGGCCCATTTTTAATGCTTACACAGGCGAATTGGATTTGATTGGAAACAAAAAATCAGCATCATATTATTTAGATGTAGTTTGGTGAAGAAGTAAAATGGAAATGCTGGTTCACCGACCCATTCCAAGCAATAAAAAAGAAATCAACGGTTTTTATGATTTCCCTGACGAACTGAAATCTTGGACATGGAACGGACACGAAGGCGATTCGCTCCAAGTAAGGGTTTTTACAAGAGCCGACAAAGTAAAGTTAGAACTAAACGGCAAAGTCATTGCTGAAAACGTAGTAGAAAAAGGCTCAATAACAACCACATTTAAAGTACCTTATTCGGCAGGAAAATTAGTGGCTCGCAGCTACGATGGTGATAAAGAAGTGGCTACCGAAACATTTACAACGGCAGGAAAACCAGTGGCAATCAGACTAAAAGCGGACAGAAATATCATTAATGCAAACAAAAACGACCTTGCCTTTATCAATGTAGAAGTAATAGATGAAGCAGGCAATGTTGTACCCTCAGTAGATGATATTTTAGTGAAATTCAAGGTTGAAGGCAATGGAAAAATCATTGGCGTAGGAAACGGCAATCCAAGAGACATGAGCAGTTTCCAGAAACCCGAAAAGAAGGTATTTCAAGGAAAAGGCTTGGTGATTATGCAACCCAATGAGAAAGCAGGAAAAATTACTGTAAAAGCAGAGGCGAAAGGGCTGAAACAGGGAAGTGTAACTATCAGTACAAAATAAGGGCAAAGTTTTGCCACGGATTGGGACAACTAAACGGCATAAATAATTCGTGGCAAAACCTACTTCCTAAACCGATACAAATACGGGGCCTTGTTCTGCGCCCCCGTAAATTTCTTTTCGAGGCGTTCGAGGACGTCAAGGTCGAGCATTTTCTTTTGAAAATTGTTGCGGGCAAAGGGTTTGTCATAGACCGCTTCGTAGAGTTCTTGTACTTCCCGCATCGTAAAGGTTTCGGGCAAGAGGTTGAAGCCAATGAGCTTTTGGTCAAGGTTTTGGCGGAGGGTTTCGAGTGCGTAACCCACCATTTCGTTATGATCCATGATCATTTTGGGCAGCTCTTTGGTATTGTACCAGCCAATGGATTCGTCAAAAGAGCCTTTTTGTGGATTGACTTTGTTTATATCCACCAACGCATAATAACCAATCGAAACGAAGCGTTGGGTAAGCCATTGAAGACTCGCCTCATCGAAGAGGTTATGTCTAATAAAATCATCCTTGAGGGCATTTAGCCCCTCAAATACTTCGTGATTGGTGCGGTGGGTGTGGCCAAATACCCGAAACTGTTCCAAATAAATATCTTTCAAACCTGTCCTTTCTTCCAATATTCGCAAAGCCGCCTCGTCAATGCTTTCATTCTGCATGATAAATCCGCCAGGCAATGCCCACAAGTTTTCTGAAACCCCAATCTTGGGCACCAGCACTTTCAGTTCCGTATCCTGATAACCAAAAATGACGCAGTCTATCGAAAGCTGACGGATGAAGGATTGTTCATTAAAAAATTTCATAATGATGTGCTTAGTTAGGTTACAAAGTTAACGTTTATCCTTAAAATTTGCCGTTTGTAAAAATGGTACTCTTCAAAGGCAAAGTAAGGAAAAAATTATTGTCTGAAAAATAGACAATAAAAATTTATTTTCTATACCTTTGTCAAGAAATGATACTGCCTTAGGAAAAGTGCAAGATTCAATTAGCCCAAAAAATTACGTAAGTACATGAAGCGCATTATTAAAATTGTACTCTGGTCTGTACTGGGATTGGTCGTGCTGCTGGGAGCAGTAGGAGGAATATTTATCTATAAAGTCATGTACGGCTTTCCTGTTTCCTACGAAACCGAAGCTCCTCAAATCACTTTTCCAGCCAATCAGTCCGCTATTTTAGTCTTTTCTAAAACGACAGGTTTTCGGCACGGGGCCTCGATTGATGCTTCTAAGCCTGTGATTGAAGGGTTGGCAAAGAAAAACAACTGGTATGTCTATGAAACAGAGGAAGGGGGTGTCTTCAACGCCGAACAATTGGCCAAGTTTAGCACCGTCATTTTCAATAATTCCACGGGTGAAGTCATCAACGACGACCAAAAACGCGCTTTGGAGCAGTACGTCGAAAACGGCGGAAGTTTACTGGGGATTCACGGCGCGGGCGACAATTCTCATCATTGGGATTGGTATGTAAAGAATTTGTTGGGGGCAGAGTTTTCGCATCATCCCATCAATCCGCAGTTTCAATTGGCCGATATTCTTCTCGATCCTCAAAAAGACAGTCTCTTCAAAGGTTTGCCTCAAAAATGGTCGCACTCCGACGAATGGTACGTATTTTTTGAAAATCCTCGCAAAAAAGGTTTCAACATGGTTTATACCATCAATGGCGACGCCATCAATCCCAGCGGAAATATCCTATTTGTTAAATCTAAGAACTTTGGCATGGGCAAAGACCACCCCGTGGCGTGGTACAAACAAACGGGAAAAGGAAAAACCTTTTATACGTCTATTGGTCATAGCGAAACCGCTTGGCAAAACGAAAATTTTGTAAAACTGATTGAAACAGCCATCCAATGGACGATAAAGTAGCCGTAGTCACAGGTGCTGCCCGTGGAATTGGCTTAGAAATAGCCAAAAGATTTTACGCCGAAAAGTACCACGTGGTCATCATAGACCGCGACAAAGAAGCGATGCGGCAATGCAAAACCCAGTTAAAAGGTTTGCGCAATTATTCTTTTTTCTTGTGCGATGTTTCCAATCCGAAGCAAGTAAAAAGCACGTTTGATAAAATAACCGCTCAGTTTTCGGCTGTTCACGCCCTTGTCAACAACGCGGGGGTTGCTATTTTCAAACCTGCGGAAGAAGTGACGTTTGAGGAATGGAGTGCCGTGATGGGAAGCAACCTAAACGGTACTTTTTTGTGTAGTCAGGCTTGTCTGTCCGCGTTGGTGGCAGGAAAAGGGAGCATCGTCAACATTGCCAGCATTTCGGGCGTGAGAGCAAGTACGTTACGTATTGCGTATGGAACAAGCAAGGCCGCCATCATGCACCTTACCAAACAACAAGCCGTAGAATATGGAAACAAAGGGGTACGCGCCAATGCCGTAGCTCCTGGGCCTGTGGAAACCGAAATGGCCAAATTGGTACACAGTGCCGACATCAGAACGTCGTATGCCGATGCCATTCCGCTGGCGCGTTATGGTAGCACCGAAGAAATTTCAAACGCCGTTTATTTTCTGTGTAGCCCTCAGGCAAGTTATATCAACGGGCAAATTTTATGTGCTGATGGTGGGTTTGATGCCGCTGGGGTGGGGTTACTGAGTTTGAGGAATTAGTGATAAACGAAGAGCGATGAATAAAAGCCTAATACTCCTTTTTCTTTCTATAAATCTGTTCGTTTTTGGGCAGAAAAAAGTAGCGTTTAATGCTAAAAATAATGCAATCGTTGCGGGTCAATACCAGCCGATAGACATTGTTTTTAAGGTTCAAAACTTAGCTGTTGAAAATCCTTTCGACCTTGTTTTTGGGGCAGTAGTAACCGACGAAAACAAAAAGCCAGTGACAATTCATGGGTTTTATAACGGTCAAAACGAATTTGTATTACGATTTTCAGGCGACAAAGTAGGTGATTTTCATTACCAAACATTCTCGACGGCTCATTCCCTTTCAGGTTTGAAAGGGAGTATTAAGATAGAAAAAAACACAAACGCTGATATTCACGGAGGTGTAACGGTCGCGCCAGAGGCATCTCAGAAATTTGTTTATCAAGATGGCAAACCCTATTTCGCATTGGCTTTTGAGCTTGATTGGCTATTTGCGTTGGACATAAACGACAAAAATGCGTTGCCCAAAACCACTGAAATCATCCAAGCGGTTAAAGAAAATGGATTCAATCAGGTGGTAATGAATGTATATGCTTATGATGTAGGTTGGAAAGTGCCAGACAATGTACCATCGCAATACAATTATAAGAAACCTCCTTATACGGTTTTTAAAGGCACAAATGAAAACCCAGATTTTGGTCAATTAAATACCGATTTTTTTCAGCATCTCGACCGTGTGATTCAGCACCTGCACGAACAAGGAATCGTGGCGCATTTGATGATTTATGTGTGGAACAAAAAAGTCAATTGGCCTACGATGTATTCGGCAGAAGACAACCGTTACTTCGATTATGTCATCAAACGTTATCAAGCTTATCCAAATATTGTCTGGGATGTATCAAAAGAAGCCTTAGACTATGGTCGTTGCGATATTCCATATATCAATGAACGAATAGAACGAGTCCGCCGATTAGATGTTTATAAGCGTTTGGTGACGGTTCACGATTATGAGTATTGTGCGCGTGAACCCGATAAAGTAGATTTTATTTCTATTCAAAATTGGCGTTCAGACCTGTATTCGTTGAGCCTTGAAGCATACCAAAAGCACCCTACCAAACCCGTGATGAATATCGAACACGGCGGATATGAAGAAGGACCTTATACCTCGTTTGTAGGCAATTATGTCAATCCAGAAGTATGCCTCGAACGAAATTATGAATGTGTTTTTGCGGGAGTTTACTCGACGTATTATTGGCAAAATACGTCTTGGGATATTGTAATTCATGATGCCTTGAATGGAAAACAGTCGTTTCACAAACCACGGTTTGACTATTATAAGCATCTGCAAACCTTATTTTCTCGCTACGACTTCAATAAACTGCTGCCCTATAAACCTAAATTAACGATAAATAGCCGTATCGGAAACGACAATTTTTCCACAAGCGGCTATCCTTTGACCGATGGCAATGGCTTGTATTTGTACTACATCCCTGCCGAAAATGCTCAAATCAACGTGGTAGTACCCAAACAGCCTTTGGGCAAATTTGAAGCAACATGGTTTAATATTTTTACGGGCGAAACTCGTGAGGAAATGGCAGATTATCAGATGTTTAAGTCTTATGTGTCGCCTTGGAAGGGAAAGTCGTCGGTGCTGGTTTTGAAATCAAAGTAAAAGAATAAAAATAAGTAAAAATAAATAAGTTAAAAATGAACAAACTGTTTCTTAAAGTAGCATGTATGCTGTTTTTTGCAAATGCGCTTTTTGCTCAAACCCCCAAAGTCAATGTGTTGGTTTTTAGCAAAACGGCAGCATTTCGTCACCAGTCAATAGAAGCTGGGAAAACGGCCCTTGCCAAAATGGCCAAAGAAAAAGGCTTTGGCGTGAGCTTCACCGAAGATGCGGCGCAGTTTAGCGAACTGAACCTCAAAAAGTACAATGCTGTCGTATTTCTTAATACCACAGGCGACATCCTCAACAATGCACAACAAGAAGTTTTTGAGCGTTATGTGCAAGCGGGAGGTGGCTACGTGGGGATTCACGCCGCGACCGACACCGAGTACGAATGGCCGTGGTATGGCAAACTGGCAGGGGCGTACTTCCTTGACCACCCCAATCCCAACAATGTCCAAAAAGGAAAATTTATCGTCAAACTTAAAAACCACTGGGCCACCAAAGGAATGCCCGATGAGTTTGAGCGTAGCGATGAGTTTTACAGCTTTAAAGAAATTTCACCCAAAATCAATGTCGTCTTGACGATTGATGAAAAAAGCTATACAGGTGGCAAAAATCCAGACTATCATCCCATGAGCTGGTACCAAGAGTACGACGGTGGCCGCGCTTTCTACACCGCAATGGGGCATACCGACGAGACGTTTTCGGAGGCACTGTTCTTGAATCATTTGTATGCTGGTATTCAGTACGTAGTGGGAGGAGATACGCCCAAGCCGCTTGATTACTCAAAATCAAGACCCGAAGAAAATCGTTTTACGAAAGTGGTTTTGGAAGAGAAACTCGACGAACCCGTAGAATTGACGGTGTTGGACAAAGATCGTGTGTTGTTTATTCAACGCAAAGGAGAAGTGCGTTTGTACAACAACAAAACCAAGCAACTGAAAACCATTGCCAAGCTTCCTGTTAGCTTAAAATACGTGAGCAAAGACGGGAAAGAATCCGTAGCGGAAGATGGCCTGCTGGGATTGAACAAAGACCCTAAATTTGCTCAGAATCAGTGGATTTATTTATTTTATTCTTCCACCAAAGGCTCATACAACGTACTTTCACGATTTACCTTGAAAGGAGATGAACTCGTGTTGGATTCTGAAAAAGAAATGTTGAAAGTAGAAACCCAACGCGAAGAATGTTGCCATACGGGTGGTTCGATTGATTGGGACAAAGCAGGAAATCTGTACCTTTCGACGGGTGATAATACCAACCCCCACGCTTCAAATGGCTATAGCCCAAGCGACGAACGCCCAGGCCGTAGCCCGTGGGATGCTCAAAAATCGTCGGCCAATACGAATGATTTACGGGGTAAAATCCTCAGAATTAAACCACAACCCGATGGGACATACACCATTCCAGAAGGAAATCTATTTGCAAAAGGAACAGACAAAGCCCGTCCCGAAATCTACACCATGGGTCACCGCAACCCATATAGAATTTCGGTGGATCCTAAAAATAGCAAGCTGTATTGGGGAGATGTAGGCCCAGATGCGTCGAAAGCTGACCCCAACCGTGGCCCCGCAGGTACGTGTGAGTTTGGTCAAGCACCCGCAGCGGGTAACTACGGCTGGCCCCATTTTGTAGGTAACAACCAGCCTTACAACAAATTTAACTTTGAAACCAAGCAGTCGGGCGAAAAGTGGGATGTATTTAAACCCGTCAATAACTCGCCCAACAATACGGGGCTGATTCAATTGCCCGAGGCCAAAGGGGCGATGATTTGGTACACGTACGCAAAAAGTGAGGAGTTTCCGCTGTTGGGGGCAGGTGGCTGTAACCCCATGGCTGGCCCTGTTTACTACAAAGAGATGTATGCCAATGCCGAAAGAGCGTTTCCGAAATACTACGATGGTAAGTTTTTTGCCTATGAATGGATGCGTGGCTGGGTGATGGCCGTGAGTTTTGACAAAGATGGCAACTATGCCTCGATGGAACGCTTTATGCCAAGTTATAAATTCAGTAATCCGATGGATATGGAGTTTGCCGAAAACGGAGACTTGTACATGCTCGAATACGGCTCGGGTTGGTTTACGGCCAACGACGACGCGCGTTTGATTCGGATTGAGTACAACGGCGGCAATCGCAAACCCCAGATTCAACTGGCTGCTAATCAAATGGGAGGGGCCGTACCGTTTAACTTGAAGTTGAGTGCCAAAGGAACGACCGACGCTGATGGAGATGTATTGAAATATACGTGGAAAATCACTTCAAAAACAGGCTTCAACAAAATCATCACGACGCCCGAGGCCAACGTGACGCTTGCCAAAGCAGGAATATACAAAGCAACCTTGACCGTGGACGATGGCAAAGGGGGAATTAACACGCAATCCATGGAAATCACAGCAGGGAATGAGCCGCCAGTGTTGAGCCTCGAAATGCCAAAAAGCAACAAGTCGTTTTATGTGGCTAATAAGTCATTTGAGTACGAAATCAAAGTCAAAGACAAGGAAGACGGTACCTTGGGACAAGGCATTGACCCCGAAAACGTAGCGGTCAACATTGACTATTTGGCCGAAGGTTTTGATAAAAACATGATTGCCATGGGGCACCGTTCGGCAGATGCCAGCGCGGCGTTTGCAACGGGTAAAAAACTAATTCAAGCCAGCGACTGTATGGCGTGCCACAGTGTGGACAAGAAGTCTATCGGACCTACCTACCGCGACGTAGCCAACAAATACAAAGGCGATAACTCGGCTTTAGAAAAACTCACGAAGAAAGTAATTGCGGGTGGAAGTGGTGTTTGGGGCGAAACAGCGATGGCGGGTCACCCCCAACTTTCGACCGCCGATGCTTCGGAAATGGTGAAGTATATCCTGAACATTGCCAACGAAAAACCGAAGGCAAAAACGCTACCTGTCAAAGGTTCATTTACGACCAAAGCCCCAGCCTCTGACAAAAACAAAGGGGTATATATCGTTCGGGCGGCTTACGAAGACCAAGGAGCGAATGGCCTTCCTGCGTTGAAATCGGAGCAAACATTTGTACTGAGAAACTCAAAAGTAGATCCGCACGGCTTTGATGAATACGTTGACATCAATAAAATGGCCTTCGGAGGCAACAACTTGGCTATCCCTGCCAAAAACGGAGCGTACATGACGATGAAGCAGGTTGATTTAACTGGTATTTCCGAACTGCAAGTGGCTGCCAGCGCACCTAAAGCACAGTTGAACGCTGCAGGTGGGGCAGTAGAATTACGATTGGGTAGTCCAACGGGTGCATTGGTCGGAAAATCAAAATTCTTAGAAGCATCTGATAAAGGAGGTTTTGCGCCGTCAATTGTGTCCGTTCCAGTTCAATTGCCGACCAACTTCGACGGAAAACTGCAAGATATGTATGTTGTTTTCACAAACCCCAAAGCCGAAGGCTCCCTGATGGTCGTGATGGGATTTGAGTTCAAAATGACGAATGAAGGGACGGCAATTGTAGAAAAACCTGCTGAGACAGGAGCCAATCCTGATTACTTTGTCGGTACTTGGAATGCTACCATGATAGGAACGCCTGGCGGAGATGCCCAACTCAAACTGATTTTGGAACGGAAAGACGGTAAACTGACGGGCAAAATGGTATCGGAGAAAATGGGCGGTGACCAAGCACTTGACAAAATAGAAGAAACAGAAAGTGGAAAAATCAAGGTGTTTTTCCAAGCCAATGGCATGAACATCAACATGGATCTTGAGAAAGAGGACAACGATAACCTCAAGGGGAAGCTCATGAATATGTTTGATGTGAAAGCAAGTAGAGCAAAATAAAACTAATTCAACCAATCAATAAACCAACGTGGCGACGTACAAAACGCAATTCTAATGAAAAAATCAGTTGTTTTTCTTCTCGCATTTGTTGTAGGAATCGCCCTTCAAGGTTTTTCACAAACCGACAAACCTGCTACCGACTTTTTTGCGGGTAAATGGGAAATCTTAGTGGTGGGTACCCCCAATGGTGATGCTAAATTTGCCACAGAAATTACACGTAAGGACGGCAAATTGGTAGGTGAGCTAAAAATTGCAGCAGGAGATGCAAAAGAAACCATCCCAGCCACCGTGGAAGAAGCTGAAGGCAAAATCACGATTTTCTTTACTACTCAGGGCTATGATGTCAACATTGAACTTAGCAAAGTAGATGATGACAATCTCAAAGGCTCGTTGATGAATATGTTTGATGCCAAGGCGGTGAGGGTGAAGTAATAAAAGCCGCGGAGAAAGCAATAAATCCCCGAAAGACTATGTCTCTTTCGGGGATTTTAGTTTGTGCTACCTCTCCAATGGAGTTTTGTGTCTAATCGAATCTTTGAAATACTATACGCATGGGATAAGCATTTGCCTTAGAGCAATAGAGTAGGAGGTATTTTGAAAATAATTCATAAAATATTAATATTTTTGTTGATATATCAACTATTGATATTAAATTTGTCGTATGGAAAAATTAAGTAATACTTTTTTCTACAACTTAGAGAAAACGGTAAAAATCTATCGGCAGTTTTTTCTAAACCAGTTTAAAAAACATGGTTTTGAGATTACACTTGATCAATGGTTGATTCTGAATACCATTATTGATTACCCCGAAGCCACACAAAACGAAATCGCTGAAATGGTCTTTAAAGACAAGGCCTCAGTAACTCGGATTATTGAATTACTGGTAAAAAATGAATACCTGACCAGAGAAATTCACCCGACAAATCGGCGGATGTTTAAGCTCACTATCACTCCAAAAGGGCAAGAAACACTTGAACAATCGAAAGATTTAGTACAAAAAATACGAAGAACCGCACTGGGCGAAATTTCAGATGCCGAAATCAGTACAGCCCAAAATATTTTAAAAAAAATCACGGAGAATAGCACCTTGATTGATGAAAAACAATAGTCCTAATTCGATTCGTTTGGCTATGAAAGCCTCAGCTACTGGTACACTACTGAAATGGTATGACCTGTCAGGCGAATTACCAAAAAATGAATCTTGGCAAAAAACGGAGCAAGAATTGATTGATGAAGAAGTAGCAAGAAGACTGAAAGGTTTGACAATTTTCTAAAAAATGAGCAAACCCACAAATCTTTAAAAACCGAAATCAAAATGCCTATCTATCACAAACTCGGAAAAATACCCCCAAAACGACACATTCAATTTTATAAACACGAAATTGACAATCTTTCCCCATCGGGAGGACAAAAGGGGGCTTTGTATTACGAACAACTCTTTGGTACTATTGGCTTCGATGGAATGTCGGCTTTAATGTACCACGTTCATCGCCCAACTATGGTAAAAGAGATTTTATCAGAAACGGATGTTTCTCCCAAAATAGCGGTTCAAAAAAGTATGAAAGCAAGGCTTCTCAAAGGCTTTGAAGTACCCACTAAGGATGATTTTTTAGAAAGCAAAACACCGCTTTTGGTCAATTCTGACATTCATATTGGTTTGGCCGCCCCAAAAAAATCATTGAGAAGCTATTTCTACAAAAATGCTGATGCCGACGAAATGCTTTTTATACACCGCGGAAAAGGTACATTACGAACCATGTTGGGCAATATTCCTTTCGAGTATGGCGATTATTTAATCATTCCTCGTGGCGTGATTTATCAAATTGATTTCGATACCGAAGATAATCGCCTGTTGTTTGCCGAAAGTTTTCATCCTATTTATACACCCAAGCGTTACCGCAATTGGTTTGGTCAGCTTTTAGAGCATTCGCCTTTTTGTGAACGTGACTATAAACTACCCCAAGATCTCGAAACGCACGATGAAAAGGGCAATTTTGTGATGAAAATCAAGAAACAGGGTGTTTTGTACGAAATGCTTTACCCTACTCACCCTTTTGACGTAGTGGGCTGGGACGGTTATAATTTTCCGTATGGCTTTTCGATTCATAATTTCGAACCTATTACGGGGCGGGTGCATCAACCGCCACCTGTGCATCAAACTTTCGAGACAAAGGCTTTTGTGATTTGCTCGTTTGTACCACGATTGTACGACTATCATCCGACAACCATTCAAATATTGATTCCGACGAAATGCTGTATTACGTGGATGGAGATTTTATGAGTCGAAATAATATTGAACAAGGGCATATCACATTGCATCCTGCAGGTATTCCTCACGGACCTGCTCCTGGTGCCTATGAACGGAGCATCGGACAAACCAAAACCGAAGAATTGGCTGTAATGATAGATACTTTTAGACCACTAAGCATCACAGAAGAAGCCTTGAAAATTGATGATGGAAAGTATTATAAGAGTTGGATTGAGTAAAGTTTATCACCACATAGCACACAATAAAAAATTTCATAATAGGACACATAGAAGGACCTAATGCGTTCTAAGTGGTAAAAAATGCAAAAATGAATTCAATGATAAAAAGTGTTTCTTTCGGTGTTTTTTCGGCAAAAAATCAAAAAAAACGCCTCGCTGCTCGCGTAGGCGAACAAGTGATAGATCTTTACGCTTTGGCAGAAACGGGGCTTTTCGATGATTTAAAAATCAAAAAATCAGTTTTTAGAAATGATTTTTTAAATGATTTTATCAGTTTGGGAAAAGAAAAAACCAATGAGGTTAGGAATAGGATAAAGGTTATAACCTCAAATGCAAAAACGCCTCTTTTGGGGGGCAGAGGGGCTATCGAACTTCATCTGCCCGTAAAAATTGGCGATTATACAGACTTCTATTCGTCGGAGCAGCACGCTTATAATGTTGGGGCGATGTTTCGTGACCCTACCAATGCACTTTTGCCCAATTGGAAGCACCTGCCCGTAGCCTACCACGGACGGGCAAGTTCAATATTCGTTTCGGGTACTAATTTTCACCGCCCCAAAGGGCAAGTAAATGCCTCAGATACCACGCCCCCTGCCTTTATGCCCACCAAACGTTTGGATATTGAATTGGAAATGGCCACGATAATTGGTAAAAACAACCCAATTGGAAATGCCATTGATGTAAACCAAGCCGAGGACTACGTTTTTGGATTTTGTTTATTCAATGATTGGTCGGCAAGAGATATTCAACGATGGGAATACGTGCCTTTGGGACCCTTTTTAGCCAAGAACTTCTTTTCTTCCATGTCGGCTTGGGTCGTTCCCATTGAAGAACTCGAACCATTCAGAGTACCAGCCGAAAAGCAACATCCAACCGTTTTGCCTTATTTACAAGAAAAACATAGAAGGAATTTCGACGTCACGCTTGAAGTTTATCTTATTCCTAAAAACTCATCCCTTGTCGCTGATTCTTCATCCCTCATCTGTACCTCCAATTTCAAAAATATGTACTGGACAGTAGCCCAACAGGTAGCTCATCATACGGTAAATGGCTGTAATCTGAATGTGGGAGATGTATTGGCTTCGGGTACGATTTCGGGCAAAACACCTGATAGTTATGGTTCGTTGTTAGAATTGACTTGGGGCGGTAAAAACCCAATAACCTTGCCCGATGGCTCTACCCGTACTTTTTTAGAAGACGGCGATACGATTGTCATCAAGGGCTATGCTGAAAAAGATGGCTATAAGGTAGATTTTGGAGAGGTCAGAACAACCATTTTACCAAGTAAATAATATGCTTACCATCAATCCCAAAGAGGTTTCCATTCCTGTTTTACACGGTTATTTGCAAGGAGCCATAGCTCCGCGCCCCATAGCATTTGTCTCTACTGTTGATAAAGATGGCAAGGTAAATTTAAGCCCCTTTAGTTTCTTCAATATTTTTGGTACTAATCCCCCAACCTTGATTTTTTCGCCCAATCGCAGGGTTAGAGATGGTAGCACTAAGCACACGCTCGAAAATGTTTTGGAGCATGACGAAGTGGTTATCAATATGGTGGACTATGCGATGGTTGAGCAGATGTCGTTGGCAAGTTGTGAGTACGGAAAAGGTGTCAATGAATTTGTAAAAGCAGGCTTTACCGAATCCCCATCGGTAATGGTAAAACCTCCGAGAGTAGCCGAATCCAAAGCGGTTTTTGAGTGTAAAGTCAAGCAAATAATTCAGATGGGAGAACAAGGGGGGGCTCCTAATTTGGTTATTTGCGAGGTCATTTTAGCTCATTTCTCAGAAGAGATTTTAGGTGAAAACGGTAAAATTGACCAAACCAAAACCGATTGGGTCGCTCGTTTGGGGGGTGATTGGTATTGTAGAGCTTCGGGCAACGCCCTTTTTGAAGTACCCAAACCGAGTGTTCACCGCGGCATTGGGGTAGATGCCATACCAGATTTTATTAGAAATGATAAAGATTTTACGGGTAATGAATTGGGAAGACTCGGAAATATCGAAAATCTACCCAATTCGAGTGAAATTGCTGATTTTAAAATGCACAATCCGAGCGAGAACTATAAAGAATTGGCCAAAAGCCTTCTTAAAAATGGGCAAGTGAAAGAGGCTTGGATGGCCCTGTTGGTAAATTAAAAACACCTCAAAGGTATCTCTATCAGCACGTCATCCGATACTTCAAGGGCGATATTCCCAACACACAGGGCAAATCGTTGGTGATGTACGCAAAATATCTATCTACGCCACATGCTTCACAATCAATCGCTTTGCAATCGGCAGCAATGTTTCTTGGATAGGATAATCGGCAGGTGATTCCACAAG
Source organism: Runella sp. (assembly GCA_044228585.1). Classification (GTDB taxonomy): domain Bacteria; phylum Bacteroidota; class Bacteroidia; order Cytophagales; family Spirosomataceae; genus Runella. The sequence goes on along the minus strand of JBGAUP010000115.1, from coordinate 184 downwards.
GTAGGTCGCTGGATTGGGCAATTCACGCCGTTTTCTGATGAGTGTTAGTTTTAAATTTTCAAAGGTGGTGGATACATTCTTCCGAACGGTTTCGAGGTGCGTTGTTTGTACACCTCTTTGGCTTTGATTTTCAAAAAGTTGCACCTGATAGTGATAAATATCTGTTTCGCTGCGACGGGTGCGG
>JBGAUP010000485.1:0-2055 GCA_044228585.1 Runella sp. | reverse complement strand
TCTTTTCAAACAAAGCATATTTTTGGTTATAAAAATCGTATCGTAATGCCAAAGGAATTTGCCAATATTGGGCAAAGTTATCGTCATCACCTTCGACCGAAATCTTACTACCAACCTCTATCTTTGACGTAATTTGTTCGGTAGGGATCTGGGTTGTACCAAACGCTGTTCGGTGAATGAATGTAAGATGTCCGTCTATTTCTTCGGCCATAAGACTTTCTTTTTGAGAATCTTTGTGTTCAAAGTTGATGGTTTGGTGAGTTATTCCCGTCAGGAGCGTTAAGTGATTGCTCAATTTTATGCTCGTGCGTAAACCCACTACTTGGCTATTTTTAATTTCTTCTCTTCCATATTCGAAAGCCTGCACTTCATCTCTGCGAAGGTTGAGTTGATTCCATTCAGGCGCATAGTAAGCACCGATAGAGAGTCGCTTCACAAACGAATCTCGTGGGGTTCTGTATTTTATAATTGACTGATTTTTAGTCTTATATCGAACAGACGGCATTTTTAGCTGTGGGTCCAACGAATAGCTTAGAGGAGTTAGATATTCGATGTTTGTGATTTTCGCCTCAGTATTGGGTGAGGTTTCCATAGAAGATTTTAATTCCTTGATTTGTTTATTTTCGTTAGATGCCAACTCCCCCGTCTCAAAATCACTTTGGTTTTTTGTATTATCAGTTCTATTTAGTCCATTGATGTTATTATTCAAAATCTGCTGACTTTGATTTTGTGCCGTTTTACGATGGTCATTTCGTAAGTGCTGGGGTTGGTCATTTTTAATTATTCCTCTTTTATCAGTGCCAAGATTGGTAGATTCCTCAATCTCATTTGTCTTCTCTTTGGTAAGGTTGGAGCTTAATGTAGTTGTTTCTTCATTCGACAGGGGTTCAAAATTAGAGTTACTATTAGATTTATTTAGGCGTTTAGAATATACATATACCCGCTTCGTTCGGGTAATGTAAACGGTGTCAGTTTGCCGTACTGTGATGATTTGTTGAGCGATAGGGGCTTGCCTCACCGAAGTAGGAGGCTTACCTTTAAGCAATAAATACCCACTGCTACCCAGAAGCAACACGGCTATTCCTAAGGTGGCTTTGAGCCAGTTATTTTCGGTTTGTAGCCGCCCCAGTTGTAACTGGAGAACGTTAGCTCTCATGCCATCCAAGTTGGCTGGTGGAGCAGTGAACGACATCCGTTCAATCATCGAACGGAATGTTTCGTCTATTTTGTGTGGTTCTTGCTCACTCATATCGAACGGGTTTTAGCTTCTTTTGTCATCGTCACTATTTTCTTTTGTAGTATTCGGCGAGCATCCTGTAAGTTTGATTTAGAGGTGCCTTCTCCAATCCCCAATTGCTTTGCAATTTCATGGTGTTTCAATCCCTCAAAAACGTATAAGTTGAACACCATTCGATAAGCAGGCGGTAGGGTTTGTACCAAAAGCAATAATTCCTCAGCTGAAAGTTGACTTTCAATATCTTGATTGTCAACAGGCTGTGTATAATCATTTAGAAGTGAAATATCTTCCAAGTTGTGATTGGGCTTGACGATTTTTTTGTAATGTTCGAGGGCAATGTTGACCATTATTCTCCTTATCCAACCTTCAAAAGAACCCTCATTTCGGAAACGGTGTAATTCCTGAAAAACTTTCATAAACCCCTCTTGGAGGAGGTCTTTGGCATCTTCGTAATCACTCACGTAGCGTTTGCATACCACCAACATTTTTGGGGCATACTTATGATAAAGGCTTTCATAAGCGGAGGCTTCACCCCGCAAACAGGCTTTTATGAGCTGAGTTTCTGGCAAAACGTAATGGTTTTGTGGGTTTTAAACTGGAAAAGTGAGAGTACTAAAACCCTCACTTCTTATATCTTACTCGACTTTATTTTATCAAAATTAATCCATATTCTTAGAAATTAGGACTTTCGCTTGATGAATATTTAGTTTATAAATTTACTGAATGATAAGCAAAAAGGAATACGTTGAATACCTACTCAGTACGCCCTTCAATTATACCTGTACCAATATGGCAGACCATAAACCCTCTGTTAGTCA